>JASHQE010000023.1 GCA_030037705.1 Acidobacteriaceae bacterium | reverse complement strand
TGTTGTGGTGACCTTCGCTGCTCCGGCTTCGGGCGCCAGCGGCACCTTTGCGGGCGGAGTGAACACCGCCACGACCAACGCCAGCGGCGTAGCCACATCCGCCATCTTTACGGCCAACAGCACAGCGGGCAGTTATAACGTGACTGCGAGCGTGTCCGGAGTGACCGGCACGGCTGCCTTCGCGCTGACCAATACGGCAGGCACAGCGGCATCGATTACGGCGACGGCGGGTACACCGCAATCCGCGGCCATCAACACGGCCTTTGCCTCGACGTTGCAGGCGACAGTGAAGGACTCGGGTGGGAACCCGGTGAGTGGCGTTGTCGTGACCTTTGCTGCTCCGACTTCGGGAGCCAGCGGGACATTTGCGGGCGGCGTGAACACGGCGACGACCAACGCTAGCGGCGTAGCCACATCCGCCATCTTTACGGCCAACAGCACGGCGGGCAGCTATAACGTGACTGCGAGCGTGTCCGGAGTGACCGGCACAGCCGCCTTTGCGCTGACGAATACATCCGGCACGGCCGCGTCGATCACAGCTACGGCGGGCACGCCGCAATCTGTGGCCATTAATACGGCCTTTGCGAACGCATTGCAGGCTACGGTGAAGGACTCGGGTGGGAACCCGGTGAGCGGCGTAGTGGTGACCTTTGCTGCACCGACTTCGGGAGCCAGCGGCACCTTTACGGGCGGGGTCAACACGGCAACGACCAACGCCAGTGGTGTGGCGATATCTGCGGTGTTCACGGCCAACGGGACGGCAGGCAGCTATAACGTGACTGCCAGTGTGTCCGGAGTGACCGGCACGGCTGCCTTTGCACTGACCAACACACCGGGAACACCGGCGTCTATTACGGCTACGGGAGGCACGCCGCAGAGTGCGACGATCAACACTGCCTTTGCCTCGACATTGCAAGCTACGGTGAAGGATTCTGGCGGCAACCCGGTGAGCGGTGTTGTGGTGACCTTCGCTGCTCCGACGACAGGAGCCAGCGGTTCGTTTGCGGGCGGGGTCAACACGGCGACGACCAACGCCAGCGGCGTAGCCACGTCTGCGGTGTTCACCGCTAATGGGACCACCGGGGTGTATCAGGTGACGGCGAGTGTGAGCGGCGTTACAAATCCCGCTGTCTTCACGTTGACAAATACTACCCCAACCATCGCGAGCCTGGCTCCCCCATCCGGAGCATTGGCCCAAACGCTGAACGTGGTGGTCACGGGAACGTCGACTCACTTCGTACAGGGTACAACCACCGCATACTTTGGAACCGGAATCACGGTGAATACCGTCACGGTATCGAGTTCAACTTCGGCAACCGTGAACATCACCATCGCTCCCACGACGAGTTTGGGCACTCGCACGGTAACTATGACCACCGGCACCGAAGTGGCGACGGACACGAACGGTTTCGATGTCACGCAAGGCTCGGCTGCAATCGCTTCCTTGAATCCGAACTCCGGCGCACAAGGTACCCAGGTGAACGTTGTCGTAACGGGAACCAACACTAACTTCACGCAAGGAACGACGACGGCGAGCTTCGGGCCCAACATCGGCATCAATTCAGTGACGGTAACCAGTCTGACGCAAGCCACCGTGAACATCACGATCAGCGGAAGTGCGACGCTCGGCTCCCAGACGGTGACCATGACCACCGGCGGCGAAGTTGCTTCGCTCACCAACGGATTCACAGTCACCGCCGGAACTCCGGAGATCATCAGCGTGAATCCGGCCAGCGGCAACCAGGGCGATACGGCCGATTCCATTTCGATTACCGGCCAATCCACGAACTGGGTGCAGGGGACCACGACCGCGAGCTTCGGCACAGGCGTAACGGTTTCATCGCTGACGATCAACAGCGCGACCTCGGCAACAGCGGTGATTGCCATTGCGGACAACGCGCCCATCGGCAACCGGACCGTGACGCTGACGACCAATACGCAAGTCGCAAGCAGCTCGGCGACCGCCTTCTCTGTGGCTGCGGGTGTTCCATCGGCGACAGCTAATCCAAACTTTGGTGTCCAGGGGACCAACCCGACCATCGTCATCAATGGCTCATTCACGAGCTTTGTGGCCGGTACAACGACGGTGACGTTCAACGACCCGAACATCACTGTCGGTACGGTGACAGTGAATGGACCAACTCAGCTCTCCGTGCCCATCCAGATCAGCACGGCTGCCACCGTTGGTGGACGCACGATCACCATGAATACCAACGGCAACATCGTCACGGCGGCCTTCAACGTGGTTGCGGGCATGCCTGCCATCACGCTGATCAGCCCCAACACCGGTGTTCCGAACTCATCGGCGACGGTCACCATCACGGGCAACTTTACGGGATGGACGCAAGGGACCACGCTGGTTAGCTTCGGTTCCGGTATTGCGGTTGGCGGCGGCGCCTCCGGTGCGGCCGGACCGGTCACGGTCAACAACTCAGGCAGCATCACCGCGAACATTACGATTGCAAACGGCGCAACTCTTGGAGCCCGGACCGTCACTGTGACCACAGGCACAGAGGTGGAATCGGTGTCCAGCGGTTTCACGGTGCAAACCTGCACCACAACTGCCGCAACGTCAATCATCTACAACCCTGCGCAAAACGCAACCAACGTTCCGCTGAATCCGATCGTTCAAATCGAGTTCAACGCGCCGCTCAACAGAAGCTCAGTCAATGCGAACGACTTCATCCTGCATGACGACACGAGTAACGAGAATCTGCCGGCTACGGTCTCAGTCGACGCCTCGGGAAGAATCCTAACGCTCACTCCAAGCGTTCTCCTCGGTGTCGGCCGTCAGTTCTACACAGAGTGGGGCAACTTCGGCTCGCCGAACCAGATTACCGATGCCTGCGGCAATTTGGTTGAGGGCAGCTACTATTACTTCACGACGACGTTCTCGGCTGATACGACAGGGCCGAGCCTCCTGGCCAACAGCCCTGAACAGGGAGACACAGTCTCCGAAAGCGCGCAGGTCGTCCTGAAGTTTAGCGCGCCGATCAATCCAATCACCCAGCCCACGGGACTCGTGGTCTCGGCGGGCGGTACGCCAGTGGCGGGCACGTATACGCCATCGCCCGATTACACGCAGTACACCTTTGTCCCCGGTTCGCCTCTGTCTGCGAGCACCACTTATGCCGTGACCTACACCAGCGCGCTTCAGGACGGCGCGGGCAATGCTCTGGTCAATCCTGGCAGCTTCACCTTCACCACGAATTCGGCCACGGATACGAGCCACGGCACAGTGACTTCTACCGATCCGTATTACAACCAGATCGGTGTCTCCACAAGCGTTCAGCCCACCGTGTACTTCAGCAAACCGGTCGACCAGATTACGGTGAATACCAGTGACTTCTATCTGGAGGACGCCGAAACCGGCAGGACCATACCGGCGACGGTGTCGGTCGCGGCAAACCGCCTCAGCGCAACTATCACGCCGCTGCAAACACTGCAGGCCAATACCGAGTACTATTTCGTGATCACTTCCTCCGTTCTAGATCTGAACGGCAACTATTTCGATGGGAGTGGCCAGTACTTCTACACCGGGAACGGCAGTGTCACCTCCGCGGCGACAGTAGCGACCATCAGCCCGGCCAACGGTCAAACCGGCGCTCCGGTCAACACGCAGGTGGTCGCGGTGATGAGCGCGCCGGTCGACCCGGGGACCATCGGCAATTCATCTATTACGGTGATGAACGGCAGCACGCCGGTTGCCGGTACGGTAACACTGGCCAGCAATAACGAGACGCTGACCTTTGTCCCCACCGCCAACCTGGCGACGTCCACTACCTACACCGTGACTGTGGGCGGATTCCTTGACAGCAACGAGAACGCGGTCGCGAATTCCGTTACTACCTTTACGACCGGTTCCAGCGGCACCGCGCAAACCGGCAATCTGACGGCAGTCTCGGTGTCCCCGGTAAACGGGGCAACCGGCGTCGCCAATAACGCGCAGGTGACCATTACATTCAGCGCGCCTGTCGATCCGGCCACGATCAATAACATCCTGGTGCGAGATGAGAGCGACAGCTACTATGAGATCTCGGGAACCTGGGCCGTCAGCGGAACCAACCCAGCGCAGGTGATCTTTACTCCAAGCTCGCCTTATCCCGCTTCGGCCGTCATCCAGGTTTGGACGCAGGACAAGGTGCAGGATCTCGCCGGCAATACCGATACTGCATATGTCGTCACCACTTTCACGGCGGCCAACAACGCCGATACCACCACGTTCCAGGTGGTCAGCGTAAGCCCGCTGAATGGAGCCACCGGCGTGGGCCGCAACGCGACCATCGTCATCACTTTCAACAAGTCGGTTGCGCAGAATTCGATCAGCGGAAATGCTTTGCAACTCTTTGCGGGTGACCAGAATGTCAGTACCGGAGGCATCACTTACTCCGCCGACGACAGGTCCATCAGCTTTACGCCAACTACCCCGCCGGGAGTAGCGGTCACGATCAATGCGACGCCGCTGATCACGGATCTCTCCGGCAATCCGCTGGTGAACTTCACCAGCACCTACACCACCTCCAGTGACATCACTGGCACCGGGCCTGCCGTCGTGCAGATGCTGCCGGCCACCGGGTCGTCTGACGTGCTGCAAGGAACGCCGATCACTCTCTACACCAATGGAGCGCCACTCCAGGCAAGCACCGTAACCAGCACCAGCCTCTATGTCTCGCAGAACGGAGTCCTTGTCGAGGGCTCAATTCAGGTCTCGCCGGGCGGACAGAGCATCACGTTTACCCCGACTGGCCAATTCAATTACAGCGCCGTGGTCCAGGTGTTTGTCGAGCCGACTATCACCGACATTTACGGCAACCCGATAACCGCATTCACCGGCCAGTTCACCATTCAAGGCAATCCGTCCTCGGTCGCGCCGCTGCTGGTCCGTTATGAGCCAACATCTGGTGCAACGAACATTCCGATCAACGTCATCCCGCAGTTCGAGTTCGACCAGCAGCTGCTGGCCTCGAGCGTGTCGTCGACCTCGGTACGTTTGATCGATGCCTGCAACGACATTATTGCGGGCACGCCGTCGCTGGTGAACGGCAACACCGTCCAGTTCAAGCCCTCCAGCCCGCTGACCCTGTGCACCACGAACGCCGGAGAGAACTACTTCTATTTCCAGATGAACGACGGCTTCGGAAGCAACGTCACCAATCTTGACGGTGTCGCGGCGCCAGCAGAGAGCTACTACTTCTACATCGGCACAACCAGTGACACGACTACTCCTACGGTCCTCTCCGTGGCCCCGCCCGCCGGCGCCACCAATGTCGGCGTCAATGCCACCATCTGGGTTCAGTTCAGCGAGTTCGTCAATCCGATCTCAGTGAACGGGACAACCGTGCAGATCAGCGGCGACTCTCAGACCTCGGTGCCGGCGACGATCAACTTCGACAGCACCGGAACCTACGCATCCATCCAGCCGGAGACACCGCTGCCGTCAAGCGCGACGATAACCATCAGTGTGAACGGTGTAACCAACCTGGCCGGAACCGCGGTTACGCCGTACTCCAGCACCTTTACTACCGGCACGGCAGCCATTACGGCTGCGCCGCAGGTGATTAATGAGAGCATTGAGTCTGGAGCAGTCGGCGTGCCGACCAATGTGACTCCGTCGGTCCAGTTCAACCAGGCCATGGCTCCCGACTCCTTCACCCCGGTGAACTTCTACTTGTACGATACGGTTCTCGGACAGACTGTCCCGGCAACGATCAGCGTCAGCGCCGACGGCACCACGGCAACCTTGACGCCGACTTCGCCGCTCCTGGTCAACCGCCAGTACTACTACCTGGTCGACAACGTGCGCGGAGTCACTGGAAACACCGCGGGCGAGTCGTACTGGTACTTCACAACACAGTCGACGACCAGCGCTGTGCTGCCCATTGTCACGGTGGTGAACCCGACCAATACCCTTACCAACGTGCCGACCAACACCGTCATCGAGCTTCTCTTTAACGAGCCGATCGCTCCGGACACGATCAGTCAAGTCACCATCACTCCGAACGGCGGCAGCGCGATCTCGACGACTGCGTCGTTCAACTCCACCAACACGCTCCTGTCTCTGACTCCGTCAACCACCCTCCTGCCGAATACGACTTACACCATCTCGGCAACGGGTGTCGTAGACCAGGCCGGACAAACGCAGACGACCGCATTCTCTTCTACCTTCACTACGGGCGGATCGAGCGATATCACAAACGGCAGTACTTCATATACCGTGCCAGAGGCCAACGACACGAATGTCGCGCTGAATGTCCAACCAACCTTGTACTTCACCAAGCTGGTGAATCCGCTCTCGGTCACATCGACGTACTTCTACCTCAGGAATCTCGCTACGGGCGGGACCATTCCCACCACCGTCTCGGTGGCGGCTAACCAGTTGAGTGCGACCTTGACTCCCACTGCGAACCTGCAACCGGATACGCAGTACTACGTGACTGGCTCTCAGTTCTACGATGTGGCCGGCAATTACCTTTACGGCACAAGCTTCTACTTCACCACCGGCTCCTCCGCCACCACAACGGGGGCGAGTGTCGTCACCATCAGCCCGCCGAACGGCCAGACGGGCACGCCGCTGAACACGCAGGTAGTGGCCGTGATGAGCGCACCCGTCAACCAGGACTCGTTTGGCAGCTCGCCGATCACGGTGAAGAACGGCTCGACCGTCATTGCCGGCACAACAACGCTGGCAAGCGACCAGGAGACGTTGACCTGGGTGCCGACCGCTAACCTCGCGGCAAGCACCGTCTACAACGTAACGGTCGGCGGTTTCAGCGATCAGAACGGGAATACCGTGCAGTCCGCGACCAGCACCTTCACCACCGGCACGGCCGCTGTGGGCGCCGGTTCGTTGATCGCCGTCAGCGTGACGCCCGCCAACGGAAGCACGCTCTCCAATAACTCCACGCCGGTTGTGATCACCTTCAGCGAGCCAATCGATCCTGCCACCGTCACAAACATCCTGGTGCGTGACGAGAGTTTGAGTTACTACGAGGTCGCGGGCAGTTGGGTTGTGAGCGGCGCAGTGGCAACGTTCACGCCGCTGACGCCGTACCCGGCGAACCATGTCATTCAGGTTTGGACGCAGGATGAGGTGCGCGACTTTGCAGGAAACACGGATACGGCATACGTCGTAACCACCTTCACAGCCGCGAACTCTGCTGACACCACTTCGCCCACGGTCACCTCCGTGACGCCGACGAACGGCTCAACCGGCGTCGGCAATCTTCCGCCGATCGTGCTCACGTTCTCCAAGTCCATGAACCAGAGCACCTTGAACACCACCTCTATCGCTGTCTTCGCCGGCAACAGCCAGTTCAGCTACAGCCTGTCATTCCCGGCGAACGGTAGATCCGTGCTTGTCAACCTGAATACGACGCTGCCGCCGAACACGCTTATCACGGTGTCTGCATCGGCAGCCGCTCAAGATCTCTCCGGCAACGCATTGACGCCGTTCCAGAGCACGTTCACAACCGGCGCCGCCATTCCGCCGCAAAATCAGGGCCCCCAGGTGGTGACTTTGATTCCGGCAAACAACTCATCCGATGTACCTCAGGGAACATCGATCACCGTTTACACCAGCGGCTTCCCGCTCGAGGCTTCTACGCTGAATGGGAACTCCTTCCTAGTCTCGGCAAATGGAGAGCTTGTAAGCGGGACTCTGACCCTGGTGGGAACGAATGCAATTCAGTTCACACCTTCCTCTGCGTTGCCATATGACGCAGTGATCCAGGTCTACGTGACCAATGCGTTGACCGACACCTACGGCAACCCGCTGGTGTCTAACTACACGGGCGAGTTCACCGTCCAGGGCAATCCGACTTCGGTCGCGCCGCGGCTGGTCCAATATGAGCCGGGAAGTGCTGTAACAAACGTCCCGACCAACGTCATCCCGCAGTACCAGTTCGATCAGCAACTGCTGGCTTCGAGCGTGTCGTCGACTTCGGTACGTATGGAGGATGCCTGCGGCGATATCATTGCGGGTACGCCGTCGCTCGTGAATGGCAACACCGTCCAGTTCAAACCCTCCAGCCCGCTGACCCTGTGCACTACGAACACCGGAGACAACTACTTCTACTTCCAGATGAACGACGGCTTCGGCAGCAACGTCACGAACCTCGACGGCGTCGCGGCGCCGGCGGAGAGCTTCTACTTCTATATCGGCACAACCACCAACACTACGCGTCCGACGGTTACCGCCATCGGGCCGCCCGCGGGAACGCAGAACGTCGGCGTCAATGCAACGGTCTATGTGCAGTTCAGCGCACCCATTGACCCGCTTTCGATTAGCGGAACCACAATCTCCATCACCAGTTCGTCTGAGACCGAGGTTCCGGCCACCTACTCGTTCAACAGTACCAATACGATCGTCGGAATCCAGCCTTTGATGCCGCTCACTCCGAACGCCACGATCACCGTTGCCATAAGCGGAGTTACTGACGATGAAGGCAACCTCGTGGTGCCAACCAGTTCAACCTTTAACACTGCCGCCGGGCCTGACATCACGACACCTACAGTGGTTGCGTGGAGTTACGCGGCGAATGACACAATTCCGCTGAATACGACGGCGTTCAGCATCACCTTTAACGAACCGATGGACCCGCTCTCGGTCAACTCCGGGACGTTCTATCTGTACGACCAGACACAGGCCCTGACGGTCACGCCAGTGTCGATCACCGCCGCCTCGGATATGGAGACGTTTATTCTGACCATTCCATCGGGGACATTGCACAGCGGTGACACAATCTATGTGCTCACGGATAATGCAACCGACATCAGCGGGAATCTTGCAGGCGAATGGTATCAGTACGCGACTGTCGGCTCAACTAACGACACCACACCACCAACCGTTACCGAGGTGAACCCTGAGTCTGGCCTGACAGGAGGCGTACCAACCAATACGCAGCCTCAGCTTGAGTTCAGCCAGGAAATCTCGGATGTAACCGCACAGACCGGCATCGAACTGCTGCAGGGTTCCACGCCGGTTCCCGCAACCATCACCCTCTCGCGGGGCAACACGGTTGCGACCATTACGCCGAATGATCCACTAGCCGAGAGCACCACATACACGATCTCCGCCAGCGGAGTGCAGGACATACAGGGAACTGCCATGACAAGCCCCTATACGTCCACCTTCACGACCGCCTCAAGCGGAATCAATCTGGTGCAGCCATCGGTGGTCAGCGTAACGCCTGCAAATGGCACTATCAGCGTGCCCACTACAGTCGACCCGCAGGTGGTCTTCAGTGCGGCCATGGACCCGCTCACCTTCGATGCAAGCCTGGGGTACGGGGTCCTCAAGAACTACTCGAGCGGCGTTATCGTTCCGGCAACCGTCAGTTTTTCCGCTGACGGCAAGACGGTAACATTCACGCCAACGTCGCCGCTGGCCTCCGATACCACGTACGAGATCTATATCTACTACTACTACCTCACAGATGTTGCGGGGAATCGGCTTTCTGCGAGCTCAACCACGACGTTCACAACGGAATAACTGGGCGGGCGAAGCACGGAGGAAATTCTCCGTGCTTCGCCCGATGCATTCGCCATCCACATTCGGGCGTTTATAGAGCATCTAACCAATGTGCCGGTACAGCAGTTTGCCCGCCATGGATGAAAGTGAGTTGGGAAGCACCGACAATAAACGTCGAGCTCCGGGCAGCTCAGATGCCGACCCGTATTTCCCACTGGTAGTCTCTGGGTACCGAAAATAGGTAAGCTGCCTGCGCCGGGTCCCGAACTGATCCTTGAACCTGATCAGGCCGTAGTTTTCGAGATCAGTGCGACCGAAATCGATCTGCTCCGCCCCTGCTGTCTTGCTTTCCTCGATCAACTTCCAAAACAGAAACGGCATACCGGCCAGATGATGAAGTTTTTCGTCGGAACAGCCGTATTTGTAAACCACCGTGCGCTCGTGAGTCAATGAGAGGATTGCTGCGACAGGAGTGCTGTTTTTACGTGCTACGCGGATTTCCACGCTGGGACTCATGCAGGCAATCAGGTTTCGGAACCAGACGCGAGGTTGCGGAAGAAGCTGATGACGTCTCCTGGTGATCATGAGTAGCTGGTAGAAGTCATTGAGAAGCTCCTCGGAACAGCCCCTCTCGTAGAACAGTTGCGCGCGCTCTGCTCGCCGGATACGGCGCTGGACACAATTCTTGTGAAAATCGGAGAAGATCTGCTTGAGTGAAGGCGCCAGATCGAGAGTATGAATCCAGAAAGACCGGCTTGCCGCCAGAGGATAGTTCAAATACATCTCCCAAGATAGCGGACGAAGTTCGATATATTTCCACTTGTGCTGACTGCACTCGCTTCGCATCCACTCCGTAAGTTCGAAAGAATCGCCGTTCTCATTGAGTAATGGCTCTAAGTGGTCTGTGAAGGGCAATGAGACCACTCGGCTTCCAGTCATCCAGCTTCTCACCTTGCAGAAGACGAGCCCGTTAGACAATCGTTCTCCGGGCGGCGTGCTTGTCAGCGCCATGATTTGATAGCCATAAGTGATGGCCAAAGCTCTGAGCCATCCCGTGCGATGAAACGCTGAGGCTGCAGGGTGAGACGCAACCAGATCTTCCCAGCGGTTGTCCAGCAACGGGTCCAGACTATAGAGCTGCATTCAACGGTGGCCTCCCTGGCATTTAGATAAGTTGGGCTTTCATCATAGCTGTAAGAAGATCCATGACCGGAGCATCTGCATGGACGTGCTCGTGCGAGCCGGTCTTCCAGAGTCTGAGCCCATTGGTTATCGGAAGCTAAGAGAAATCCGGCGAGTTCATCTGCTACTGCTTAATATTGTACGAGAGATTTCTTTTGGGAGCCGGAACTTAGTAAGATCATAAGCAGATATCTAGAGTTGCGTTGCCTCGATGGCTTATAACTTGGCCCAAGCCCACCGAAAAGCGTGCGGAAGATATTCTCAATCCGAGTTCTCTCGAACAGCTTGATAGAGGCAGGAAAAAATGCGACAGCACAAACCCGAGATTTATGTTGTTGACGATGAGAAAGTGATTGCGGAGACGCTCGCAATGATCCTCAACCAGGCGGGTTTCGTAGCCATAGCCTTCGAGGACCCGCGACGGGCGTTAGAGGCAGCTTCAGGTTTATCGCCAGATTTGCTGATTTCAGACGTAGTGATGCCGGGAATGTCTGGAATCGAACTTGCCATAGAATTCCGTCGAATGCATCCCGAATGCAGAGTTCTTCTTTTCTCCGGCCAGGCCGCCACAGCGAACCTGCTTGAGATCGCTCAGAACCAGGGATATGACTTTGAGGTGTTGTCCAAACCTGTCCATCCAAGGGATCTTCTGGCTAGGCTTCGCACCTATTCGCAAGATAGCGACGCAGCCGAGGTTTCGGTTCACGGGGCTTCCAGACCGGCAATAGCCCGCTAGATTTTACCCTATTCCTTGCGTTGTGAACTTCATCACGCCCATTCAACCTGGAAGCAAAAGTATCGAAACATCGCGGCCGATATCTGTTCGGGTGTGGCGTACCTGGCACCGTTCTCTGCGCCAAGAGAATCCTCGTGAGCTAGGCGATTCGTGGATTGCCTTTGAACCTTGTGTATGGCGGGCTGAGATCGTAGCGAATGCCCGGTTCAGCGAGATCGCGCCGGTTTGAGAAGAAAATCGCATCGCCTTGTTTGATCAAATAGTCTGCTGTTCGCGCTGCGAGCGCCTGGATGGTCAGACCGGGATTAGCCGAACCTTGTGTTGGCAGAATGCTGCCATCGCAAATGAACAGATTGGGAACATCGTGAGTTCGGCCAAATTTGTCGACAACAGACGTGGCCGGATCTTTTCCCATTCGCGCGGCCCCGACCAGATGCGCAAAGCGAGATTTCTGAACGACCTGTTTCGCTCCGGCTGCCCACATGATTTCCATGACCTTGTTTTTCCCAAATTCAATCAGCTTCTTGTCATTGTCATGCAGATTGAAAGTCACTTTCGCGACCGGCAGGCCGTACTGATCCTTCTCTATCGCAAGTTCGACCCGGTTGTCTTTCCAGGGAAGGATTTCTCCGAGCACTCCGATCGTTGCCCAGTGGTTATAGTCCATCATCACCCGGCGCATGCCCCATCACCATGCTCCCATCGCCGCAATCATCTGCTTTGCGAAGGCTACCGGCAACGGCCCTACCGTCTGCACTGCAAATCCGCGAGCAAAGTTGCGCCGCTTGTCTGTTTCGTAGAACTCCTCGGAGAGCGCATGTGCCGGCGGAGCTTCATAGAGACGAATCAACTCGTCGAATCGGCCCGCCACGACATTGCCAGCCTGCGCCATAAGATATTTGCCGAGTGTTCCGCTGGAATTCGCGAGTCCATGCCGGTGACCGGAGCAAGCGGAGTTGAGAAGCAAGCGGGGAGTCTCAATGGCATAGCCTGACACAATGACCGCCCGGCTTCTTTGGAAATGCTGCTTGCCATCGTGGTCAATATACTCGACACCGTTAACCCGGCCGTCATCGCGCAGGCTGATATGGGACGCCATCGAATGAGAACGGATCTCCGCTCCATGCGTGATGGCGTCGGGCACGTGCGTAATCAGAGTGCTCGCCTTGGCGCCGACTTTGCATCCCTGCAGGCAGAATCCACGATAGATGCAATGGGGGCGGTCGCCATGCGAAGCGGAGAGAATCGCAACCGGCCCACCCGCGACCGAGCGAATGCCAAGCCGAGTGCACCCGCGCACAAGTATGTCGCCGACCCCGCCCAATGGGTGAGGCCCATATGGATGCCCGTGAGGGTCGCCCCAGGGAAACCATGCAGGGCCGGCAATGGGAATCTCGCGCTCCAGCAATTCGTAATAGGGTTTCAGATCCCAGTATGAAATGGGCCAATCGGCGCCAACGCCATCTTCGGTGTACACACGAAAATCGGAAGGATGAAAGCGCGGAGTAAAAGCTGCCCAGTGGACAGAGCCTCCGCCAACGCCTTTGCCGCTGTTGTTTGCGCCCAATGCCAGTGAATGTGTCCCGCCGGTTATCCGCAGGTCATTCCAATAGAGCTCATGACTGCCTTTCTCGTCGCTTACCCAGTCTCTTTCCGTATCCCAGAAAGGACCTGCTTCCAGGGCGACGACGCGAAATCCAGCCCGTGCGAGCCGCTGCACCAGTACGCCTCCGGCGGATCCCACGCCGACGATGCAATAGTCGACGGTTTCACTTTCAGCTAATCTCCGCATAGGCGCAGGAAGTGTCTGCATCGGACCGAGGCGATGCGGCATTAGTGGCTTCCTCCATGACCATGGAGCGATCCATGCTCAGGAGGAGCGCTCTGTTCATCGAGTTCGGAAAGAGAATCCACGGGCGCGTTCCATTCGTAGCGCTTCTCATCTTTTTCCCAAGGTTCGGGAAGGCCATTCTCAAGCCGCATATATCCGCGTGGATACGCCGGTCCACCGAAACCAATCTCATCCCATGCCCAAGGATGCGAGTAGTACGCGGTAACGCAGTCTTCCATCAATAAGGCCCAGAATCGGTGTACCGGCATCCGTTTCCACGTTGAATGTTCCGGATTGGGCTCTCCATCATGCAACGATTTAAGAATCAGTTCCTGGCGATGCACGGAGAGTTCCACAAAAGGCTGCTTGAATCGCGAGCGCGCCATTTCATCCATCGCCTTGATGCCAAGCCTGTATGCCTCTTGGTCGGGAGGCTATATTCTCATAGCGAAAGCCATTCAGCGCGTTCTTGTAGAGCCGTTCATCGATAACAGAAAGAATCGGAATGGTTCGCGCCTCAGATCGATCATCCTGCGGCATCAGCCGGTCGATCGCTGCGTCGACCACCGCCGCCTCCTCGGGCGAAAAGAACCGAATCGGAGGAGTTTGCTCTACGCGTCTGCTCACAACGTCGCGCGTGGCATGATCCCAACTTTTTTTCTGGGCCATCGTGCTGTAGCCGGCATAATAGTCAGGTTGATCGAGATTCCAAAGGTCGCCACCGGTTGAGCGGAATGGGAAAGACTTGCGGTTCATTTGTGTTCCCGATGCAACAGACTTGTCATGAGGCCCAGGAATCCGCAGGCTGCGAACAGCAGTGGCGCAAAGATCGGCGGTCCATAGAGAATGTTGTAGAGCGGCTTCTTGATACCGCCAGGCCGTTGCGCAATTCCGCGTGCGTGAAAGTAGAAGCCGATGGCGCCATCGGCAAGCGCGAGTGCTGAGGCGATCGGAAGCGCCGTGTTCGCGATGCATCGGCTTTTGATGGCTCCGCCAGCCGAAGCCATCAGAAGAGGCGTCAGCAGAACCGGAGTCCATTGCGCCTTATAGCGAAAGTTGGTCTTATAGTGCGAATAGAGAGCTTCGAACCCGCTAAAGAAAGCCCATAGTACCGTGAGTGCAGCGAGGTGCCTCTGAAACCTTCCATAGCGAAGGTTTGTGCGCCAATCGGTCCGCCCTCGGGTGAGTTCTCCCGCAAGCTCGCGGATTCGTCCGCCCAGCTCACGAAGATCTTCTTCGCGCCGAAGATACGAGGCAATCAAGCCAAGATAGGCGCTTGTCCCGAACAGGAGCGGCGCAAAGATCGGAGGGCCCATCACAATATTTGTGATCGGGAGATTCCATCCGCCAGGTTTACGTGCCACGCCGCGCACATGAAAGAAAAATCCGACAATTCCATCCGCCAAGGTCGCCACGCTGATCCAGCGCAGGATAGTGCGCGCGCCCCAGCGACTGAATATTCCGAGCAGGCCCGATCCTGCAAGCACGCCGCTCAGAGCGACCGGCGTGTACATTACCGGATTACTATAACTGCCTTTGTAGTGCTCATACCCAACCTCGAGCCCGCTGGCGACACTGGTGACCGCCACGACGAAACACAAACTGCGCTGAAAGCAGCCTTCGCGCAGGTGCTCAAGCGCAGAGGTCGCAACTGCAGCCAAGGGAGCCGGCAGGCTGTGTCTCGTGCTGCGCTCAAGCGCAGACGTCAGAACGAAGCTCACGCTAGCTCTCCTTCGTTTAGCCGGCATGGGTATCAGGTCGTAAATCATCGGATGCCTTTTATCGCAAAGCGTTCTGCGTCTTGCCGCTTGAACTTCAAGCCCAATCCAGGGCGCGACCGATCAGGAGTTAACTGTCCGTTGACGGGCGAAATAAAGCCATCAAAGAGCATTTGCTCGATGCGAGCGTGATCATGAAAGTACTCAACATGACGAAGCCCCCTCACGGCACAGCCCGCGTGCATATGGAGCGAAGGGGCGCAATGGGCCGAGATAGGGCATCCGAAGCTTGCCGCGATTGCCGCTCCCCGCAGAAATCCTGTGAAGCCCTTGCAGCGGGTTGCATCCAGTTGCAGAACGTCGACGGCCTCGGCCTCAAGCATGCGCCGGAAATAGAAACAATCGTAGCCGTATTCGCCTGCCGCGATGTCCATGCCGCCTGGCCCGGAGGTCGCGATGCAGACTCCCAATCTGCCCGTGAACTTCGCATAGGCGCAGGCCATGAATGCCGCAGCCTCTTCATGACGCACATGAATGAACCGAATTTTGTCTTGTTGCTTTCGCAGAGCCTCAAAGACCCCGTTGATACCATCGCCAGGAAGGCCAAAGATTGTGTCTACTCCCCACGCTAGCAGGCGTTCCACGAGAACATCGGATGCGTCCATCATGCAAAATCTCTCCAGACTCAGAACATATGCTTTGACGCCCTTTGACCTCACATTGGTTTGTTGAACCTTTGAACCTAAAGCGCGATCTCGCTTTTCCTGGCCCGCGCGTTCCACACCACCCAACAAAACGCGCCGACTGTTGCGGCGATTCCGATTCCCGCAAGCACCGCCGTTCGTACGAAGGACAGGCAGGGTTCGGCACTTCTTTTTTTGCGCACATGCTCTGGCCGTGCACCAATTCCAACCGCGTAGCCCAAGGCCGCGTGGATACCCGGGATCCGGACTGCAATCTTCAATTGCCACGGAGCGCGAATGCGGCCAGGATTCTCAAATACGCGCGCAAAGCCACGGTGAGCGAACAACTGAATTGCCTGTGTGAGGCGAGTTGGAAATTCGCGTCGCCTTTGCACCAGAGCCAGGCGCGACTCGGGAACACAGCCATCCAACAGCGGCACTGTCAAAAAATTCGCTGCCGCGACTGCATCCTGAATCGCGAGATTGATCCCCACTCCGCCAGCGGGCGACATGGCGTGTGCCGCGTCTCCGATGCACAACAAGCCCGGACGGAACCAGCGTTTCAGGCGGTTGATCTGTACCGTCAGAATCTTGATTTGCTCCCAATCATGGAGTTCATGGACGCGTTTGCCGAGATAAGGGGCAATCGCGCGAATATCAGCCCGCAAAGCGTCAATGCCTTGCGCTTTGATCTGCTCATATGAACCTTTTGCGATGATGAGGCCGGCTTGGAAATAATCTCCCCGATCGATCAGGATCAGCGCCTTTCCATAGTTCACGTTGCCCAGCACTTGCGCCGGATCGTCCGGCTTCCGGCTGATCCGGAACCACAACACATCGATAGGGACTCCATAGTCAATCCGTTCGAGTTCGGCTGCGCTTCGAGTAACGGAATGGCGCCCGTCGCAACCGATCACGACATCCGCATGGATCTGGACCGTTCGCCCATCGTTCTTCACCACAACTCCCCTAATGCGCCCACCGTCTTGCAGCAGATCGACTGCTTCGTGCTGCATGAGCAATTCGAATGCGGGAAAGCTCTTCGCATGACCTGAAAGGAAATTCAGGAAATCCCATTGCGGCATAAGCGCAACAAATTTGCAAGCGGCGGGCACATGACGAAAATCAGCAATATCGAAGGCTGTTTCTCCAAGGATCACACCCGCTGAAGTTACTTTCTGGTGCGGCAGCTCAAGGAACTCATCCAACAATCCAAGTTCCCGAAGAACCTCAAGCGTCGAAGGGTGCACAGTATCCCCGCGAAAATCGCGAAAGAAATCTGCGTGTTTTTCCAGCACGGTTACTCGAACGCCATTGCGCGCCAGAAGATATCCAAGCATCATGCCAGCCGGACCGCCGCCCACCACACAGCAAGTCGTCTCCAAGGTATCGGACGCCATCAAATTGTCTCCAGTTCAGATTCAGAAATCGCTCAAGTTTTTTGATGCCGGTGCCTGCGAATTTGCCTGCAGCGTGTTTCATAAACCTAATTCTGTCCGCGCCGGCAGGCTGCTAGAAACGAATGAGAGCGATTCCTGATTCAGGGGCGATCTGTTTCTGAAGATGTGCCGGGCTCTCGGTGAGTATCAGTTCGCAGGTCGGACGAACGGTCGCGCTCAACAGATGTCCGCCGTGAGCAGTTCCATCTGATCGTCCCACGACTAAGTGGGCATGAACCTGCGGCTCCGAGCCTTGTAGCGTGATGTCTCCGATCAGAGAGAGCAATTCGATCTGCTCTTTCAGATTGACCGCAGTTTGATATTCCTTCGTTTCCCAATTGAACCATCCCAGTTCGGCCTGGCTGAGCGCGCCGATAGCTTTGAAACTGCTGCCCGATAAACGTTGCTCTTTCGCGAAGCTCTTGAGAGACGAAAGAATCTCTTCACCGGAATCGAGGATGATGATAAAGGTTTTGGGGTTGTCGGCGATCTGCCTGGAACGCATTCCTGCCTCTCTTCAATTCTCGGATGCATATTGGCCGCAGGGACAGCCTCGATATGATTCGATGCAAGGCATCCTCCTCGATTGCATCGACACTGGTTTTGATCGCAATGGAACCACACCCATGGCGCTCACACCACCAAAACTCGTGCACTCCCACCTCCACTGGGGCAAAGCGGCCATGGCGAGCTTGGATAAGGCGAAGCGGCCAGTGTTACATTTAAGTAGGGTCGAGCGTGAGTGGTTAAACACCGTTTTCGTCCATAGGGTGCAACAACAAGAGAGGACCCATATGCTTGGCGAGTGGGCGAATTCGATGGATGAGACCGGTTCTAGCCGCTCCGATTAACGCTGCCGCCGCAGCCCATTTGCCGTGATTCCAGAGATCCAGGAAAAACCGGCCAATGGCCGGAAACTCGCTCGTATTCCGGAGTGGCTCGATTCTTTTCAGCCGCATCGATGGCTTGCCAACGGTCATGCGCAGACCATTATCGGTAACTTTTTGCCGCGAACCGCGTTTCGGCTTCCCCCTGCAGTGGAAACCGTTCAAGTGGATCCCGCCGACGGCAGTTGCGTACTTTGTCATTGCCATTGGCAGCCTGAACCTGTGCGTGCCTCGCGCCTGACCGCAGTTTTGGTGCACGGGCTCGAAGGCTCGTCCGATTCGCGCTACATGCGCGGCATCGCAGCTCGTGCCTGGACCATGGGCATGAATGTTGTCCGTATGAACATGCGCAACTGCGGCGGCTCAGACGCGCTGACTCCAACACTCTATCATTCCGGGCTTTCCGCAGATGTGGGCGCCGTGGTCGAGTACTTTGCGCGAAAATTCAACCTGGAACGTGTGGCTCTTGTCGGTTATTCGATGGGTGGAAATCTCGTGCTCAAGTTGGCTGGCGAGTGGGGATGCCGGCATCCACTTGTTGCTGTGGCTACGGTGTGCCCGGCGATCGACCTCGCCGCAGGCGCAGACGCGCTTCATGAGCCGGCTAACCGTATTTACGAGATCCATTTTCTGCGTGGTCTCATGCGGCGCTTTCGTCGCAAGGCGGAGCTTTTTCCTGCAAGGTATCAGGTCGCTGGAATCGGCCCTGTGCGCTCGATTCGTGAGTTCGATGATAAGATCGTCGCGCCCCACTGCGGCTTTCGCGATGCGGATGATTATTACTACCGCGCAGCCAGCGCCCGTGTGATTGATCGCATCGCGATTCCTACACTCGTGCTCTGCGCCCAAGACGACCCTTTCATCCGTCTCTTCCCCGAAACGCGCGCACGTTTACTTGCCAATTCCCACATCACCTTTGTTGAAACGCGCCATGGAGGTCACTGCGCTTTTCTCTCGCGGGATGCGGGCGACGAAATTCACTGGGCCGAAGCCGCCGTCGTCCGTTACCTTCAGGCTGTCTCTTCAGAAGCTTCTCCAACGCAAACCGCAGGGGATTGACCGATTCAAGGCTACAATGAATTTATAGACACTCAGTTGGACACTAGAAAGCGGCAAGTTGTTGATTAAAAAGGGGCGAGTAGCTCAACTGGATAGAGCATCAGCCTTCTAAGCTGAGGGTTCCGGGTTCGAGTCCCGGCTCGCCTACCACGCGCATCAAGGGTTCATGATTCGCGTCGAATACTGCCTCACATCTTGCGATCGTCCTTTGCGTTCCCACCAGGCAAATTTTGAAACACGCTCTATGCCGGAAATGTTTCGCTGCCGTTCGGCTCATAATGCTGCACGCCATTCATTGACTGCCGAAATGTCGACAGTTCCTTGTACATGTGCAAGCGAGCGCGGCTCTGGTTGCCGAGAGGGCGATGTTCCGCAATGCAATGCCACGGATTGTACGAGAGAACTTTGGCAAAATCCAACTGCTCGGGCGAGTCAAATTTTTGCCGCGGAATGCGCAGGATAGCGGCAGGAATTCGTGGGGAGTTGCTCGGCGGCCAGTAGACTGCGTTGTTTTCAATCGGCATCTTGAAGGAATTGGTTTGAAGCTGTAGCAAGATATCGAACTCCACATCCTGTTTGGCCAGTGTGGCAACCATCGCGTCGCGTAGATAGTTGTCCGGCGGACGTAGCGGCAGACACGGTACCGGCGTCCGCGTAGTTAGGCGCGACCACATCGAATACTGCATTGCTTGGCCTTCGCCAAGAAGATAGGGAACGCAGCTGAAATACTGGCTCTCGAGTGGGCTCGACTGCGTCTTAATCCAGAGAGATTGCATGATCAGGTCGAGCATGTGATGATTCTTCCACTTGATGAAGTGGAAGATCGACGCGTTCTTAAGGCTCCAGTGTTGCAGATCGGAATTTGATTTGGTATCTGCAGTGACAAATGTAGGCGTGGACACGCCGAACATGTCCTGTGTGAACTTCTCGTCATCCATGAGCTTCGGACCGGGCACGTCCATTAACTTAATGCTCATGCTCATGAAGCCTACGTCGTCGATATCGGGTGTAATGTAAGGCCCAGGTCCGGAAAAGCGCACCCACGCCGGATAGGTGCGCGGCGTTGCGTAAATTCCGCGCTTCATGTTGGCGGGAAGATCGTCGCGGACAATAAATTCGCCGCGCACGATTCCATGTGTCTTTGTGTTACCGCCGCGTTGATAATTGCCGGGTTTCCACAGGCCCTGCATTTGCTTCCCCATGGTTGCGATGATCTCTGCGAGATATGCTTCCTCATTCGGTTCGGGGCGCTCTTCCGCAATCTTCAGTCCTTCATCCTTGCGCCCGAGATTGATAACAGCCGTGGTCGCCAGCGTAAGCAGTTCGCGAAAAAGTGCGTCAAACAAGGGGCGGAAAAATGGATCGAAACGGCGCTCCAGATGGACAAAGGCCATTGAGGCATTGGCGATGCGATCAAGCAGCCAGTTACCGGTGTTGGCTGGCGGCAGGCCGTAGCCTGGAGCCCGGGATTGTGTAGAAATTGCCAATGCATCCTCCCAAAGGCAAAGCAATGGAAGCGCTTTGCCGGCGAAGGGAACTCAAGAAGAATCCAGCACGTCAGGATGAAGCCGAGGCCTGATTCAACTCATTGCGCGCTTTTCCGGGTGTCTGAAGATACCACACCACAGCTGCTGCTGTATGCCGAATTTTTCGCGTCCGACGTACTCAACGGACGAGTACAATCGGAGCACTGCCCAGTTGCTTGACAGATTCCGATACGGAATGACACACGGAGGCCGACTACAGATGAGTCCGGAAAATCCGGAGTACGAATACATTGTTGTCGGTTCAGGAGCGGGGGGCGGTACAGTAGCAGCGCGCTTGGCGGAAGCAGGACGCTCTGTATTGCTGCTCGAAGCTGGCGGCGATCCGCGGAAGCTGTTTGGCGGTGACCCTATTCAGCCGGATTCCGATCGCCTTCCCTATGACTATGACGTACCCGCATTCCATGCCTTTGCTGCAGAAAATGAGGCCATGAAATGGGATTTCTATGTCCGGCACTATTCTGACGACAACGCACAGAAGCGCGACTGGAAATATGTAGCAGAACGGGACGGCATTCTTTATCCCCGTGCGGGAACGCTCGGCGGATGCACGGCGCATAATGCGCAGATATTCATCTATCCTCAAAACTCCGATTGGAAGTATATCGAGGAGTTGACCGGAGACTCGAGCTGGAGCGCAGAGAAGATGCGCGCTCTTTTTGAGCGCATCGAGAACTGCCATCATCGGCCCGTTTACCGGCTGCTTTCTAAGCTCGGTATCAATCCTACGCGTCATGGCTGGAAAGGCTGGCTGCATACCGAGAAAGCCATTCCAAAGACTGCCGTTGAGGACGGCGCTCTCTTTGACGCTGTTGCGGGTTGTGCGGAAGAGGCGTTGTTTCTATCAGGCAATGCGGTTCGCAGCACAGACGGCCTGCTGGAAAGTTGGGCTGATCCCAATGATTGGCGTCCTGAAACCGAGCATCTTGCTGGAATCTGTTACACACCGCTCACCACGCGCAAGCATATGCGCATGGGGACTCGGGAAAGAGTTCTGGAAACGATCCAAAACTATCCAAATTTAAAACTGCAGTTGCACGCGCTGGCGAGTAAAGTGTTATTCAGTGAAGGCAACCGCGCAATCGGCGTGGAGTTTTTTCGCGGAGAGAGGTTGTATCGCGCCAGCTCCATGCTTCACGCGCGAACGGGAGAGCTTCACCGGGCCTATGCTTCAAAGGAAGTGATTCTTGCTGGAGGAGCATTCAACACACCGCAATTGCTTATGCTTTCGGGCATTGGACCTGCCGATGCGCTGAAGCGTTTCGGAATCAGCGTGCGCGTCGATCTTCCCGGCGTAGGCCGCAATCTGCAGGATAGATATGAGGTAGGCGTAGTCAATCGGATGGGTTTCCCCGAGTGGGATATCTATAAGAACATCCAATTCGCGCCCGGAGATCCGCAGTTTGCGCAGTGGCAGCGCTGCCGCAGCGGGGTCTATTCTACGAATGGCGCGGTACTTTCTGTCTTCAAGCGTTCGCCATTCGCTGACGGCCCTCCTGATCTCTTCTGTATGGCCTTGCTGACAGATTTCCAGGGATACTATCCGGGCTACTCCAAAGCTCTCCCGCAAAAGCTAAACTATCTCACCTGGGTGGTGCTCAAGGCTCATACGAGAAATCGTGCCGGAGAAGTCACGCTACGCTCGGCCGATCCGCGCGACACGCCGCATATTAACTTCCGCTACTTTGACGAGGGAAGTGAAGAGGATCTGCGCGCAGTGCTTGATGGGGTGCGTTTCGTACGCAAGTTGACGGCAGGACTGCGCAGGACGAATCGCATGTTGGAAGAGGTGCCAGGAGGTAATGTGGAGAGTGATGAGGAATTGAAAGCCTTCATCCGGGACAACGCCTGGGGCCACCACGCATCCTGTACGTGTGCTATCGGACCTCGAGAAAAAAATGGCGTGCTTGGAAGTGACTTCAGGGTTCATGGCGTACAGGGATTGCGGGTGGTGGATGCATCGGTGTTTCCAAGGATTCCAGGCACATTTATTGTGAGCGCAATCTATATGATTGCCGAAAAAGCCGCGGACGTTATCCTTGCTTCGGCATAATCGCGGCAGCGCCGACGGAGGGAGCAGCGATGAGCTGCGCTTCCGCTTGCGCATGAGAATTTTGTTGCAGTTCAAGATCGTGACCTTCGCTATCATGTGAATAAACCCGAAGTCCTGAGAGCTGCCATGCAATGTTCCACAGGAACGCGGGATTATTGCGAAGATAACGCCGCCAAAGACGTCTGGGATCTTGCATCAGCCGATGCAGCCATTGCAAGCCGGCGCGTTTCATCCACCTGGAACAATCGCGAATTTGCCCCGTGTGATAATCGAAGGCCGCCCCCACGCCGGCCAGCAGCGGCACTTGCAGCCGGTGGGCATACTGCGCCATAAATCGTTCCTGCTTGGGCGTGCTCAGGCCAACCCAGAGAATGTGGGGTTTCGAATCACGCACCAATTTGCAGAAATCCTGCTCCTGCTCCAGGCTCAGCGGGCCGAAAGGTGGCGTGTACATACCGGCGATCTGCAGTCCTGGAAACCGCTTCTGAAGTGTTTCGGCCAAGACCTCAGTGATGCCGGGTTTGCCTCCGTATAAAAAAATCCGATAACCACGTTCCGCAGCGAGCTTGCACACGGCGGCCATGAAGTCCGGCCCAAAGACACGATCCATCTTTTTGAATCCCTGCAGGCGGCCAACCCAGGACATCGGCATTCCATCTGGTGCATTAATGGACGCGCGATTCAGAATGCGGCGAAGTTCGGGGTCCGACTGTGCCTCCATGACCCCGTGAACGCCGGTCAAACAAACGTATCCGGGCCTGCCGGTTGCAATCCATTGATCCGTCAATGCGACTGCTTGCTCAAGATCGATCGCCGATACCCGAACACCGAGCACATCGGCGTGCCGGTGGACAATTGTTGCATCCTGAACCAAGCGACCTCCCCGCGATAGAAGCGCGTGCAAAAGAATCTGGCATCCTCAAGATTTCTCAAACTCCTCGCATGGCAAAAAACAGCGTGTGAAGCAAGATCGCCATATCCATAAAGAAGGAGCGGTTCCTGATGTAATAGAGGTCATACTCTATATTTTCGTGGATCCGGAAGATCCGGTCTGCACTTAGTTGCCAGAGACCCGTGATGCCGGGAACGACCTGGAGTCTTTGGCGATGGCGTGTGTTATAGCGCCGCACGACAAAAGGCATCTCCGGCCGCGGACCCACCAATGACATGTCTCCCAGAAATACATTCAAAAGCTGAGGTAATTCGTCCAGGCTGGTGCGCCTCAGAAATCTCCCGATCCGCGTAATGCGCCGGTCGTTCGGGGTCGTGGGTGAAATGTCGTACTTCGGTGCGTCGACATGCATGGTGCGAAACTTATAGATGTCGAAGAGCCTTCCGTTCAGCCCCACTCGCTTCTGGATGAAGAAAGCGGGTCCAGCCGAGTCCATCCGGATCAGCAGTGCAATTGCCATGAGCAGCGGTGCGAGCAGCACGAGCAAGAGAAACGACAGGGCAACGTCGAATGCCCGTTTAGCGAGTGCATAATGCCAGGGCGTATCCAAATCGGCGATCGAAGTCATGAACAGACCGTCGAATTCAATCGTCTCAATGCCTGGCGGTCCCGCATACGCGCCTGGATCTGCAATGCAGGCTATTTGCACTCCCGCTCGTTTGGCTGCGCGCGCTGCTTCAGCTAACTCTTCCGGAGAGAGATTCGGTATGGCAAGCAGCAAGAGTTCGCACTTGCAGGATTGGAGATGCAAAGCTGCAACAGGTCCGCGTCGCACAGGAACCGGGCAATGCCGTCGATATCCGAGCTCGAAGCTCCACTCTGTAAAGGGCTCTTTACCGTCGTCGATCACAACAACCGGATGCAGCGCAAGCAGTGGAGAAGCGAAAAGTGCTGAGGCAATGCGACGGCAGATGCTGCCCGATCCGTATATAGCCACGCGTAGTCCGTATGAATTGCCTTTGCGGAATAGCCGGCCAGACGCTGTGAGCATCTGTTTTTGGAGAATCAGGAAAAGAGGAACGAAAAGGAACACGCGAAAGATCGAGATATCTGAAAACCGGGAATGTAGCGAGAGAATGAAGGGCAGCATGGTCAACAGGACTTGCACAGGAATCCGGATTGCTCGTTCCGTCTCTCGAATCCTAAGCATGCTCGCGGACCGACGATACGCGTGATCGGCATTGTATAAGAGCACTACAAATGCAGCGGCGGTGATGGCAATTACCGCTATCTCTCGTATCAGAGTGCGCATGGATCCGGCGGAGTGAAGCGGAAAATCGAGAGACGCCGCCATAAGTATGGCGAGGATCACCGTAAAAAAATCAGCAGTCGCTTCACACAGAGGAGCGGCTTTGCTCAGAAGAGTGCGCGTAGTGATAAATTGTTCTTTTCCTGATGTTGAAGCCTTTCCGGAACATGGATTTGCAGCGAAGGCTTCGGTGTTTGCCGCTTTGTTGTCCAGTACAAACTGCTGGCCGGTTGCGCTCATAGAGCAGGCCTTTCCGGCGTGGCCGCGCGAAGCGAGGAAGAAGGCCTGACCTGTGGGTTCATCGCATATTCCGCAATCAATCTGCGGTATAGGTCAATGTATTTCTGCGCGACGGCAGAAGAAGAAAATTGCGGAAACAACTGCGAAGCTGTTCTCGGTTGGATAAGCGCTGTGGCAATTGCGTCGGCAAACATGGATTCGGCATTTTCCTTCAATGGCACGTACAGGCAATGTTCGCCGCCTACCTCTCGAAAAACGGGAATATCTGAACAAATCACACGGCAGCCGGCGAGCATCCCTTCAACGACCGGAAGGCCAAAGCCCTCGGTAGTGGATGGAGCAAGAACAGCCTCGCAGTGCCGATAAAACCATTGCAATTCCGGATCGGATACTCCTTCGAGGAAATGAACCCGGTGGTTCAGGCCAAGAGCGGAGACAACGCGATGGATCCGTTTTGTTTCCGGTCCCGCCATGCCAACAACGACCAGCATGGAGTTCGAATCGATTTGACCGCGGCGCAATAAGCGCGCGAACACTCTGATTAGAAACGGAAGGTTTTTATTGCGCCGATGCTGCGCAACGGAGAGCAGGAATGGCTGGTTTTGCTGGTCTGTGACGGATGACGCGATGGCGCAGGGCTGTGCAGCCTCCACGCAGTTATAAATGCGCGCGGATTTACGCCATAGGGCGACCGGCGTATACTCACGCAATCTGTTTTCCGTCGCTTCCGAGACGCAGGCAATCGCATCCACGTTGCGGAGACATTGCCGGAGGGTTATGCGGTTGAAGATGAACTTCGGAAAGCCGAAATTGAGCGGTATCTCATAAGGGTACAGATCATGGAGCGTAACAACGGTCGGAACCGTGAACTCAGCTCGGTTGACGGGCATGGGGAATGTCAGATGTACGAGGTCGACGTTGAGAGAAGCTGCAAGTCGCGGCAGCCACTGGTAGTACCAGAGATTCCGGCTGAACGAGGAACGCTTCATCTCTGCGGCGTGGATCGAAAGCCGATTGTTCGGAACAAGGCCCGCTTCTTCAGGAAGATTCGATTGCCACGGCGCAACAACAAGGTGCAACATTGAAATCTCCGGTCGCTTTAAAAGACAACGTGCAACGTTGAACGCGTGGCGTTGCAGACCGGAGATGCTCGAGGAGAAAGACGCGGCGGAGATTAGGATCTTCATGGATTCGTCCCCTCCTGAATCGCGAAAGAGGTGCTTGATGGGGCCGAACAAGGCTTTTCCGCGTCTGGAGCTACGAATTGCCATAGAGGCAGGTAGACCAGCAATGCGACAGAACCAAGGCACACGCGAGAGATGGCCAGACCTTCAAGGCCCATTTTGTGCAGGAGAAAGATCATCAGCGGAAGCATGGCCGCGCGGCTGCCCAGGCTGATGATGGAGACCGTCCGGAACCATCCCAGAGCCTGAAGCGCATAGATGCCTGTAACACTGCAGCCGGTCAGTGCTGAACCAAGTACGACCAGTGGAAGTATTCTGGCTGCGTTCTGCGCGACAGCAGGTCCGGCCCAAATCCGCAGGAGTGGGTGTCCGGCCAGGAGCAGTCCGCCCGCACAACAACAGATCGCCGCCAAGTTGCAGGCGAGAGCTTTGAGTAAGGTACCCCGCAAAAACTCCTTGGACATGGAGCCGACGCGCCCGGAGAGATAAGGGAAGAGAAAATTGAGCCCGGAGGCGGTCAAGCCGATAATGGGCTGAGCAAACTGCACGCATAATGCGTAAGGGGCAACGGCCTGTGCGCCGAGCGAAATTCCAAGCAGGATCCGGTCAAACTGCGCAAAGATGACTCCGCCCAGAGCCTGAAACCAGACGAAAGCGCCGAATTTGAGCAGGGCGCGCGTTGCCTCCGGCTCGAATGCCGGCCATAGGGATGTTATCCCGAGCAGGCGCGCCGCCTGGCGAAACTGCATGACTGTTCCGAGCGCCATAAAAATGGCGGTTGCCACAAGAATGCTGACGGTGCGGTGTCCTGCGAGAGCCAGCATGGCTGCGGCCGCGAGAGTCAGGAGCCGGACCACAGTGCTGATTTGCACCGTGCTGCGATATTGCTCGAAGGCGCGTTGCGTGCTGACGCTTACAGTCTCTATAGCGCGCACTAAAATTAGCAGGCTTGCAACGCGCAGCGACGAGAGACATTCCTCGGCCGGCAACATGCGTGAGGCGGCAATATGATTCGCTGCATAAGGCGCTGCCAGCCACACGAGTAATGCGAGCAGAGATCCCAGCGCCAAATTGATGCCGAGTATGCTGCGGACGGTGTGTATCATCCGTTGCATCTGGCCTGTTCCTCGAAGCCGCGCAACCCGCTGGATATTCGCATCTCCGAATCCTGAAGCGATAATGCCGCCCGCGCTTACCACGGCCGTCGAAACCATCCACAGTCCATACTCTGGCGCCCCGATTCTGTGCAGCACAATCGGAGCCACAAGCACCATGCCGAAGGGGAACGATGCGTAATCGAGTACGCCGTATGCTGCATTGGTCAGATGCTTTCTCACGCGACGCCTCGTTTGCGGAAAAAGATGGAGTGAATCCGGTCGTGCACCACGGGAAGAATGTCGGCCGCCAGGGTTTTGCGCGGGTCACCTGGATCAACCTTCGACCAGTAATCGCGTACCAGGATCAGAGCTGCCCTTGCGGCGAATGACAGAAAAGTGAGCAGGGCGGCAAGCAACAGGCGCGGCGGGAAGTATTTTTTTTCAGGAATGGCCGGAGAATCAATAATGCTTACCGCTGGAACATCCCTCGCTTCTTCAATACGGGCGAGTTCATACTGCTGCGTCAGAAGTTCGTAAGCTGCCTCCTGTACCTTCACGCGGCGATAGAGGTCGGCATACGGAACGGCAAGGCGCGGCAGCTGCCGCAATGGAGGATAGAGTTCGCCGTGGTCGTCAGTGGCATCTGACAATGGATCGCCGTGGCCGGCATTGTCGGATGGCGAGGAGGAGTCTGAGGAACCGGTCATCTTTTCCAATCCTTGCTGCAAGGCGGCAACGCGTGCCTGCGCCTCGCGCACGCGCACGTTGCCATCCCCATACATCTGGCGCAACGATTCGAGTCCGGACTGCTCAATCAGGAGTTCCGCCTGGATGTGCGCTCCCGCATCCATCATTGCGCGGGTCTGCGCGCCCACATCGATCGTGCTGTTCTTGCTTGAGAACTCACTCAGCTCGATCTGCGCGCGTTCCAGGTCTGCCTGTACTGCTTGCAGGCGCTCCTCAATAAACATGCGCTCTCGATGTGCAGACGAAGTGTTGGTTCGCGTGACGAGCTTGTTGAGTTCGTCTAGATATCCTTGGGCCAGGTCGCGCGCCCGAATGGGATTTGTATCGTCAACTTCAATAGTGATGACACCGCTCTTTTTGTCGTCGGTGATCTTTGTGCGGCGTGCTAAATGCTTGGCGGCGTCGATGCGATACCGGCTATGGTATACATGCTGCAGGTTAAAGCGGTCGATAAGATGCCCGCTAACCGTGCCGCTGCGCAAAAAATCCTCAAAGAGCGCAGTATTGGAGTGTCCACCCATAAGGCTGCTGGCCAGACTGCCAAGGGAGCCAAGATTCGGTGAGCGCGAAGCCAGCGCGGCGAGCATCATTGTGCTGGAATTCTGTTGATCGGGTGGCATAATGCTTGCCGTAGATCTGTAGTGTTTGGGAAGCACGAAGGCTATGCCCAGACTAACGAACAGGGATAGTACGGACATGCGTATAAGGGGCCTGCGATGCTCCCAAAGCAGCCGCGCGCGAAACGCCCAGTGAGCTTGCTCGAATGCCGGCATCGATTCACTTCTCTCGACCGGCTCTAAAATTGATTTCGAGATCATGGCCGCCTCCGCATCGCAAATCTGCCCCTGCACGCGAAGGCATGCTGGTCAAGCGGCCGCCACGAGCGACGCTGCTTCGAAAGTTCCGCGAATTCGAGTGCGCTAGCAAACATAATGAAAGAATGGCAACCAAGGAGATCCCGCATCGGATTACAACGCGGCGGCTGCAACGCCGGCAGTAAGGGCTACGGATGCAGCAAACTGCCCCGTCGTCAAAAGATTTCTCCACAACAACGATGAGCCTATGATCTTTTGCGGGACAACAACCACGTCCCCGGGACTTAAAGGCGTGGAGAGAACATCGCCTTCAAACCAGCCTCCTGAGTGGCGGCCAACCACCGACCCGTTTGCGCGGATGATGAAAATTTCCTTGCGGTCTGCGGCTGCATTCGTTCCTCCCGCATGGCTCAAGTACCAGCTCGCAGTGTGATTCGGCGCATATGCGAGTGCTGTGGCGTTGTATACCTGACCGGTTACGAGCACAAAGCCTGGTCGTCGTGGAATTGTGATAACGTCGCCTTGCCGCAGTTCGATATCGGCGGGCGTATTTGCCCAGCGGTCGATGTCTCCGGTGATTTGAATAACCATTCGGCCGCTGGGAGGATGGCTTTTCAAAGCGGAGACCACTTCGTCCTGTTGTGCTTTGATGAGCTGCAAGGTTGCACCGCTATTCGCTCCCACGAGAGTAGGCGAAAGCCTTGCCGCGGCCGAGTTGGTTTCGATCTGACGTATCAACTCATCACGGCTTTTCTCTTCGAGCTCTCGAACCTGTTCCCGCACCAACACCGCGCCGCGCGGATAGGCAGCGGGCAGAAAGCCTCCGGCACGCCGCAACACTGAGCTGAGGAGTTCGCCTTCTTTAAAACCGTAGCTTCCCGGAAATTTAACTTGACCTACGATCGTTACTGATTGGCCGATCTCATTCCATCCCGTCATCTGATGAATCATGAGGATGTCGCCCGGTTTGAGCTGGATGTCCGCGTGAGGGTCTGATCCTGCAACGGCCTCGCCAATGCGGACTGTTATAAGATCTCCTGCGATGCCGCTTCCATTGACTACCGCATAGCTGGTCAGGTCAGCGCTTTCGAGAAGGGCATCTCGCTTGAAGCCGCCCGCCATGCGCACAAGCTGCGCGGCCGTCATGCCCGTGGACATGGGATATGTGCCCGGGCGCAGCACCTCGCCAAGAATCGTCACCTTCGGCGCATCAGCCTCATACCGACCCAGGATGCGAATCGTATCAAATGGCTGGAGAGGAGGATCAGTGCTTCCGTTCAACACGTCAGACACACTGAATTCGGTGGTTTCCGCGTGAAGATCAGGAGAAACAAGACGCACGATTTCTCCATGATCGGCTGGCTCGGGCAACATGTCGCGATAGCTTTGGAGCGCATCGCTCAAACGCATTCCATCGGAAAAAGGTAGGCGGCCGGGACGGACCACATGCCCTTCGAGATAAACAACCCGCGCGCTGTAAGGCAAGATGGGCTCAATGTAGATGCGATCACCGTCCTTGACGGGGAATGCATTGAGAGCATCGCTGTTTTGCTTCCATTCATCTCCGCTCTTAAGGCTTACTGTTACTGTTTCGCGCTGCTCATGTGCATCGACGCGCTCAATGCGCACATGGCCGGGAGAAGCCGAAGCCGTGAGGCCGCCGGCATCGCCGATGACGAGGGAGAGGGCAGATTCATTGGCCTCCAACTCATAAATCGCCGGCCGTTTCACAGCCCCGGATATGGCTACCTGGATGCCAGCTGGAGGCACTAGCAATGTATCTCCGCTTTCAAAGCGCACACTTCGGTTTTGCACCCCGTGCAGCAGAAAATTGTAGAGATCGATCTCTTCGACCAATTGCTTGCCGCGGTAATGAAGTAGCTTGCGGAGTGAGCCGGCCGCGGCAGGTCCGCCTGCCGCATAAAACACGCTCAGCGGAGTCGCAAGCGCGCTGACGTCATAGCCTCCTGGCCATTGCGCGTCGCCTACCACGTATACGCGCACCGAACGTGGGCGAGAGACTGTGACTGCTACATGCGCGTTGCGGTATTGCCGCTGGAGTGCCGCTTCGATCAGCCCCTGCGCATGTTCGAGTGAAAGGCCGGCGACCTCAATGGGAGCCGATTCCGGCAACAGAAGCCTTCCGTCCCGGTCAACAACGCGAGTGAGGCTCTCCGTTACGCCGCCCCAAAGATCGATGATGAGCGAATCCCCGGCGCCGATCACATAATCCGGGCCAATCGGCACGTCGAGAGGCACATCACGGCTGGAAGCTCTGCGCATCGCGGCGCTCGTGTCAGGGGCGGCAAAAATATCGGAACCGAAACGTCTCAGGCGTCCCGTCTCTTCAGGAATTTGCGTGTAGAGATCGCGCATCGACTGCAAGTTGTAAGGCGCGGGTTGACGGAGCACCTTCGGCACGTCTCCGGATGAGCGCATCGCTTCATTGCGCTGTTGCATTTTTTCCGCCGCCTGCTGGTTGGGAGCATGCTTTGGCAACTCGGTTGGCGCTGCTGGAAATGAATCTTCTTTTGCTGGAGTGCGGCCTAAATCCAATTCGGAATCTCCCTCCTGCATTGAAGTTCCGGATCGATTCGGCAGATCGACAAAGCCCTGCGCGAGCGTCGACTCATTGCCGGCGCGCTCATCCGTGGAATACATTTCCGAGGCCTGGGGATTATTTGTGGATATGTATCCGCGCGCGTGCAGATAAGATGTGATACCGGCGCGAAGGGCCGGGTTGGTGGCGATCTGGTCATACAGCATCTCGTCGGAGATGTCGTTTGCGCTGATCTGTGCGCCTTGCATCTGCATGCGGTCGGCCATGAGCGATTTCAGTTCCACCGTGAGGTCGGGATCCTGTTGAAGGATATCGATGATCCGTTGCGGTGAGAGGACTGTCGAGACTGTTAACTCGTCGTTGCCTGTCGACATACCGCGATCTTCGGCCGGCACCGCATTCTCATCCACTGCTGGCGATAGGCCGTTATCACTTCCGGATGGCGCCTGTTCTGCGTATGCCGTCGGCGCTGAGTCAAAAACCTGCCCATTCACACGGGCGCTGCAAGCTGCAAGCGATGCCGCTACGACGGCGAGCTGCAGCAGGAAATCGTAACCACGGTTACTGCGTGAGTGCCTTTTGTAAGACAGATCTGTCATGCCGGAGAAATTGCGGAGCTGCAGCATGGAATTTCGCTCTTGCATTCGAACGTTAGAAAATTCCAGTCAACGGCATGTCATATGCGCGTCAGAGAATTGTCATTCCTTTGTTTCGAGAATGCGGCGCATTTATCCTCTGCGCACGGCACACTTACGCCATCGCGAGAAAACGGGCTCGAAGAGGGCCGTCGTGGTGAATCTCCGGCAAGGTGACAATCCTCTGACAAAAAGCTGACGATCCAAGGACACTTTCAAATGCGCACGCCGTTATTGTGGCTCGTATGTCTGTTTCAAAAACAATCCCTCTTTCGACAACGCGAACCATAACGCGAACCATGATGCGCATCACGTTTGCCACTGGGCTGGCTCTCCTTGCGGCGCGGGGGATTGCGCAGGATGTGCCGCTTCTCTCCGGCGGTGTCGCTTTCTTCCACAGTACGCAAGCAGGCAGCACAAGCTATATGCCGATCATAGAACCACTATTGGCCGCGCCGATTGGCAGCCAGCTTCTCATTGAGTCGCGGGCCGCGCTCATTGAGAGCTTCTTTCCCGCAGGCAACGGTCAGTCGGGATACGACCATTTGCATTTCATCGGCCTCACCTATCTTCAAGGTGACTTTCTGGCTTCGCCGCACCTCACCGTCGTCGCAGGCAGTTTTCTGCTTCCGTTCAACACCTATAACGAACGCCTTTCGCCCGTCTGGATCGGCAATTTCCAGGATGGTCCGACGATTGCGAATCTAGGCACTTTATCAACGGGCACCGGTCTGGGAGGAATGTTGCGCGGTTCCGCAATCTCGAGTGACAAATACTCTATTGATTACGCAACGTGGTTCTCTGCGCGCAGCGGGAACGAACAATTTAACTCGGAGCGCTCGGCAGGTGGCCGCGTTTCACTCTATGCGCCCGGCAGTCGGGTGGAGGCAGGCCTGTCGTATGATCGACTGCTTCAAGGCACGCGGGAGAATTTCTATGGCGCGCATCTCTGGTGGGAACCCAAGGACACCGCGTTTCGTCTGCGCTCAGAGTTTGCCCGCGGCCATCATGCGCAAGGTTACTGGATCGAAGCCGATTACCGCACGCAGGCCTTTGGAGGCGCCGATAGCTGGAGCGGCCGTTTCGAGCCAGTCTTCCGGATGCAACAGACATTCCGGCGTGATACGGTTGTCAGCGATGGATTGCCGCTTGTCAACACGCAGCGCGCGGACTTCGGGCTTGACTACAACCTTCCTCACAATACGAGAATCCTCACCAGCTACTCGCGCCTGTTTGCTTCTACGGGGAATGAGAACATCTGGGAGACGGGGATTGTCTATCGGTTCCTTTTTCCGGCATGGAAGGAAAGATCGAATATAGCGCCGCCACTTCAATCCTTTTCGGAGCCGCGCTGACATGACTCCGTGGAAAGACAATCCGGTGACAAACTTCAGACGCCTGTATGACACGTTCCATAATGGCAAGCGCTAGTGTGTATACATGCAGCCTCAATTCAAGCCGTCTACTATGTTTGGAACTTGTGACCATCCGAGTTGCAGTCGTTCATCCGATCGAAAACGCGGCCTGGTGAATGTAAGCCGCTGGATCATCGCAATCCTCGTGGTCGTGCCGCTTGGCATGATTCCACTTCTGGCGCAGACAAACCAGAAGGAGCAAGCCAGTCAGCAGCCGGCGAAGAAGACGGTGCAGACTGCCAGCTCTGACCGGGGCCAGCAGGTTTTCGAACAGAACTGTTCCCGCTGCCATAATCCGCCGGAGGGCTTTTCTCCACGCATCTCTGGTACTGTCGCGTTGCATATGCGTGTACGCGCCAATCTCAGCGACTCCGATTACAAAGCGCTATTGCATTTTCTGAATCCGTAGTTGCTGGCGTGATCCCACAAAACTATTTACGGAGAAGTCATGACAAGACGGGCGATGAAGATTTTTCTCATCTTTGGAATTTTGCTTGCTGCGGTTTTCTCGGGGCCTGTGGCGTGGGCCCGCGATACCCCGCAGAGAATCGAGATTACGGCCAAGCGGTTTACCTTTGATCCCGGCGAAATCACCCTGAAAAAAGGTCAGCCGGTCGTGCTCGTCATCAAGAGCGTGGACGTGGCGCATGGCCTTCGCGTTCGCGAGCTGAATATAGACGTGAAGATCAAAGCAGGCGGTACGGCAGAAGTAGAGTTCACTCCGCAGGCAGCGGGAGATTTCATCGGTCACTGCTCTGTATTTTGCGGCTCAGGTCATGGATCCATGTCGCTCAAGTTCCACGTAGTGAATTGACGATATGCCTTGGGCTCTTGGCAACAGCGCGTTTACCGCGAGGAAGCGATGAGCACTGAAACCGCTCGGGAATGGAAGGACACCGAATGCACAGAGCCTACGGGCTTGGCTTTTGCTGTTGGCTTTTTTTTCTCTTTCCGTATCGCGATCGTGTTTTTCTCTGTGCGCGTTTTCGGAGTTGATCCCCGCAGCGGTGCTGCAATGAGTCTTGCCGCCGGTTTTTTTCTGGTGCTTCTGGTCTGCTTTCAATCGCTTGGGTTTCCACGCCGCAGATTCCGTTCCATGCTGCGGCTTCCAACGGTCCGATGGGTATTGGTCTTTCTCGTGTTTTCCGGATGCAGCCTTCTCTGGAGTGAGACCGTATCGCCGGCTACATCCTTTGCCTACTGGTGCGGCATGGTATCAGATGTGGCTGCTGTGGTGATTCTGCTTCACGCGGGATCGATCACGGAGGTTTCCGGAGCGATTTTACGCGGCTTCGTCGCGAGCTCGTGTTGTCTTGCGGCGATTGCATGGATTATGCCCGCAGATCCTACGGATCTCCGCTTAGGCGACGAGGAATTTTTCAACACGAATCAGATCGGCAATACGTGCGCCTTAGCGATCCTTCTGGTCCAATGCCTTGTGCGACGCAAGCAGGGAAGATGGGGATGGGTTATGTTCTTTCTTGCCATAACGCTTCTTCGCAGTCTGAGCAAGACAACGCTTGTCGCGTTTCTCGTGAGCGAAATCTTTCTTCTGGCTCACGACAAATCAATAACTCGCAAAGTGAAACTGCGTGTGGTTGGTGCGGCGCTCGCGATCATTCTTGTTTTTGTGGGGCTCTTCCAAGCGTACTATGACATCTACACTACGACCGGCAATCAGGCCGAAACCCTGACGGGCCGCACGGCTATCTGGGCCTATGTGCTTGATGGAGTGATTGAGCGCCCTTGGATCGGGCACGGATTCGATTCCATCTGGAAAGTTGTTCCCGCCTTCGGCCCCGATAAGTTTGAAGCCAGGCATGCAGAAAACGAATGGTTGCAGCAGTTGTATGCCTACGGCCTGGCCGGTGTGGTCTTACTCATCGGTCTTTATGGCAGCTTGTTCCTGCAGATTCGCAAGCTGCCGCGCAGGCCTTTAAAGACGATTCTGTTCAGCATCCTCCTTTATGTAGGCATCCGCGGCATAGCCGAGGCTGAACCGTTTGACCTTCTACTTCCGCTCTGGTTAATTGTGTCGCTGAGCCTGTTAGCTCATGATGCAAAATCGGAAAAAGAAGTTTTGCTCCTGGTTTCCGGAGGGATCCCAGATCAGAAGCAAGATACCTTTGGTTCCGTAATTCACTCGGCAGGAAATGCTTTTCAGGCTTAGAATTGTCATACGATTGTAATTTCATCGTGACGGTCGGCGGAAATAGGACTGAATCCATTCAAAATGGAAGAGAAAGGTCCTGCACTATGATCGTTATGGAACCTGCTTCTGAAACTCGCGACACCCCTTCAGCCGCTCTAAATCTGGGCACCATTCTGATCGTAGAAGACGATCCGCGTATGCAGAAAGTGTTGCGCCGGATCTTTACTGAAGAACACTACGCGGCAGTTGTTGCCGGAGATGGACAGACCGGTTTGGATCTGTTTCACAGCGAAAGACCGATTGCGGTTGTCCTTGATCTCATTCTGCCGCAGATATCCGGACGCGAACTCTGCCAGAGATTCAAAAGTCTTTCAGCCGAGGTCCCGATCATTGTACTGAGCGCGATCACGGAAGTCGCGGATAAAGTGTTGCTGCTCGAACTGGGAGCCGATGATTATGTCACCAAGCCATTCAGCCCGCGGGAACTTACGGCGCGTATCCAGGCAGCAATCCGCAGACAACGCAAACCCGTACAACAAACGACATATCGATTTGCGGGTTGTGAGGTTGACTTCAGGAAGATGACCGTCCTGCGCAACGGCAATCCGATTGTCCTGACTGCCCATGAGTTCAAGCTGCTGAAGTTTTTCACGGAAAACGCCGAGCGCGTGCTCACGCGAGATGTCCTGCTCAATGAAGTCTGGGGCTATAACTTTTATCCGACGACACGCACCGTAGACAATCAGATTCTGAAGCTGCGCCAGAAACTGGAGCCTGATCCAGCAAATCCGAAGCATCTGCTCACGATCTATGGGGCAGGTTACAAATTTGTCCCATGATCCTGCTGTGGTTCTCCAGTTGCAGTTGGGCGAAGCTGCAACCGGTGAGTGACTCACCGCAACGGCCCGCTTGGGATGAGGCTTGAAGTGGCGCACAGACAGGAAGACCCCCAAGCCGGCTCCTCGAAAAACGGATCAGTGGCGGGCCCGGATCGCGCTCGCCGAAGACAGGGCATTCGAACCTATGCACTGCTGGTTTTTGCCACAGCAGCGGCTACTTTCATTGTGACCAGTCTGAGCCTGCTGCTGATCCGTCATCGTTTGCGAGCGCAGGTGGCGGACGAGGTGTCCCAGGATCTCGATCGCTCAGTGATCACCTTTCGGAACCTGCAAGCGGAGCGGTTGAGAGCCCTCGATCGTGAGAACGCACTTCTGGCAGAGTTGCCCACGCTCAAGGCGCTGATGACCAGTGGAGACGAGCGCACGATTCAGGATGGAGCTGTGGAGTTCTGGCAAATCAGCAGCACCGATCTCTTTGCGCTGGCGAATTCAAATGGCCACATTGTCGCCGCATATGCCAACAATGCCTCAACAGATAACATTCGCCAGGGATTGAAGATCCTGCTGGATTCTCCCGGCAGGCATTACCTTATCGACGGCGGCTCGCTTTACTCCTGCTCTGTGCGCCCACTTTTCTTCGGCAGCGATGAAAACGGAACCCTGCTCGGATATGTCGTAAGCGGGATCTCCATCGAGCGAACCGTGCGTGAGATCAGCCAGCCCACCGGAGTCGAGGCCACTTTCTTAAGCGACGGCCAGATTGTCGCCAGCACATTGGATTCTTCCATACGCGCGAGTCTGGTCACACGGTCGCTCCCGGTCTCAGGAACTCCACAAGCGCCTGCGACGGTGACATTCGGCAGCGCGCGCTTTCTTGCCGCGGCGGAGGATCTCACGGCCGCTTCCACGTCGCCGCTGCAACTGGTGGTCCTCAAATCTTTGGAACCAGCGGAGCATACGATCAACCGCATCGACCGGATTGTCCTCAGCGTCGGTCTTCTGGCATTGTTATCGGGCGCGGCCCTGATGACCATTCTCTCCCGCCTTGTGACGCGTCCTCTTGAAGAGCTCTCGACAAGTGTTCGGGCCTTCGGGATGGGTGACAGCGAGTTTCGCGTGCCGCGCCATGGCACTCGAGAGGTGAGGCAGCTCAGCAGGGCGTTCACTGCCATGCGGCGCAGAATTCAAGAAGCAAACCGGGCCCTGCTTGAATCGGAGAGGCTGGCAACGATCGGGAGGATGGCTAGCTCAGTCTCCCACGATCTTCGCCATTATCTCGCCGCGATCTATGCGAACGCAGAATTTCTTGCCTCCGATCGTCTTTCCGGAAAGGAGCGCACCGAGATTTTTGCGGATATTCGCGCGGCGGTATTGGGCACGACGGACATGATTGAATCGTTGCTCATCTTCAGCCGTACCGGCTCAGCCGCGAGGAGATCGCCCGAGTTAATGGCGACGTTGCTGGAGCGCGCAGCCGCGCTGGTGCGCGCGCATCCGGATGCGGAAGGAGTCGCGCTCACGACGCGGTATGGCGATCCCGTGGAAACTTCGGTGCTGGCGGATGGAAAGCAGGTTGAGCGCGCGATTTTTAACCTGCTTCTGAATGCCTGCCAGTCTGTTCGCTCCAATGGAGAGCGGCCCAGCGTGACGGCTACTTTGGAGGCCGAAGGACAAATCATAGTCCTGAATGTGGTGGACAATGGCGCGGGCGTGCCGGAGAAAATTCGCAAGCGGCTCTTCGAGCCGTTTGTGAGTGCAGGGAAACAGAAGGGAACGGGGCTTGGCCTGACGCTTGCCCACTGCATTGCGGTAGAACACGGAGGAGAAGTAACGCTTCTCAACAGCCGTCCGGGCGAAACAGTCTTCCAAATGAAAGTGGCGCGCGCCTTTGGGACGCAGGAATCCATGCACGCGCCGGAGACAGAACATCATGATCGGGTGATCGAACATGAAAATGCACGGATACGAAAGTAGGCGAGTACGAGTTTTCCGCAGCGGCATTCGCAGCACGCTACGAATTTTGCCGTTGCTGCTGGGATTTCTCGGTTATCCGGCGCGCACGATCAGTGCTCAGGATGGGAGTCAAGACAATCTTGCCGCGCAAATTCAAAAATTAACCGACGCAATTGTACGCACGCAATCGCAACTCGACGAGTCGCAGCGGCAATTGAATGATTTGCGCCTGCAGCTGGCTGCTTTGCAGCAGGAATTGGCTCGAAATGCGCCTGGCGCCGCCGCGTCGTCGTCTTCGACTGCTTCCAATTCTTTGGGCTCGGCGGAGTCGAAAACCAGCGGCCTTGACGAGGTGCGCGAACGTCAGGAGTTCGACGAGTCCCAGATTGCAACTCTCGATCAAGACAAGGTAGAAAGCGAGTCGAAGTATCCGGTAAGGATTACCGGGCTTCTGCTCATGAATGGCTTTGTCAATACCAACGCGGTAGACATGGCCGCGACGCCAACCGTCGCGATTCCAGGTGGTGGCAGCACCGGAGCTTCTGTGAGACAAACCGTGCTTGGCTTTGATGCGCGTGGCCCGCACCTTTTCGGCGCGCGCAGTTATGCCGACCTCCGTGTGGACTTTGATGGAAATCCGCAAACCGGAAATGACAGCACGGCCTACTACTATACGAACCCGACTTTATTGCGGCTCCGCACCGCCCATGCTGTTTTGCAATGGAGCAACACGGAGGCGTATTTCTCGTTGGATCGCCCGATTTTCAGTCCGGATACGCCAGCCTCGCTTACAGCGGTTGCAGAGCCTGCGCTTGCGTGGTCAGGAAACCTCTGGACCTGGAATCCTCAGCTTGGCGCGAGACAGGATCTGCATTTCTCCGGCTCGCCCGATCTTCGCTTTGAAGCTGCATTGATAGATGTTGGAGACGCTCCTCTCAGCCCACCGGCAAGCCTCTCCACCTCTCCGACACCGGTGATAGCAGCGGGTGCAGAGCAGAGCCGCTGGCCGGGTGCGGAGGCGCGCATTGCTCTGCTGAGCGCGGGATCGAACGAGGAGAACAGTCATATCGGCTTCGGCGGCTACTTCGCTCCTCATCACAGTTCGATTGGTTACAATTACGACTCCTGGGCCGGAACGCTCGATAGCCGCCTGCTTCTGCCCGCTCATCTGCAATTGACGGGAAGTTTCTATCGTGGTCTGGCGTTGGGAGGTTTGGGCGCAGGCGCCTACAAGGATTTTGTGTACCGGCCCGATACTGACACCGGAGGATATTATTTCAAGTCGCTCGACGATGTGGGCGGGTGGGCCGAACTGAAAGAGAAATTCAATCAACGTGTGGAGCTGAACGCGGCATACGGCATGGATAATGTCTTTGCTGGCGAGTTGCGGCGCTATGCCATAACCGGCGGGAATGCTTATCTGAATCTCGCCAGAAATCGCACTTATACGGGAAATGTGATCTTCAGCCCTAGCGCCTATCTGATGTTCTCGCTGGAGTACAGATATCTCGAGAGCTCGCCTGTCACTGGTCTCCCGTCGACAAGCAACATCATCGGTCTGGGGGCGGGATATAAGTTCTGATGAGGAAAGAGCGCATCGGTAAATGGCTTGTCTTTGCCATCGCATTCGCGACGGTATGCAGCAGCGCGCGGGAGAATCCTTCGGCCGGTACGGCAGCTGAATTGCGTCTGCGTATTCTTTCATCGCAGCCGGGCAAGGTTCGTTCCGTGCCGGCCGTCATCTGGTTGGAACCTTCGCAGGGAACCGCTGCTCTCGCCTTCACGCCCCGAGGGCGGTACACGCTGCTGCAAAAAAATCGCACGTTCACGCCCCATCTGCAAGTGATTCCTGTGGGCAGCGTGGTTCAGTTTCCTAACGCCGATCCGTTCTTCCACAATGTCTTTTCGCTCTTTGATGGCAAGCGGTTCGACCTGGGGCTCTATGAGGCCGGGTCGAGCAAGTCCGTCACCTTTTCGCGAGAAGGAGTCTCCTATATCTTTTGCAACATTCATCCGGAGATGAGCGCAGTGATTGTGACGCTCTCGACTCCGCTTTATGCAATCGCAGATGCATCGGATTCTTTCGATCTTCGTGAAATTCCAGCGGGCGATTACAAACTGCACTTCTGGATGGAAGGCGTGCCGCAGTCCGTTCTCAACGGCCTGGATCGTCCTGTGCATCTACCCGCACGCGCCGTGGATCTGGGAGAGATCAGAGTTCCAATGGCGCCACTCCCGGCCCACAAAAATAAATTCGGCGAAGCGTATCCGCCTGCGACCCAGCCACCCTATTGAGAGCCGGTAGTTACAAAACAGCCGCTTTGACTCCAGCGTCCTGAGTCATTCATTCGCATCAGTTAAGTTTGTCATCCGGAGCGAAGTCCGCCCTGGCGGACGCAGCCGAAGGATCCGCGGTTGTTCTTCAACGAATGAACGATTCGCCACATTAGCGACAATTCAATGAAACTTCAATGCGCGTGCAACGCGTCTTCAACCTGCGCCTGCAGCAAGAGAATCTCCGGATCTGGATTTTTCTCCAGCTTTTCCGCATCCTGCAGGTAGTCCGCACTACGATAATTGAGCGCAGCCAATAGCAACGGCTCGGTAAGACTATTCGAGTCGACGCCGTTGAGGGCCTGATGTGTCCATTGTTTTTCTCCTTCTGCGTAAGGAAGGAGATAATCAAGCGCGGCGCGTATCGAAGCGCCGTTCTTCGCCTGGTAGCTCCACAGGTCTACATCGGCAAGGCGAGCCTCCACAGCAAGCCGCTCCAATGCGTCCAGGTTGAAGACCGAATAAGAGAACGACTTGGTACGAGCCAGTTCCAGCGGCTCGCTTCCGTCCGGCTGAATCTGATAGGCGATCCGCTTGGTCTCCGCAGTTTCAGCGATCCGGTGCGCAAAATCTCTTTCGCCCAGGAAGAGCGCGATGCCGGTGATCTGCTGGTCATACCAGCTTCCGTGATTATTCTGGGCGTCCGATTCGTCGTGTCCATTGGCGCTGTTCTTAAGCCAATCGAAATATTGAGAAAACCAGGCGCGCAGGCCGTCAATATCCTGTTGGGTCAGGCTTTTCGAGCCATCGAGGAGAGTAATTCCATCTAGAATGCGGGGAATGCCGCGGTCGTCGATGAGCCCTGTGCCGCGGCCGGTATTCACGCCGAGCACCGCCTGCGCGTAGTTCAGGTTGGGATTCATCCGCGTTGCTGAGTCGAGAAACCACGTGCGCAAGAGCAGCACGGCCCGCGCGGCGTACTCTTCTTGACCGGTGAAGTAATAGCCGAGCGCCAGCGCGTGCACCGCGTTCTGGAGCCGGTTGAAATTCGCGTCGTCCGGTACTTTGTACCGTTCCGGATTGATCTCGCCGTCATGGCGAATATAAGGCAGGCCGTCCTTGGTTGCGGGATTCGGCCACCAGTACGGGGCTAGGCTCATGTAGTCGTGCTTGTCGCCGCTCGGCGGCGTATCCTTCTTATCCATCACGGAGAACGGACCCGCTGTCAGGGCCCTCTCCCCTCCGGAACGCACGGCGTCCAGAATGGCGGGAGTTGGATGCGCCTTCATTTTAGCGAGAAATGCGCCATCGATAGCCAGCGTCCTGGGCGGCGCTTGTTGTGCAAAGACCGGAACAGCGAGTAGGCAGGCAAGAACAGCAAAACGCATATGAGAGCCTTTCAAAATCGGATGGATCGCGATAGCTGGAATCCTAAAGTTGCAAGCAGCAACAAACTTTGCAAAACCATACTTCGGGCATAGGCCAGGTTGCTATTCCAAGAAAAATTCGACCGGGTTTCAAATTGGAATGAACTTTCCCGGGCAGACGTAATTACGCTTAAGCTCGCAAAAAACCGCTTTTCATTATGTCAGACGCAGCAGGCGGGCGAAAAGACGAAACCTTCGGCTCTAGCCATCCTGCCTCCAATCCACAAGAGGTCTGCCAATCGTGCTTCGCCGGGTGTATGATTCTTCCCGCTGCGGCCCTCCGCAATTTGCCCATTGTTTTTGTTCGCAGCGCACCCGTGAAGGGCGGCTCCATTCCAACAGCCATCGCCGGCGTTTCGGCGGCACAGGTCTGGATCGGATATCGGTTTCGAGGACCGCGGATCGAGCGGAACACCGAAGGAGGAATCATGGCGACATTGTCGGCAACGCATCCAGGAAAGCTCAGCGATCGCGTGAGCTTTCGTCCCCGCTACGGCAACTACATTGGCGGAAAGTGGGTTGAACCCGTTTCCGGCCAGTACTTTGAAAATATTACTCCTGTCACCGGCAAGACATTCTGCGAGATTCCCCGCTCCAATGCGCAGGACGTCGAACGCGCCCTCGACGCGGCCCATGCAGCGCGCGAATCCTGGGGTAAAACCAGCTCCACCCATCGCGCCCTGATCCTCAACCAGATTGCACAGCGCATGGAAGAAAACCTCGACATTCTGGCCCTGGCCGAAACCTGGGATAACGGCAAGCCGATCCGCGAAACCACTGCCGCCGATCTGCCGCTGGCTGTCGATCATTATCGCTACTTTGCGGGCTGCATTCGCGCCCAGGAAGGCACCGTATCTGAAATCGACCATGAGACGGTGGCCTATCACTTTCATGAGCCGCTCGGCGTCGTTGGCCAAATCATCCCCTGGAACTTCCCATTGCTCATGGCCGCATGGAAGCTGGCTCCGGCGCTGGCAGCAGGGAACTGCGTCGTCCTCAAGCCGGCCGAGCAAACCCCGGCCAGCATTCTGGTCTGGGCTGAGCTGGTGGGCGATCTGCTGCCTCCGGGCGTCCTGAACATCGTGAACGGCTTTGGCCTCGAAGCCGGAAAGCCGTTAGCCTCCAGCTCGCGCGTGGCCAAGATCGCCTTTACCGGCGAAACGACTACCGGCCGGCTCATCATGCAATACGCCAGCCAGAACCTGATTCCCGTCACGCTGGAACTGGGCGGCAAATCACCGAACATCTTTTTTGAAGATGTCTGCCGCGAAGACGACGATTTCTTTGACAAAGCTCTCGAAGGCTTCGCGATGTTCGCGCTCAACCAGGGCGAAGTCTGCACCTGCCCCAGCCGCGCGCTCATCCAGGAGAGCGTCTACGACAGGTTCATGGAGCGTGCTCTCAAGCGCGTAGCGGCCATCAAGCAGGCCAATCCGCTCGAATCCGATACCATGATCGGCGCACAGGTCTCGAATGAGCAGCTTGAAAAAATTCTCAGCTACATCGATATCGGCCACAAAGAAGGCGCCGAGCTGCTGATCGGCGGCGAGCGTGCTCATCTGGGTGGGGAACTCGAGGAAGGCTATTATGTGAAACCGACCGTCTTCCGCGGCCACAACCGCATGAGGATCTTCCAGGAGGAGATCTTCGGCCCCGTTGTCTCCGTGACTACGTTCAAGACCGAAGAAGATGCGCTTGCCATCGCCAATGACACGCTCTACGGCCTCGGCGCCGGCCTCTGGAGCCGCGACGCCAATCGCTGTTATCACCTGGGGCGCGGCATTCAAGCAGGCCGCGTATGGGTCAACTGCTATCACGCCTATCCTGCGCATGCAGCTTTTGGCGGATATAAACAATCCGGCATCGGCCGTGAGACACATAGCATGATGCTTGACCACTATCAGCAGACCAAGAATCTGCTGGTAAGCTACAGCCCGAAGAAGCTCGGCTTCTTCTAATCAGCATTGTCCGCCTCAGCACAAACATGGGTGCCCCAGGTCTCGATTTGGAGACCTGGGAGACCACAGACCCTGAACCAACTGGGATCTCCATGGCCGACCTTCCACAACAGGTTCTCGCAACCGATCTCGCTATCCACCTGATTCGCGTGCTGCGCGAGAAACATGGGCCGCTTATGTTTCATCAGTCCGGCGGATGCTGTGACGGCAGTTCGCCCATGTGCTATCCACGCGGCGAATTTCTCATCGGCGACTCCGACGTACAGCTCGGCGAGGTGGACGGCGAGCCATTTTATATGAGCCGCAGCCAGTTCGAGTACTGGAAGCACACGCAATTGACTCTCGATGTAGTTCCCGGCCGCGGCGGCCAGTTCTCGCTCGATAATGCCGAGGGCATGCGCTTTCTCATCCGCTCCCGCGTCTTCGATGAGGTCGAGATCAGCGAACTCCGCGCTGCGGGGCGCATCTAGCTCCCATCCGGCAACACTCCATTCACGACGATTTCTGTAACTGAAATTACTCAGGTCACTACTCAATCCACACGTGTAGTAACTACTGAATCGAGCACGATAGATAGTTACTATTCTTTCCTCTGTGCTGGCCCCACCTGCATGCTAAAGTGTGAAAATCCACCGGGAAATTTGATGCGCGTTCTTCGCTGGGTCAGCAGATGAAACCTTCTTGACTATGATCTGCGCACAAAATGCCGGGCACAGTAGCGAATCATAGTTTTGACACACCAAGAAACAGATATGGCAGGGATCGAGGATGAGTATTGCGTCAATTCCCGAAGCGGTCGCCATCAGTTTTGCGAGCCAGTGTGACCGCGGGAAGGGCGGTGAGGAAAACCAGAGTTCTGTGCTCCGAACTACGGTTCCCTTAGGCGACTTTTTGATCGTTGCCGACGGTATTGGAGGTTATGCAGGAGGTGTAGCCTCCCGCATGGCTGTTGCAATCTTTTCTTCCTGCCTCGCCGACATGCCGACGTTCTTTCCGCCGGCGATTGCGATTCAGGAGGCAGCCTGCCGCGCAAGCGCAGAGATTGCCGCCGCCGGCGCCGAGCCTGATACTCCCAGCCAGCGCATGGGCGCTACTGTGGTTTTGGCCTTGCTTCAACAGGATCCCGAGGGCTCAAATGCAGCCATCCAAGCCTGGATCGGACACGTCGGCAACAGCCGCGCCTACATTGTTCACAATGGCCGGCTCAGACGCATTACCCGTGACCACTCCGCCATCCAGACGCTGCTCGATCGTAATCTGATTACGCCCGAGGGAGCACGCCGCCATCCAGATGCGTTCGTGCTTACGCGCACACTTGGCCAAGAGCCTAATGTGGAGATCGAACTGAATGAAGTTGCCCTTGATCCGGGCGACACCCTGTTTCTGTGCTCCGATGGCCTGTGGGGCTATGTTCCTGAAGACGAGATCGAGCGCTTGCTGGCCGATGCTGCGCTCAGCGCAGAGGAGGCGTCCCGCGCGTTGCTGAAATTGGCGCTCGTTGCCGGCGGGCACGATAACGTCGGTATGCAGATTGCGCGCCTTGTCACGGCGGCCGATGCTGCCGCTGTTGTCGAGACCGTAGCCGAGCCCGTAAAGGAATCGAAACCTGCGGCGCCATTCGCATCGCAGGTTGAACTGGAACCGGAGCTGACTCCTCCGGCCAAGCTTGGCGCAGGTCGAAGCATTCCAGAGGAAATCACGCCGGCAGCCGAGGTCCAATCCGCTTCTTCCCCTAAGACAGAAATTACACCGGAACCTGAAACTGAACCTAAACCTACACTATTCCCGGAGTTTGATTCCGTGCCTAAGTTTGAAAGTATTGATTTATCTAATTTTTCCGTCGTCAAAATGATGATGATCCTGATTGTGACCTTTGCTGGTTCAGGCGCACTTGTCTATTCTGCTCTGATGCAGAACTGGTTTGGCGTGGATAGCTTCTTCCGCTGAAGGGAAGAGCTCGCCGGAACGACGGCAGTTTCAGTCGCAGAGCAGAGCCGCCTCAGGAAACGTATCTGCATCCTCTTCTGAGGGATCGTACATTCCGGCTGCTAATGCATCGGCGGCGTCATGTCGTGCGGTGAAGAAACGTTCTACCTCGGCCAGAACCGCATCTCCGGATCGCGCCTGGTAAATGGCCACGCGCAGCTTCGCTCCACCAGGCACGCCATGCGTGAACCAGGTGGCAAACTGTTTCATCTTTCCCGCCGGATCGCCAATGCGCGCTTCGCGGGGAAGATTCCCGGTCATTTCTTCTTCCGCAAGCAGCATCTCGAAGTAGGTGCGGATCATCCGGTAGCGGTCTTCCACGGCCGGCACATCGTAGCGTCCTGTTGCGGTGTATTGTGCGATCTGACGAAAGATCCACGGGTTCGCCGGTGCAGCGCGGCCGATCATCACCGCATCGCAACCGGTCTCCGCTACCATGGCCACAGCATCCTCCGGCGTGCGGATGTCGCCATTGCCGATCACCGGAATCCGGACTGCCTGCCTAACCGCGGCAATCCACTGCCACTGCGCCTGCCCGCTGTAGCCCTGCTCGCGTGTGCGGGCGTGGAGAGCCACAGCGTTTAAGCCTTCGCTCTCTGCCATCCGTGCCAGCTCTACGCAGACGATCTGCTGGTCGTTCCAGCCCATCCGGAACTTGACGGTGAAGGGAATCGTTACTGCTTTGCGTACCGCGCGAAAGATCGCCCCTATCTTCGGCAGATCGCGCAGGAGCCCTGATCCGCCATTGCAGCCAACCACGCGCTTGGCCGGACAGCCCAGGTTCAGGTCTACCGTGTCGAAGCCTGTCTCTTGCACAATCCGCGCCGCTTCGGCCAGCGTTTCAGGATTCGACCCAAAAAGCTGCGCGCCGATCGGGTGTTCATCATCGTAGAAGGTCAGATACCGGCGCCGCTTCGACTCCCGCATTCGCGCGAGGCCATCGGCCGAGGTGAATTCGGTCATCAGCAACCCGCAGCCGGACTGGGCGTTGGTCACTTCCGCGGCGACGCTTGCCGGCAGCTCCTGATCTCTGTTCCCTGTTCCCTGATCCCCGTTCCCTGTACTCTGACTCCTGGTAAACAGGCTCGCATGTCTTATAAACCGGCGAAATACCGTATCGGTAACGCCGGCCATCGGCGCCAGCACTGTGGCGGGCGTCACGGAGACCATCCCGACGCGCACCTCCGCCGGAACCCGCACATGCGCGGGCATTGTGTGCTCTACCGGATTATCCCAGTTCTTCTTCACCGTGAAGCCTCGTCGAGCCATGGAACCATCCGCATGAGGGGCGCCAAACGAACGTGGGCCCCCGCCGTGGCGGAGGCCCGATCATCAAACCTGTGTGTCCGTTTACTTTGCCGCCGCCTCGCCAGGTTTTGCATATTTCCGCCGGAACCGCTCCACGCGTCCCGCTGTATCCACAAGGCGTTGTTTGCCGGTAAAGAACGGGTGGCAAGCGGAGCAGATTTCTACGTGGATGTCGCCCTTATGGGTCGACCGCGTTTCAAAGTTATTGCCGCAGGCGCACACCACGCGCACCGCAGCATAATTGGGATGAATCTTTTCCTTCGGCATCGCTTTGAAGACAAACCTTTCCTCTAATTCTCTTCTTTATTGTAGGGATATTTGTCCTGTTTCGCAATGAACCGGCGGCATGGGTAGTGGGTCTGTTTGAAAGGGCACGGCTTTAGCCGTGCTGTAAACAGACCAAAATGTGCGCGGGCATCAGCCCCTGAGGGATGGTTTACGCAAACTGACCCACTACCGTGGCATGGCCAGCCTTCAACGCGCGGTGGCTGGATTTTTCTTGGAGCTTTTCTTAGCAGGGATGCGAGGAGCCTGAAAATTATGCCATGTCAGGTATATCAACGCCGATCCGGCAATCACGGCAGCCGCCAGCCAGAAATGCGCGCGGGATGCCGAATGCGGGTTGGCATGAGGGAGGGTGCCCATCGACAACCAGAATGCAAGCCGGTAGATGCACTCGATCACGGCCAGTATCAAAATGACGATGCCGATTCCTGTCCATCTGGAACGCCTCGCTGCCATGGCAATCCTCCAAGCCGATGCAACGCCCTCTGAGTCGCAAATCTGCACATCGGCAATCTTGACACTCTCGTCTAGTCTAGCCTCGGTCTTTAACACCTTTTCGATTCCCTTTTCCACATCTTGTAACCCTCTCCGCACCG
>JASHQE010000202.1 GCA_030037705.1 Acidobacteriaceae bacterium | reverse complement strand
TCGCATCCATCTGCCCTAACGCCTCATCCACCATCACCCGGATCAAACGGATCGGATGGCTGGCCGGAATCCGCTCCTCCATCGTCACGTAGCTGAACATCGCTCCCTGTTGCTTCCCATCTCCACGCATACTCTTGCTCTAAACCATCTCCCGCTGCAGATAAAGTGCCTCTCTTGGCACTTTTTCAGCAAGCTGTTTAGCCGTGCCGTAAATAGATCAAAATGCGGGCGGGCTTCAGCCCCCGAGGGATGGTTTTACGCAAACTGACCCACTGCAATGCCCCCCGGCGGCTACCAACTGTACGTGTAACCAATGCTGCTGGTCGTATACCAGGGCACGGTGACGACCTTGCTGTAGCTCTCTTGAAGCCAGATTGAACTGTGAAAGCTGAGATGGACGATTGCGCCAATGGATAGACCTGTGTCCAGTCGGTTCAAGACATGGCTGAAACCGGTGTAGCTTGTTACGCCGGTCTGAATCCACGTATAACCCGTGATCACTTGTGTCTTGGGAAGAGAGAAATTCTTCATGACGCCAATTTGCTCAGTGTGCTCTCCGTAGGATGTATGGAGAAACCCATGGGTGCCAGCATTCTCATACGTGTAGCCAAAGGTCAGCTCATCCCCGATGGGGTCCTTTTTGAGAAAACCGAACGTATGGCCGATGCCAATGTTGTAGTTTGCTCGTGGAAGTAAACCAGGCCGGTCAATGTCGGAACCCGCCATCACGAACAGGTCAGTGCTTGTGCTGGGAGCTTGCTCTGGAGTTGGCGTGGGAGTGGATTGAGAGGGCGGGCTTGAGAAAGGTTGATTTGCAGCGGAAGGCTGGCAATTTACGCTTACTGCCTTGAGCGTTACGAACGCCAAGGCAATCAGTGGCAAGACACGCACACTTCGAAGAACATACATAGGGACAACCTCCGACATAACCGTCTCTCCAGTCGGATGAGATTCGCATGAACACTTTGTAAGGGTTTTGGTTGCTTGTCAGAATGCGAGATGTCCGGCAGTTTGCTCGGGAAGTTGGAAAGCGAGGCCATGCAGTTGGCGGCACTACCGGGTAGTGGGTCAATTTGGATTGATTTTGAAAGGGCATGGTTTCTAAGTCTGCCCAGAGCGAAGCCGAAGGGTACCGCAAATCGAGCGAAACGTGAGAGGGCTTTAACCCTAAGGGAATGCCCTTTCAAAATAACCCGTCTGCATCAGGCCGATAGCTTAATCTGGATTCCATGGAGCGCATCTGCACCCAATGCCACGCTGTCCTGGTCCAGGAAACGGAGGCTGATTGGTGCCCGGCCTGCGGCGGCGCGGTGCTGGAGCGTCCAGAGGCGTTTACAAGTCCGCCGCACGCAGTGCCGCCTGAAGTCGATCATCGCGGGATCGTCTTGCCTCGCCGCCACGCTCTCGGCGGCATCATCACGCCGCAGTGATTGGTCGCTTTCTTTACGACGTTGATTTTGTCTCAAACTGCCGGAAGGTCAACATGGCTCCGCAGACCGCAATGAGCAGCGGCACGATGAGCGGGCTGGCATGATCCGTCAGCTCCAGAATGAACACGACCGATGAAACCGGAGCTTGCGTGCAGGAGGCCAGCACCGCGCCGGTTCCCAGCAGCGCGCAGCCGCGCTTATCAGCCGCCGGGAATGCGGTACTCCACGCCTGTCCCAATGCAGCGCCCAGCAAAGCTCCGAATGTCATTGTGGGTGTAAACAGTCCTCCCGGGACACCGGCGCGCAGTACGAACATCGTCGCCAGCGGGCGCAGAACCACGAGCCAGCAGAGCAGGGAAACGCCCAGCTTCACATCAAAAGCCAACTGGACAACATTCTTTCCATTGCCCAGCAATTGCGGGAAGGGAATCGCCAGCAATCCCAGCGCGGCAAAAATCGCGACGGGCAAAGCGAACACCATCCATCCCTGCGGTTTGTACTCCTTGCCCCAATGAATCCCGCGTACAAACACCACGCTCGCCAGGCCGAGAATGGGTCCAGCAACGAGGGCCCAGAGCAACAGCGGACCCGTCACCCGCAGCTCGGGAAACTGGTACGTCGGCTCATTCGGCAGCATCAGCCAGGAGACCGCCGTCGCGAGAAACGAAGTGGTGAACGCCGGCAGCGCCGTTGCGACCGAAACCGTCTCCAACAACACCTCGAGCGTAAAGAGCGCGCCGCCGAAGGGCACGTTGTACGCCGCGGCCATGCCCGCTCCTACGCCGCAGGCGACCAGCAGCTTCCGCTGCGCCGGCGTGAGCCTCGCCAGGTCCGCGAGCTTTTTGCCCACCAGTCCGCCTGCTTCTTTGAGCGAAGCCTCGCGCCCGATCGCCGCGCCCATGCCGACCACAAGGATGGAGAGGATTGCCTTCACCGTCATTGAGCGCTCAGGCAACTCGCCCGCATGATCGCGAATCGCCTCGTTCAACCCCGGTCCGCCGTGATCCCGAATCCGGCGCACTGCGAGCAGAACCAGCCCAGCGAGAACCCCCGCGCATACCAGGACAATCACACGGTGCAACCCGGAGACACCTTCAACGCCGGCCAGAAAAGAGCCTTGCTGGTAGTGAAAGGAGAGATGCTGCGCCAGTCGCAGCAGCTTCATCAGCAGGCCGCTCGTCAATCCCGCGCCGGCTCCTGTGAGCACAACCAGCAGCCATATCCGCGGTCCCAGCACGAGATGGTTCGGGTCGGTTGGCGTAGCTTCTTCAACGCCCGGCATGGAAGCTCGGATGCTCATCGACGCTCTCGCTATTCATACCGCAGCGCCTCTGCCGGCAAAACCCGGGCTGCGGATGAAGAAGGATAAAGCGTGGCCAGCAGCGAGATGCCGATCGAAACCGCAGACACAATCACGCCATCCAGGATGCGCGGCGCAAAAGGAAGCGTATCGATCGAGTAGACATCCGGAGAAAGCGAAATAGGATAGTGCCCGCCCGCCCACGAGGCGAAATAGCCCAGCGCAAGTCCCAGCACCGTGCCGATCACGCTGATCAAAAAACCTTGCAGCATGAAGATGCGCCGCACCTGTCCCGGATGGACGCCGAAGCTCATCATGACGGCAATGTCGCGCGTCTTCTCCATCACCATCATCGTCAGCGCGATGAGAATGTTCAGCGCTGCCACAAGCACGATCAGCGCGATCACGATAAACGTCACGTACTGCTCAAGTTTGAGAGCGCGAAATAGCTCTCGGTTCTGATCCGTCCAGTTCGTCGTCATATAGCCCTGGCCGGCGGCTTGCTCGATGGTCTTTGCAATCTCCGGCGCGCGGTTGGGATCGTCCACGCGGAAGCTGATCACCGTCACGAGATCGGGTTCGTCGTACAGCCGCTGCGCGTCTGCCAGCCGCACAAAGCCCCACTCCGAATCGTATTGATAAAAGCCGATGTGATAGGTGCCCGCGAGACGGAAATGCACATACTTCGGGATAATCCCCATGGGCGTCAGATCGCCTTGCGGGCTCACGAGCATCACAGATTCGCCGCTGCTGGCGCCGATGTTTTCCGTGAGATCGCGGCCCAGCACGATCGGCGGCAACTCGCCCTGCGTTCCGGTCTTTGCATCAGCCACCGGCTCCAGCGCCTGCACCGCGCCCGGTGTAGCTTTGTCGAGGATGTGGCTGACTTTCATCTCCGCGTCGGGAAGAATGCCTTCAATCAGAGCGAAGCCCGGACGGGCACCGCGCGAAACCATGACCTCCTCATCCAGTTCGGGCGCAGCCGCCAGCACGTGCGGTACCTTGCTGACGCGCTCGAGCAAGGGCCGCCAGTCGCGGATGCCCATCCCGCTCGAGGCCATGAGCTGAATTTGCGCGCTTGAATCCACGAGCTTGTCTTCGAGGTCGCGGCGCATACCGTTGGTGATGGCCAAGGCGATGATCAGCGCGGCCACGCCCGCCGTGACGCCGGCAACCGAGATCGCCGTCACCACGCCGACCACGGCCTGCCGCCGCTTGGCCTTAAGATAGCGCGCCGCTACATACAACTCGAATCGCATTTAGGATCCATCATGGCTGCTCAATCTGGGTGCTGGGAAAGCAAGATGCCAACAAATCCAGGCGGCACAGGCCTGGTGTCTGTTCTTCACTTTGGCGCCGGAACAACTGTCTTCGCTACGCCCACATTGTCATACCGGTCGTAAGCCCGCACCGTAATCAGGTGCTCGCCGGAGCTTGCATCCGGAGCGAGCGGAACTATGACGTCGTAGTGCTCGGTCTTCGAATCCGAAATCTTGCCCACCGGCTCGATATACTGCCATGGGCCTGCATCGAGCGAGTACTCCGCATGAGCGATCGGCGAGGTCGCGTCCACTGCGTCCAAGGTGACGCGAATCTGCGCCGGACAATTCGTTTGTCCGCAGGCTCGCGTTTCGATTGCGGCGTTCAAGTGCTCCACATCCGGAGGCGTCGTATCCACCACGAACCGGTCGCTGATCTTTTCGTCTGTGAGCGCGTCGGCGGGTGTGTGCGACGGAGAGTCGGAGGCGACCACCTTGATCTCGTATCCGCCGTCGGGAATCAGCGCCGCATCAAAACTGTAAGCTTTGTCTGTGATCTTATCTTTGAGCAGCCGCCACGCAGTTTCGCCATCGCCGCGCAGATAGAGGGAATAGATCAGATCGTCGCCGTCATCATCGTGTGCGCCCCAACGCACTGTGATCGCCGTGCGGTCCTTGGCCGCCTGCAGCGGCGTGCTGTTGCTCGCGTCAAAGCTCACCCCTCCCTGATTCGCCGAGGGCAGAGAGATGTTCACTGTCTGCGACTGCACAATCTGGTTCTGAGGATTGAACCGCGCTCCCGGAACTACAACAATTTCGTCTACCACCGGCGCGGAATTCACCGGCAGATAATTCACGCCGACGCTGCCCAAACTCGCCCCAACATGCAATACGGCCTTCCATTGCAGAAAACGGCCCGTGGGCGAGGCGACTGATCCATCTTTCAGCGGCTCCCAGTCGGACCATCCCCGCACCGGCTGCTCGACATTGCCGGTACGAGTCTCAATCTCATAACCCGATGAGCCCGGCTCGATCTCAACGCGTCCGAATTGCGCCAGCGCGCCGGCATCGAGCACGTCGCTCGCATATGCATGTTCCTGCGATGCGCCCAGCATGAACAGCTTGCCGGTGTTGCCCGTCCCGATCAGGAGATCCGCTCCCTGCGCTGCCATGCTCAAACCCTGCTGCGCATCGAGATGCCCAATGTCCGCGAAACTGCCGTCTTCCTGAATGCGGAATAGCCGTCCACGATTGCCGGTGAGCGCCAGCAGCCCATCCGGCCGGTGGGCGAGCGCATAGACGATCTCATCCTTCGAGGCCCAGATTTTGCGCGGCGCCTGGCCTTCGGTAAGCGCATAGATCTCCGTTCCTTCGGGCACGGATGTACTCGCATTCGCCGCCTGCTGCACAGAGTTCGGCTGCACCACCGTGATCGTGATGGTAGCCATGCTCTGCACGGGCAGAGGAGGCAACGCGTTGTGCGTTTTATCGCCCACGCTGGCCGCATAGATCGTTCCGTTCGCTCCCACGGCAACCGCCGTGATCTCGCGCCGCGGCGCTTCAAAGAGCACGTAGCCTTTGCCTCTGGAATCGATCCGGTACACAAGCCCCGAGCCATCCGAGCCTGCGATCAGGTTGCCCTTCGCGTCCCATGCCAGCGCGCGGATATGCGCCTCATCGCTCTTGAAGAACAGCTCCGGTTCCGCGCCTGGTTTTGCCGGGTCCACGCGGTACACCGCGCCCGGATCGCCTGTGGCGATATAGAGTCTCCCCGCCGAATCAAATGTCAGGTCCCAGATGTAATGCGATTTCGCGTTCGTCTTATCCGCATTGGCCTTCGTCTCGCTCTCTCCATCTACCTTCGCCAGATCGAATACCACCGTTGCATTCGCCTCGTCCTGCTTCGCATCCACGGCAGGATTGAGCTTGTACACTTTTCCGCTTGGCAGCGTGGCCGCGTAGAGTGCGCCATCGGGACCGAGCCGCACGACCTGCACGCTCACATCTCTCGTCTCGAAAAGCGTGAACGGCTTGCCATCCCCGCTCACACGCAGCACCGTGGCCGGCGAACCTGTTCCCAGGTACGCCACGCCGTTCTTGTCCGCCGCCACCGACCACACGAACGTCGAGGGTGTAGTTAGCACTTCCTTAAGTCCGGGCCCTTCGCGCAGGTGCCCGTCGCTTGTGAGTGCCACACCCTGCGGCGTGCCTTTCTCAAATTCTTCGAGCTGTGATTGCGTCCAGAGATGCGTTCCTTGCGCTGGAGATAAGGCAGGTAAAGCGGCCAAAGCAAGGAGCCAGGAGAGAGGGAATTTGATCGCGTGAAAATCAACCATTCTGCCGTTGAGTCTACTAGACTTCGCTTCATTCCATCTATTCGAGTCGGCCTGTCTTCGCAACTTTGCCGCGAACGGTTGTGTCTATACCGGACGTCATCACCGTTTAAGAACTCGGTGAGACACAAGGAGAATTATGCGCAACGCACATCTTTCGATCGCGATTGGATTCATCCTGTCTGCAGGCCTCGCGATCGCGCAAGCCCCCAATCCGAATCAAGATCCAAATCAATCGCAGCAACAAGCCGCACCTGCTTCGCCTCTGGCCACGGAGAGTGCGCCATCCACGCAGGGCCAGCAGGCTCCCAATCCCGACCGCGTCGCGCGGCATCTGGGTAAACAGCTCGGACTTTCCCAGGACCAGGTTGCTCAGATCCGGCCCATCATCGCCGACCGCCAGCAACAGGTGGCCAGCGTTCGCGCAGATACAACTCTGACTCCGCGCGACCGCAGGGCAAAGCTGCACGGCATCCAGCAGGACAGCAAGAACAAGATCGAAGCTTTGCTCACGGATTCGCAAAAACAGCAGTATGAGCAGATGCTCCAGCAGCGGCGCGCTCAACACCGTCAACAGCCGCAGGCGCAATAAAGAGAAAAACGGGGCAAGCCATCAGCCTGCCCCGTTTCTCAATCAATCGAATCAATCCGGTAAGTTAAAGCTCCAGCACATTATCCTCAATCGCCAGCCGCACATTCCCGTCCGACTTGGCAAGCCGACGCACAGCTTCGGGCTTATCGACCTTGGCCTTCAGCATCACCAGCGCCACCGGCACGCTGCGCCCTGCGCTCTTGATGGTCTGCACAGCCGTCTCGCGGTCGATATGGCATGCGCTCATCAGGATGCGGATGCCGCGCTCGACCAGCTTCGAGTTCTGCATGTGCACGTTCACCATCAGGTTCTCGTACACATAGCCCAGCCGCGTCATGGCGCCCGTGGTGATCATATTCAGCACCATCTTCTGCGCGCTGCCGGCCTTCATGCGCGTCGAGCCCGAAATCACCTCTGGCCCCACCTCCGCCACGATAGTGATCTCGGCCGCTCCCTCAATCGGCGTGCCGTGATTGCAGGTCACCGCGGCGGTATGCGCGCCGCGCGCCCGCGCATACGCAGTGGCTGCCACCACATACGGAGTGCGGCCGGAAGCCGAGACGCCGATCACAATGTCTTTGCGGGTCGGCCTGCGGCGGGCAATGTCGCGTTGGCCCAGCTCTTCAGAATCTTCATTGACCTCGACCGCCGAGGCCAGCGCCTTCGGTCCGCCCGCCATGATGTACTGCACCTGGCCTGGCGCTGTCGAGTATGTCGGCGGACATTCCGACGAATCGAGCGCGGCAATCCGTCCGCTCGATCCCGCGCCCACGTAGATCAACCGGCCGCCGTCGCGTAAACATCGGGCTACCTGGTCAATCACCTGTGCGATCTCCGGGATCGCTTTTTTCACCGCTCCCGCAATTTTGGCGTCTTCATGGTTGATAATGCGGGCGATTTCCAGTGCGGATTTGGTGTCGAATCCCTGGGACGCCTCATTGGGACTTTCCGTAATGAGGTGTTCGAGTATAGAGGCTTGATCGTTCCCGGTGCCATTTTTATGGCTACCCACTGCCTCAGGCATCATCGTGCTTGTTAGCATCGCGTCGGTCCCCAATTTTCCATTGTAGCCGGAAATCAGGCAACCCTGGCAGATTTCTCCATCCCACGAACCTGCCATCAAACCCATCGGGAGTAACTGCTCACAACGCCTCACGAATCGCGTCGTGAAAGGCCGGCCTTATCGCACGAATCAGTTGACTGGCCCGGTCCGGCCACGTGCGGTTGGTCAAGAGCGCAACTGCAATGCGAGCATCGAGATCGATCCATAACGAGCATCCGCTGTATCCAAGGTGTCCGATGGAACGATTTGAAAAATATTTCCCAGAAGAAGATTTTTCAGATGGTGTATCCCAGCCCAGCGCACGCGAACTGTCGGCCGGTCCCTGCCTTTGGGCAAACAGTTCAACGGTCTGCCGTTCGAAAAGGCGCGGCTGTCCTCCAGATCGAGTCTCGCCGCTCTGCGCGGTTAAAACTTCACCAGCAAACCGCAGCAAATCTGGCACATTCGAAAAAAGCCCGGCATGTCCGGCTGCGCCGCCCAGCACCCAGGCATTTTCGTCCTGCACCTCGCCCTGAATCCGTCGCCGCCGGAACGCAGTGTCCTCTTCGGTCGGAGGAATCGCCGGCGCCCTGCTTTGCCTTGGCTTGCTTTGCCGCGGATTGAACTGTGTTGACTCAAGCCCGAGCGGCTCAAAGATCTCGCGTTGGGTCCAGGCGGACAGGCTCTCGTGCGTGAGCGCCTCCAGCGCTCTGCCGAGCAGGATGAATCCCGGGTCGGAATATTCCGCCCGGGTTCCCGGATCGGCTTCTACCCTCAGTTCGATGCAAGCGCGCAACAACGCCTCGGGCGTGGAGGCCGTCTCGAAGAACTTCACATAACCCGGCAGCCCGGAGTTATGCGCCAAAAGATGCCGGATCGTGATCCGGCGAGCCGGATCGCTCGCAGACCGTCCCAGGAGAAACTCCGGCAACAACATGCCGAGAGGCGTGTCCAGGTTCAAGCTGCCGTGGTCCAAGCTCCCGCGTTGGTAGAGCAGCATCGCGGCTGCGGTCGTGGCCATCACCTTGGTGATGCTGGCCACGTCATAGATCGTCTCAGCCGTGACGACCGGTGCGTCCCTCTCATAGGTAAACCGCCCCAGAGCATCCTTCAGCACGATCTCGCCGCCGACCTGAACTCCGAACGCGCAGCCCGGAAACGCCTTTGCTGCAATCGCATCGTCAAGAATCCGGTATGCGCGGGCGGAGCGCTCGGAAGCGCCGGCGGAAGCGGAAGAGATCATTTCGGGCTTCATCGCTGTTTTGGATACCATCGCGTTTCGGCAGTATGTGCTTTACGCAAGGCTGGGTGTGACCTATGATTAGTCCACTCCCGAAGCCACCATAGTAGAACATCGGGCTCGGAACAAAAAGTGTCCTCTTAGCGATTGCAAACATGGGCTAGGCTGTATCGACATATAGACCAACTCTAAGTTGCTGAAAAGTAAATCAAGCACTGTCATGTTGAGCGAAGTCCACCGCGGCGGAGAGTCGAAACATCTGCGGTTCGTTTCGTGCCGCACGCATTCGATGGAAAACTTGCTCATTTTGCCCATAGGTCATCAGGCTATATGTCGATTCGCCCTAGAGTTACCTCTTGTGTGAAGTACACACTTCCGTTTACTAAAACGCCGTAATGCCAACCGGCCGGTGCGCACATTTTTCGTCGCTTCGAACATCTTTCAAGCTATCCTTGTTTCGGAGTTCGTCGTCTATCCACTGACGAACAGCAGGAGGCGGTATGCGTCTGCCGTTTAGGCTGTTACCGGCAGCAATATTAGGCGGATTGGTAGCCGCGGGCTTTGCTCGCGCGCAAGCGCCCGCTCCTCAACCCGAAACCTCCACGCCAGCCGTGCCATCTGCTTCGGCAACGCCTGCTCCGTCGGTCGCGCCCAAAACCTATACCGTCCCGGCCGGAACCAAAGTCTTGCTCGAGCTCAGAAGCTCGATCAACACCAAAAGCGCCAAGCCCGGCGACGGCGTTTACCTGGCATCTGTTTTTCCCGTTACGGTCGGCAGCCGGGTCATGATTCCTGAAGGGGTTTATGTCCAGGGCGTCGTCGATCGCGTGCAGCGCGGCGGCCGCATCAAGGGCAGGGCGCAGCTCGACATGCACTTTACGTCGATGATCTTTCCCAACGGCACAGTCGCGGAGATCCCCGGTGTCGTGGATGGATTGCCGGGCGCCAAGAAGCAATCGGTCAAGGACGATCAGGAAGGCACCATCGAGCAGGATGGCGACAAGGGCCATACCGCAGCCGAGACCGCAAAGGTCGCCATTCCGGCTGGAGCCGGTGTCGGCACTATTGGAGGAGCCGAGTCCGGTCACCCCATTGAAGGCGGCTTAGCCGGTCTCGGCGCTGGACTGGCTACGGTCGGTGTAGTCTCACTCTTTACCCGCAACGCGGATGTCGATATCGCGCGAGGTACGCAGGTCGAAATGGTCTTGCAGCGTCCTTTGCTTCTTCAAGAAGAAAACCTGACCGCCGCCGGATCGCCCGGTACACCCGCAGCTCTGGTTCCCGCTTCCATCCAACCCAAGCCCATTCCAAAGCCCGGTCACGCGCAGATTCTATGCCCGCCCGAAGGCCTGGGCTGCGAAGACTAAAAACTTCGACCGCCCGAACAGCGCTCTAAATCAATCGCGCGTTCAGCGCGATGACCCCAGCGCGTGTGAGCGTGCACTTGCCGCCTTGGTCGCAACGATAATGAACGTTTGCGCGATAGTCCTCCCAGGAGGCTGCCGTGCTGACGCTTACCGTCGCACCGACCACAAAGGTTCTTCCATCGTCGGTTTGGATCGTGTCGCCCGCAGCATCGTAACTCGCCACCGTGGCATCGCCTTCGCTGTAGAACACCTGCGGCTTGAATCCGCTATCGAGGCTCACAGTATTCACGGCAGGAGGCACAGGAGCTGCTACGGCGGGTTCGCTCATCGGATCAATCGCCGCCGTTGCCGCAGTAGAAGCAGGCAGAGGCGCAAGCTCGCCATCGAGCGCATGGTGTTGGACGACCGGCAGCTCAGCCTGAACAGGCTCAGCGGCCGCATCCTGCTGCAGCGTAGGCGCGGTCAGCCGAGCTGCGGCTGCAGGCTTGGCCAATTTGGCTTGGGCCGGAGGATGAAACTCTAGAACTTTTTTGGTCTCGAGAACGGGCGGCTGCGCGGCGGCTGCTTGGCTGTCAACGTGATTCTGGATCGCAGGGGACGGCATCGCGTCCACTGCCTGCGCATCGCTGTGATTCTGGATCACCGGAGGCTGTCCGGTATAAGTGATTGCACGAATCTTGAATGCGCTCGGATGCGAGTTGATGAGAGCCAAGTGATTCGAGGCCGTCGGCTGCAAGCTGATAAGAGCCGCTGTCATTCCGGTAAGAGTGCCGAGCGCGACCCCGAGTGCGGCATAAAGCAGGGGAAGACCTAACCGCGCTTTCTCGGGCTGGGAAGATGGAGGAGGCAGCCTGGTTCCGTAGGCGGCTACGATTTCAGAGTATTGATGATAAGTCGCCATAGTCTGCTTGCGGAGTGAACCGCAACCTCGCTTTCCGTGAAGATTAAAAACATTGAATCATCGCCTCAGATCAGCAACAATCCACCGAAAGAGGCATTACTAGTATCCTGAATCAGAAGTTCGCATCCTAATGTTCGCTGTCATCCTGAGCGAGCTTTGCCGCGTATTTTCGCGGCAAACGGAGTCGAAAGCCTGCCCTGAGCGAAGTCGAAGGGGATCTGCGGTTGTTTCTCAACGGACTTCTGATTCACCACACTAGGCAAGCTTGGAACAACAGATGGCCCAAAAGGCACTGGAGGAATTACTTACCGGATAGCCGGTCCAGAATACTCTTCTACTTCCCGGCCTGCAAGACGGTAGTGGGTCAGTTTGAAGGATACTCGCTTTAGCTTGAAGGGTACGGGCTTTAGCTTGAAGGGTACGGGCTTTAGCCCGTACATCAAATCACACAAATTGAGTGGGCTTTAGCCCCCGAGGCACAGGCAATTCCAAACTGATCCGCTACCTGCAAGACTATTTGCTTTACCATTCCTCTATACTTTGTTTAGGACCGCGCTCTTCTCGAAATCCGCACAACGTACGTCTGAATAGTGTAAAAAGATCTGCGGCGTAACAAGGTTCTGCGGAATTTTTAGAAGCCGCGTGCGCGATGAGCCACTCTTTCCGGCGGCCCGTGTGTTCCTCTGATCTTTAAGGTTAAAGCGGCGATGCAGACCATTCCCGAACACCCCCAGTATTCTCCGCCACAAGAGACATCACGAATCGTGTCTGGACCATCTGCTCCTCCTGCAGGCCGCCGATCGAACTCGATTGGTCTCTGGCTCCGCGATCTTCTCGTCTCCGCTGCCGCATCCGTCCTTATCATTACCTTCCTTTACCAGCCCGTGCGCGTAGAAGGAACCAGTATGCTTCCCCGGCTGGAAGACCGTGACCGCCTCTTTATCAACAAGTTTGTCTACCATATCTCGGCAATCGAGCGCGGAGACGTCGTCGTTTTCCGCTATCCGCGCGACCCGGAAAAGAGCTATATCAAGCGGGTCATCGCCCTGCCCGGCGATCGCCTGCGCATCGACCACGGCCAGGTTTGGCTGAATGGGAAACTGCTCCGCGAGGACTATGTGCCCGTCCGCTATCGCGATAACCGCTCCATGCCGGAGATGGTCATCCCCACTGACAGCTACTTCATGATGGGCGACCACCGATCCATCTCTTCCGATTCCAGAGAGTTCGGCCCCGTAGCTCGTGATCTTATCTATGGCAAAGCGGTTTTTGTCTATTGGCCAGCCAAAGATGCAGGTGTTGTGCGATAACTATCAACCTTTCAATGATCTTACATTTAATCTTTTAAAGATTTAAGATAGATCTATCCTCATAACTCTTTCTATTTTCTTAATTCAATCCCGATTCGATCGAACAAACTAAATCAGCCCAGAAATCCACTGCTCAAACTCTGCTAAAATCGATTGAATCCACTCCTCGGAGCGGCGATGCAGGCGATTCTCGCGCTCGAAGACGGGCGCATCTTCCGTGGCCAGGGCTACGGCCATCCCGGCGAATGCCAGGGAGAAGTTGTTTTCAATACATCACTTACCGGTTATCAGGAGATCGCGACCGATCCCTCGTATGCCGGGCAGATTGTCGTTCTTACCAACCCCCAGATCGGCAATTACGGCACCAACCAGGCGGACAATGAATCAGCCAAACCCTACATCGAAGGGCTGATCGTTCGTGAGTTCTCGGCCATCAGCTCCAATTGGCGCTCCGAGCAGGTCACCGACGAGTACATGGAGCGCTATGCCGTCCCGGTCTTGGCCGAGATCGATACCCGTGCCTTGGTTCGTCATCTGCGAACCTACGGCGTGATGCGGGGCGTGATCTCCACCGCCGAGAGCAACCCGGAAATCCTCATCCGAAGAGCTCGAAATAT
>JASHQE010000201.1 GCA_030037705.1 Acidobacteriaceae bacterium | reverse complement strand
TAGGCGGCGCGCTCGGCCTCTTCGTCGGCGAAGGGCTTCACGCGGTGCTCGTGCTCGCCGAAGCGCTCTTCGAGCCCGTCCACGCGGGCGGAAAGCGCAATCAGCGCATCGGAGAGCGGGTCTTTCACCTCGTGCGGATCGGTGATGAGCACGCGCCGGCCGTTGCGGTAGACGATGTGCGCCGGCACGCCCACGACGGTGGAGTTGGGCGGCACGTCGGCCAGCACCACCGAGCCGGCGCCGACACGCGAGTTCTCCCCCACCGTGATGTTGCCGAGCACATTGGCGTTGTTGCCGATGTAGACGCTGTTGCAGATGGTCGGATGGCGCTTGCCGTGTCCCTTGCCCGTGCCGCCCAGCGTCACGCCCTGGTAGAGGGTCACGTCGTCGCCCACAATGGCGGTTTCGCCGATCACCACGCCGGTGGCGTGATCGATGAAGAGCCGCCGGCCCAGAGCCGCGCCGGGATGGATATCGACGCCGGTGAAAAAGCGCCCGGCCTGCGCGAGGACGCGCGCCAGCAGGCGCAGACGCGCGCGCCACAGCCGGTGCGAGACGCGATGCATCCACACCGCCCACAGTCCTGGATAGCAGAGCAGCACCTCCAGCCGGGAGCGCGCGGCCGGATCGCGCTCCATGACGGAGGTAATGTCTTCGCGGATGCGGGCGAACAGGGGCATAGGGATGGCGGGACTAGAGACGAAGGGACATAGGGACCAGGGACTAGAGTGGTGAGTCAGAAGTTCATAACATAAGTCGAAGTCCCGAACCGCAGATCCCCTTCGACTTCGCTCAGGGCAGGCTTTCGACTCTCCGCTCAGGATGACAGCGGCAATTATGTTGCGAATTTAAGACTCAGGACACTAGGGACTGAGGGGACTGGGGACGAAGGGACTAGGAATGTAGATTTTGCGTTCGCGTTGCATGTCGCGCCTGATCGCCGATCTCTTGGTCCCTAGTCCCATCTTTTAGTCCCTAGTCTCTTAGCCCCTAGTCCCTTCGTTCTCGCCTTTCTTACGCCGTGACCGGAATTTGCTCAGTCTGGAGAGCCAGCGCCTGCTGCCGCAGCGGCTCATAGAGGATGCTGGACAGATAGCGCTCGCCAAAGTCGGGCAGCACGGCCACGATCAGCTTGCCTGCATTCTCCGGCCGGGCTGCCACCTTGAGCGCAGCGGCTGCAGCCGCGCCGGAGCTGATGCCGACAAAAAGGCCCTCCTCGCGCGCCAGACGCCGGGCCATCTCGACTGACTCGTCGTTGGTCACCTGGACGACCTCATCGATGAGCTTGGTATCGAGAATGCTGGGAATGAAGCCCGCGCCGAGGCCCTGAATCTTGTGCGGCCCAGGCTTGCCGCCGGAGAGGACGGCGCTATCCGTCGGTTCGACGGCGATCGCCTTGAAGGAGGATTTGCGCGGCTTGATGTAGTTGGAGACGCCGGTGATGGTGCCGCCGGTGCCCACGCCGGAGATCAGGATGTCGACCTTACCCTCGGTATCGTCCCAGATCTCGGGGCCGGTGGTGGCCAGGTGGATCGCCGGGTTGGCCGGATTGTCGAACTGCTGCAGGATGTAGCCATCCGGCGTCTTTTCGAGAATTTCGTTCGCCTTGGCAATTGCCCCCTTCATGCCATTGGGTCCGGGAGTGAGCACGATCTCGGCGCCAAAGGCCAGCAGCGTCACGCGGCGCTCCAGGCTCATGGTCTCCGGCATGGTGAGGATCAGCCTGTAGCCTTTGACCGCGGCCACAAAGGCCAACGCAATTCCGGTATTGCCGCTGGTGGGCTCAATGAGTGTGGTCACGCCGGGCTTGATCTTGCCGGCCTTTTCAGCCGCATCGATCATGGCGAAGCCAATGCGATCCTTGACGCTCGAAGCGGGGTTCTGGCCCTCCAGCTTCGCAACCACGGTGGCCGGCAATCCGGCCGCGACGCGGTTCAGACGCACCAGCGGAGTACGGCCAATTAATTCAGTTACATTCGCAGCAATGCGCGCCATAAAAAAATCTCCTTTTTCGGGGACACGATCCCGAGGCTGATGGGACGGATGTGGGTGACGGTGTAGCTCGTCGGCGGGAAAAAACGCGCGCGATCAGGCGCAGATCAGCATCGGAGCTTCTCACCAAGGCGGTGTTAGTGACATCGACGCATGCGAATAGCGTAGACCTGTCAGGCGGACCATGGCAAGCGAAGGGATTGCAAATTTACGAATACACTCTGTAGCCGCGATCCTTCACAAACCGGCCCGGATACCGGTCATCTCCGCAGCCGCCCACGCGATTTTCTTCGACGCGGGCGAGGCAGTCACCGCACTGTGAACCGATCAACCGGGCTGGCTGGCTTAGAATGAACACGTTGCCGGCTTGCATCACCACAGGGGAAGAGTTGGTTCGTGTCGTGTTGCGCGGAGGGGTGTAGGGCATGAACACCACGGCGATTTGCGCGGAGCAGGAGGGACGCCTCCTTGACGGACGATTCCGTCTTCTACGCTGGCTGGGTGGCTCCCAGAGCAGCGGTGTCTATCTAACAGAAATAGATGGAGATGAAGCGCAGAAGGCAGCGATCAAGCTGATCGCGGCCGGCGATCCCGACGCGGAAATGTGCATGGCTGGCTGGGCAGCGGCCGCGGGCCTTTCGCATCCCAACCTGATCCGCGTGCTGCACACCGGGCGGTGCGCGCTCGAGGGCGGCGAAGCCGCGTACGCCGTCACGGAATTCGCAGACGAAGTCCTTGCGGAGATCCTTCCGGCACGACCCTTGACTCCCCAGGAGACCCAGGAGATGCTCGGGCCGGTGCTCGATGCGCTCTCGTATCTGCATAGCCAGGGTTTTGCGCATGGGTGGCTGAAGCCCTCGAATATCCTGGTCGTCGAGGACCGGCTGAAGCTCTCTGCTGATTGCATCCCTCTCGCCGGGCCGGCAGGCCGGCAGTTGCCGGAGCCGGGAGTTTATAGCGCGCCAGAGATGGGCCGCGGCGAACTCTCCCCGGCTTCAGACGTCTGGTCGGTGGGCATGACCCTGGTAACGGCGTTAACCCAGCACCCGCCGGCTTGGGAAAGCGCGATCGGCGCGGTACCCATTGTCCCATCCTCGGTTCCGGAGCCGTTTGCGGGAATTGCGCGGGAATGTCTGCAGCTTGACCCTGCGCGGCGATGCACGCTGAGCAAGATTCGAGCCCGGCTCGAGCCGGCAACAGTTCCAGAGATCGAAGTTCTGCAGATCGAAAGAGAAGAGCAGGAGCCCGTTGCCCAGGTGCGTTTCCGCGGCAGGCCAGCAGTGCTCATTGCTACGGCCGTATTGCTGGTTGGAGTGGGAGCTGCGGTGCTCATACACTCCCGGCAATCTCCGCCAGCTATATCAGTCGCGGATCAGCCGCCTGCTCCAGCAGCTTCCACCGCGCCTCCACCACCGTCTGCAGCTCCGCCGGCTCAAGCCCCGGCTCCCGAACAAAAAGCGCCGGCAATTTCGGCTGCACAGCCGGAACCGCCCACCAACACCGCTGCCCAAGATACGGTGAAGGGAGAGGTCACGAAGCGCGTCCTGCCTGATGTGCTCGCAAAGGCGCAGGCTACAATTCGCGGGAAGGTTGTAATAAAAATACGCGCGAATGTGGATGCTAACGGCGATATTTCCAACGTGATCTCCGAATCGCCGGGTGCGAGCAAGTACTTTACCAAACTCGCCTTGGGAGCGGCTCAAGCCTGGAAGTTCACGCCTCCGTGGACGAATGGCCAGCCTGTTGCCAGCGTATGGACCTTACGGTTCGTGTTTCGTATAGATGGGACTGACGCAACGGCCGCGGAGGATACTCCCCGGGCGCGCTGAACACCGGCCGGATCACCCTGTGTTGCGCAATCCTGCGGAGATCCCGCTGATGGTCGCCGCGATAGCCCGATTCACCTCCGGCGTATCTTCGCCGGCACGCTTGCGGCGCAGCATATCCACCTGGATTAAATGCATGGGATCCACATAGGGGTTGCGCAGCTTGATCGAGTGCGCCAGCACGCGATTGGTCTGGAGCAGCTCAGTCTGGCCGGTAACGTCGAGGACAGCACGGACCGTGCGGTGAAACTCCGCTTCAAACATGTCGTAGACACGCTCGCGAAGCTTCGCGTCCTCGACGAGAGATGAGTAGAGGCGCGCTGTGGCCAGATCGACTTTTCCGAGCGCCATCTCCACGTTGCGCAGAAGATCGATGAAAAGCGGAAACTCCTTGGCCATGGTCTGCAGAAGGTCAAGAGCGCCCGATTCGGCCAAGTAGCGATCGATAGCGTAACCCACGCCAAACCACGCCGGCACCAACAGGCGTGACTGCGTCCAGCCAAAGACCCAGGGAATGGCGCGCAGATCGGAAAGCTTTTTTGAGGCGTTACGCCGCGCGGGCCGCGAGCCAATCTTGGCATTTTCAAGTTCGCCTACAGGCGTGGACTGCTCGAAATAGGTCACCACGCCGGGATCTTCGAGGATATGCTTGCGATAAAAACCGTACGAAAGATTTGAAAGCTCATCGAGCGCGGCCTCCCACTCGCGCTTGAGCACTCCGGTGAAGTGGCCTTGGGGATCGCGGGCATTCGGTCGCGCCAGAGCGTCAAGCGAGGCGGCGATCATGAGTTCCAGATTGCGCTCAGCTAGCACCTCGTCAGCGTACTTGAAGTTGAGCACCTCACCCTGTTCCGTAATGCGCAACTGGCCGTCGAAGGCATCGATCGGCTGCGCAAAGATGGCGCGATGCGTCGGGCCGCCGCCGCGGCCCACTGTGCCGCCGCGCCCGTGGAAGAGGCGCAGTTTGATGCCGGCTTCGCGTGCTGCCGCATGCAGATCGCGATGAGCGCGGAAGATCTCCCACGTCGAGGTCAGCATGCCGCCATCTTTGTTCGAATCGGAATAGCCAAGCATGACCTCCTGCCAGTTATCCCAGGAAGCCAGCAGCCTGCGATAGTCCGCACGGCTCCATAACTCGCGGCATACGTTAGGTGCGTTGCGCAGATCTTCAATGGACTCGAAAAGCGGCACGGGCATCAGGCCCGGATCGAGATTGGTTTCGAGGCCGGACTCGCTGTCCGGTCCATGCCCGGGCCCCTCAACCTTGACGCCGCCAAGCCGCGCAAGGCGCACGACAGTAAGCACATCCTCTACTGTGGACGCGCCGCTGATGACATATTGGCGAATCGCCTCGGGCGAGCAGCCCTCCTTCATCTCGGCCACCACGCGGAAGGTCTCGAGCACGCCCGCGGTTTGCGCGGAAAGACCTGCGGGCAGCGAAGCTGCCATGGTGTCTGTAATCGCTTCCTGCAAGGCGGCCGCATGCACGCGTGCATGTTGGCGGATATCAAGCGTATGCAGATGAAGGCCGAAGGTGCGTACCTGAAGGATCAGCGGATCGATAAGCGTCTGCGCGATGCGCAGGCCATTGTTGCACGCGAGCGATGCACGAAGCGTCTCCAGATCGTCAAGGAAATCCTGCACGGAGCTGTAGGGCGGCAGCACTTGCGCCAACTTCTCCGCTCCGCGCGCAACAGTATAGGGCGTCACCGGCAGGGAGGATTTTCCGGGCTGATTGCCGGCTTGCTCCAGAGTGCGCTGAATCCGCGCCTTAAGGCAGAGGACAAAACGGCGGTAGTACTCGAATTCATATTGCGCTCCGAAGACCTGCGCCTCCGGCGTGCGCACTTCTGCGATATAAGCTTGAAGCCGCTCGAGCAGCGCTTCGCTCACCGGCCGCTGCTGTGCGCTGGTGGTGAGCAGATCGATGATGACGTCAAGCCGCCGCTGATAGTACGTGAGCAAGTGGCCGCGTGCGAGCTGCATGGCCGTGCGCGTAATCTCCGGCGTGACGAAAGGGTTGCCGTCGCGGTCCCCGCCAATCCAGGAGCCGAAGCGTAACACGATCGGCAGCTCGTGTACTTCGATCTCAAGATCATATGCGGCAAGCAGCGCTTCGGCGATTTCTCTGTAAAGGCCAGGCAGCGTCTCGAAGATGGAGACATCGTAGTAATCGAGCCCCATCTTGATTTCGTCAAAGACAGTAGGTCTGCGCGAGCGGACCTCGTCTGTCTGCCAGAGGCTGGTGATCTCAGCTAGAACGAGTTGTTCGAGCCGGGCCAAATCCTGTTCCGGAATTGGAATACGGTCCAGGGCCTCGAGAAATTCGCCGATGCGGCGGCGCTTGAACATCACGCTGCGGCGGGCTGCCTCCGTGGGGTGGGCGGTAAAGACAGGAATGACGAGCACGCGGCGCAGCCACTCGAGCGCCTCGGCGGCGCTAATGCCCACGCGGCGCATCTCCGAAAGGGTGCCATCCAGCGAGCCGCGCTGCCGGCCAGCCTGCCCGCTCAGCCGCAAGGCCACACGGCGGCGTTTGCGGTGATTGGTTTCCGCAAGGTTAATGAGCTCAAAGTAAAAGGCAAAAGCACGCGTGAGCAGCGTTGCCCGTTCCACTGCGAGCGAGTGCACCAGTTCAAGCGCGGCTGCAGCGTGACGCGCCGCCTCTTTGGTAAGACCGCGCGCCTCGGCATCACGGCGACGAATCGTCCCCTGGCGCAGCGCTTCGACCTGATCGAACAGTTCTTCTCCGGCCTGCTCGCGCAGCACTTCGCCCAGCAACATCCCCAGCGAACGCACATCGCGGCGCAGCGGAGCCTCTTTCAGCTCTCCGGTTTGCGCCTCCAGCTCGGCTAGCCGCTGCGACCAGCTTTCGGGATTCCACAAAAGGGCCATCGTGATTTGATTATGCATGACGGATGCGACCCGACCTGGAGCGAACGGCCGATGTGCCTATAGTACTGTGCCTCTCCAAACTTGATAGGGTGTAGCATGTTTAGAAGGCGAGCCAAAAGCATGGGTGAGATAGCCGATTATTTTAAAAGAGAAAAATATATAACCAGGCGGTTATCCCTGCTGGTTCTCGGCGGAACGGTTCTACTGACGCCTATCGCTCTGGCAAGCAGTCATCGGCTTATCCTTCCTCGCGCGCTTGAATGGGCCATCTTTATTTATGTCGGATTTGTCGCGATCGCGGTCATCTTTATTGTGCGTGATGCACATGAGAAGTTCCCCAAATCATCCATCCCCGACAATTCTCCGCTGGACAAAGCGACGCGGCGGAAGTTGCGCCGGCGCATTTGGTTTCTCCAGGGCTTCGTCGTGATCTATGCGGGGGGATTGTTCAACGTTCTTGTGCACGCCCGCAGAAACCCGTGGCTGATCACTGTCATCAGCGCCACACTCGACCTGCTCGTCGAAGTCATATTGATCAAGGCCATTCGGAGATTAAGAAGGAAGCTGAGGGTAGCTACCGCCATAACGGCTGCGCCCTAGGCTGCCTCTCAATTCCATCGCATGGAGAATGCGCCGTTATCCGGGTGTAATTTCGCCTTCGAGCTGCATCGTCAGTTCCTCCCACTCCGCCGTAAGCGCGTCAAGCTGCGCGCGCAAGTCTGCACCGAGCCCGGTAAGCCTTTCGGTCTCCGCGGCGGAAACGTAAACGCCCAGTTGTTGCTCAGTAACTGCAATGGCGGACTCGACGCGAAGAACCTCCTCTTCGAGAAAGGCGCAGCGGTCTTCCATTTGCCGCTGTTTGATGGGATTCAGGCGGCGGGGCTTATCCTTCGGCGCGCCGTTCGCGCTCTCAACAGGAGCTGTCGAACCGGATTGAGCCGCATCGCTCGCGGGCGTATCCGGTTCCTGCCGCTTCGATGCTGCATCGTCGTCCGTTGCGCTGAGATCCCCAGCGGCCAGCGCCGCCTTGCGCCGCAGATAGTCTTCATAATTGCCTTCGTAGGAAAGAACCGATCCGTTCTCGATCTCAAGCACGCGTTTGGCCAGGCGATCGATGAAGTAGCGATCGTGTGAGACGAAGAGCACAGTGCCGGAGAATGCGGCGAGCGCTTCAAGCAGCACATCTTTGGCGCGCATATCGAGGTGGTTCGTCGGTTCATCGAGCAGCAGAAAGTTTGAGGGTGAAACGAGGATGCGCGCAAGAGCGTAGCGGTTGCGCTCGCCGCCCGACAGCACGCCGAGCGGCTTGAAGACGTCGTCGCCGCTGAAGAGAAAACAACCCAGCAGCGAGCGCAATTCGACCTCGGGCACTTTGAGAGCGGCGCGGCTCATGTCGTCGAGCATGCGCGCCTCACCGTCGAGCACCTTGTACTGGTCCTGTGCGAAGTATTCGCTGACGACGTTGTGCCCCAGGCGCACGGTACCCGAGGTAGGCTCCTCCGCTCCGGTGAGCAGCTTGATGAGCGTCGATTTGCCGGCGCCATTGACACCCACCAGCGCTACACGGTCGCCGCGCTCCATCGAAAAGCGCACGTGATGCAGCACCTGCTTTGCGCCGTAGCTCTTCGAGAGCCCTTCCGCTTCAACGACCATGCGCCCTGAGGGCGGCGGTTGCGGAAACTTGAAATGAATTACCGGCTCTTCTTCTGGAATCTCGATCCGCTCAATCTTTTCGAGCTCCTTGATGCGCGATTGCACCTGCTTCGCCTTCGTGGCCTGATAGCGGAAGCGATTGATGAAAGCTTCAAGGCGCTCGATCTGATCGCGCTGGTTGCGATAGGCAGCTTCAAGCTGTGCGCGGCGTTCCTCTTTCTGCTTGAGATATTTCGTAAAGTTGCCCTGATAGATGCTGAGCCGCCTGTTCCATATCTCCACGGTGCGGTCGATTGTCACATCGAGAAAATAGCGGTCGTGCGAGATGAGGATGTACCCGAAGGGATAGCTCCTGAGATAATCTTCGAGCCAGTTGCGGGTTTCGAGATCGAGATGGTTGGTGGGCTCGTCGAGAAGCAGGAGATTCGGCTTTGCCAAGAGCAGCTTGGCCAGCGCGATGCGCATCTGCCAACCGCCGCTAAATTCATCGGTCAGTCGCGTCCAATCTTCTTTTCCAAAGCCGAGGCCGGTAAGCACAGTGCCCACCTGCGCATCGAGCGCATAGCCGTCGAGCGCGTGAAAGCGCTCCTGCAGCATCGAGTAGCGTTCTGCAGCGGATTCATACTCGGAGCTGGCCCCTGCATTTTGAAGATCGCCGAGCCCAGCCATCTTGGTGGCGAGCAGTTCGATCTCGTGCTCCATCGCGTGAATCTCATCGAAGACCGTAAGGCATTCTTCGAAGACCGTGCGCCCCGTAAGCCGCAGCCCCTCCTGCGGCAGATAACCCATGCTCATGCCGCGCGTCTGCTGCAGTGTGCCATAGTCAAGGGTCTCGAGTCCGGCAAGAACCCTCATCAGCGTGGATTTGCCTGCTCCATTCGCACCCACAAGCGCGGTCTTCTCCTTGTTGCGGATGAGCCAGTCCGCTTCAAGAAACAGGACCCTCGGCCCGAACCGCTTGCCAGCATTTTGGAGCGAGAGCATCTTCTCTATTTTCGCAGACTTCTCCATCCACACCGACCGTTGTGCCAAAATCGAAGAGACTCGAAGCCATCGCCGATCGAGTGCGGATGCGAAGATGACACGCGAAGAGAAGTACAAGGCATTTCAAGCCCTGCATCAGCGGCCGGGAGTTTTTATCATCCCCAATCCGTGGAATGCCGGCTCAGCGAAAATTCTCGCGGCGCTGGGTTTTGAGGCGCTTGCAACCACCAGCGCAGGATATGCATTCAACGCCGGCCTTCCGGATTCGCCGTTTGTTTTGACTCGGGACGGGATTCTGGCCAACGCGCAATCGATTGTGGATGCGACTGATCTTCCCGTCTCCGCCGATTTGCAGAACGGCTTCGGCGATACGCCCGAGTCGTGCGCGGAAGCCATTCGTCGGGCGACTCAAGCGGGTTTGGCAGGCGGTTCAATCGAGGATTCCTCGGGCAGCACGGACAAGCCAATCTATGACTTCGCACTTGCCGTCGAACGCATTGCCGCTGCGGCCGACGCGGCTCGTAAGTCCCACTTTCTGTTGACGGCACGATGCGAGAACTTCCTTTGCGGACGGCCTGATCTCGGCGACACGATTCACCGTCTGCAAGCCTTCGCCGAGGCTGGAGCCGATGTGCTTTATGCTCCGGGGCTATCTGATCTTGACGCCATCCGCGAGGTTTGTGCTTCGGTAGCAAAGCCCGTGAATGTTTTGATGGGTTTGCGGGGAGCAACATATTCCGTGGAAGAGCTCGGAGCAGCAGGAGTCAAACGGATCAGCGTGGGCGGAAGTCTGGCCCGCGCCGCCCTGGGAGCCTTCTTCCGCGCGGCGCGTGAGATAAAAGACAAGGGCACGTTTACGTATGCTCAGGAAGCGATCTCGCAGGCCGATATAAGCCGCTATATGGGCGGGTAAAGCGTAATAACCACAGAGGCGCGCACGCGCAACTCAATCCGCGTGGAAGACCTCCGCCATCGCGGTCCACCACTCGTTCGGCTTGCGGTCCGGCAGCGGGCTCTGCATCGGCTCCATGATGGCCCACCACTCCTGCGTGGTTTTGTCGGCAGCCATCCTCGCCATGTCCGCAGCGTAGTCTGTCCCGTAATATTCGAAATAGCCGAAGAGCATGTGGTTGTGCAGAAAGATGGAATAGTTGCGGATGTTGCACTCGTGGATGGTCTTCAGCACGCCAGGCCACACCGCCGCGTGATATTCCTTATATTTTTCTTCTGCCTCCGGCTTGAGGCCGATCACCATTCCGTAACGGGTCATGCAAACTCCTGATCGAAGATAGGGAACTCATCATGATAGTGGCTGCAGGCCGCCACCTGTTCGGTTGAAATTCGATCGTGGGTCAGTTTGAAAGGGCGCGGCTTTAGAGCTTGCTGAAAATGCTCAAGGGAGGGGGCTTTGTAACAGGGCACGACTTCCCAGTCGTGCCGCAAATGCTTATCCAACAACGTCCGGCTTTAGCCGCTGCGGAATTGCGATTGTGTATTGACTTTTCAGCAAGCTGTTTAGCCGTGCCGTAAACAAATCAAAATGTGGACGGGCTTTAGACAGTGCCTGACGAATCGGAGAACACCTGTTTGCCGGACAAAGAACATCCCTCGGGGGTTAAAACCCCTTTCGAATTTTGGCCTTTTTCGGCATGGCTGAAGCCATGCCCTGTTACAAAGCCTCTCGCTCCATGATTCATCAGACACTGCCCAGCCCCTCAGGATGGTTTCACGCACACTGACCCACTATCTGAAATTCGCGTCTGGCGCCAGGGCGATTATGATCAATCTGGCTGAGCGCAGCGCGAAGTTTGCAAATTCGGATTACGGAATGCCATGCAGGATACGGAGGGTCGATGAACAGAAGTTTTACGGGCCGGCGGGATTTCTTAAAACAGGCCGGTCTCCTCAGTTCTTTCGGATCGGTGGGATCCATGGCGGGATCCATGGCGATGATGGCTGGCTTACCGGAAACTCCGTTCGCGTTCGCTGGCGCGGGCCGCATGGAAGAAGCTGCGCTCCCGGCGCAGACCGAAGAAACGCCGAAATACCACATCAGGTTTGCTGTCTGCGGTATGAGCCATGACCATATCTATGGCATGATCGGCGCGGTGCAGCGGGGCGGTGGTGAGTTAGTGGCCGCCTGGGGTGGCGAAGAAGACAAGCTGGCCGCGTTCAGGAAGAGATTCCCGGATGTAAAGACCGTTGCCACCCAGGATGAGATTCTGAACGATCCATCCATTCAACTCGTCCTGAGTTCGCAGGTCCCATACCAACGCGCCGGCATTGCCGTGCGGGCTATGCGGCACGGCAAGGATTTTCTCTCTGACAAACCGGGGATGACAACCCTCGAACAATTAGCTGAGATACGCCAGACCATCGCCGAAACAAAGCGGATCTATGCGATCCTCTATAGCGAGCTGCTGGAGGTAAAGGCCGCCGTCTACGCAGGCGTGCTGGTGCAGCAGGGCGCCATCGGCAAGGTGATCCAGACCATCAATATTGCGCCGCACCAGATCGTGCAAAGGAGCGGCGATGCGGGCGGGGCCATGCCGCGGCCGGACTGGTTCTGGGATCCGGATAAGTACGGCGGCATTCTCTGCGATATCGGCTCCCACCAAGTGGATCAATTTATCTACTTCACCGGATCGAGACAAGCTGAAGTTGCGGAATCGCAGGTCGCGAATGTGCGCCATCCGGAGCATCCGCGCTTCCAGGACTTCGGCGACATGGTCCTGCGCGGTGACCGCGGTTTTGGTTATGTGCGGCTGGACTGGTTTACGCCCGATGGGCTGGGCACCTGGGGCGACGGCCGGCTGTTCATTCTCGGCACCGATGGCTACATCGAGGTGCGCAAATACGCCAACGTAGGTGTAAGCGCACAGGGCAACAACCTGTTCATTGTGGACAAAAACCGGGCGCGCTACATTGATTGCAACAACATGCCGCTGCCCTTCGGCCCGCAGTTTGTAGCCGATATTGTGAACCGCACGCAGAACGCCCAGAACCTCGACGAGGCGCTGCTGGCCGCGGAACTGGTCATCAAGGCGCAGCGGAGCGCGAAGATCGTCACGCTCAGGGATTGATCCTGTCGTGATGGGGGCTAGCCACGTTCGCGGGAGGCAATCCCGGCGCACCGGGAATCTTGCAGACCGCATAGCCGCGCTGCTGATAGGGGCACTCCATGCCGGCCGGGGCGGGACCGTGAATGACGGTCCAGGTCACAGGGTACTCGTGGGCCAGGCGCATGAAGTCCGAAACATCGAAATGGTTGAGCCCGTATGTCGCGCTGCTCATCTGCTTCCACTCTTCGGCGAGCTTGGGAAAGATAGCCACGACTCCGCCGTCTTTATAGTAGTCAGCCAGCGCAGAGCGCTCGCTGAGGGCGCGGAAGCCGTGCACGTCCACTTCCGGATCTTTGAAATAGCGCGAATCCACCGCAAAGATTGCGTCTGTGGGTGTGTTCTGGCGTATCCAGAAAAGCGTACTGATCCAGGGATTGGGGCTTGCTGTCCGGCCGGGCCACTCCATGTGTGAGCTGAAGGGGTAGGTCTCACGATCGACCCAGTACATGCCGGCAGCGAGCGGCACGCACAATGCGGGAATCACCCACAGCCGGCCCTTCGTGACGTACTCTCCGACTACGCCGGCGATGAGGAGCATGAAAAGGAAAGTAATGAGGTGGAAGCAACGCAGCGGCTGAAGACGTGCATACATGTCGAGTTTGTGCGTACTGACAATGGCCGCGCCAGCGAGAATCGAGACGACGCCAAAGGGAAGAAGGGCCAGACTGAGGCGCGCGAACTCCGGCGTGGTGCCGCGCAGCTTGCCTTTCGCAAACCAGGCTAGAAAGACGAGCGGCGCCAGCAGACCCAGCCAGTCATACCAGGTCCAGGTAGAGAGGAAATAAAAATCACGTGCGTAGAGTGCCTCGCGATAAGGCTCCTGCGCCGGCCCGAGTCCGAACCCTGCGGGCAAAGCAAGGGAAAAAGCACTCAAAGCCGAAGCCGCCTTCTCGCGTGAAGAGATTCTCTCTGCGATCCAGAGCATGGCGCCGAGAAAGACAAGATACGCAGCCATCTGCGGATGGATCGCCGCGGTGATCAGCGTAAGGAATCCTGCAGTGATGAATCGCCGCCGGAGAACGGCCACAAGAGCGAAGAGCGTCAGTGGCGTCGAGAACGACCGCGCAGTCAGATAGGGATCCATCAACAGCAAGCCGGTGTTCGTAGCGGGCATGGTGAGGATCGCTGCGATGATCAATACGGCGCACCAGCGCGCCCTTGTCGCAGTAAAACTTGCGGCCGCCAGCATCCAACACGCCGCCAGCGTAAAGAAGAGTGTGGCGATGTACCAGAGAAAGATCGTCCAGTCCATCGAGAGGTGCGTGAGCCGCGCCGTCCAGGCAACAATCGGTGCGAAGAGAGAGAGCCGCTCGTGAGACTCAAAAAACTCCGTCGCATAGGGATAGAGATCGGGTCGCAGCAGTTTGCGCGCGGCTGGGATATAGATCTCGCCGTCTTCGACACCCAGATGGTATCCGTGGATGGCAAGTGCTGCAGCGGTCAGCAGTCCTAGGCGAACAAAGGGCAACTGGAGCCGCGGGACTTTTTTCATGGGGCTTCAATCCAGGGCGAAAGGAGCACATGCGCATCCGCAAGGCGCCGCATGGCCTCCGCCATCCTAGTGGGCGAGCGGGTTGTAATAAGCGCAAGTGAGGGAGAATTGAGCACATCAAAAACTTGGCGGGCCAAAAATTGGGCAGATCAAGATGAGCCTGCCGCTTCAACCAATGCGTGGAGTTGAGGAGATGGAAAGCGCCACTTGCGTATGCTGACCATGGTGAACGCCGGATTTCGGAAACATGCGCCTGAGCCAGGGCAAGTTTACATAGAGCATCACGGTGAGTACGATGCTGCACACTGCCAGCAGAGCCATGATGCGCGGCTCGCGATAGAGCTTTTCGGGATTCTGCACCGGGCTGTCCTCAACGAATGAGAGCTTGAAGTAATCAGCCATGAGCAGCGCCACAAATGGAAACGAAAAGACCATCTCCATGCGATAACGCATGATGAATGCGCCAAAGAAAAGCATGGCCGTGGCGGCGTAGAACAGCACGGACACAAGCAGCGATTGCTCAGTGTAGAACTCGAAGGAGCGGCGGTATTTCATAGCAGAGTCACGGCCGATCTCGCGATATTCGCTGAACCGCTTGAGAGCCATGAAATACGCACCGAGCATCCAGTAAGCGATCAGGAGCGAAGCTGGCGGCAGAATGGAAGATGTGACGATATACCAGCCCACGCAGAATCGGATCGGATTGTTGATCGATTCCGAAATGACGTCGAGGTAGGGAATATCCTTGGTGCGAACGGGCGGAATGTTGTAGACGCATCCCATGATCCAGAGGCTGAGCACGCTGAAGAACAGGGGCTTGGATACCGCCAGCGCAAGCAGAAAGCCGCCAGCCGCCGTGACCAGCCATTGCGCGTACGCCAGCGGAATGCTGATGCTGCAGCAGGCCGCGGGACGCATGCGCTTCGTCGGGTGCAGACGGTCGAAGGGTGCATCCAGAAGTTCGTTCAGCACATAGTTGCTGCTGGCAACTGCGACCACTGCGGCCAGGCCGGCCAAAGCCCGGACCAGCAATGCCTTATCGAGCGCAGTGCCGGTCAGACTGATCGCGATGACGATACCCGGAATCACGAAAATCTGTTTTACGGAATGATCAAGGCGAAGAAGATTCAAATGGGAAGCCGCGCGGCTCCTTACTACTCCCATTGGGGGGGTAATGGTCGTAAGGCTCATCGTTATTTCTCTCGGCACTTCCGGTTATGAACGGCTGCCGCTCGATTTAGTTGCGTTTTGACCATGGAAATACGGCCAACCTTCAGGCCATGAAACACCTGCCGGCGGGCCAAGTCTCGTCCATTCGCGAGAAGCACAAAGGTTTACTGATGTCTGCTCATGTTATAAAAGACGGTAAAATGCATCGGGAAGATCATAGGAGCCATTCTTTTTATTCGTCATGGGCAAACAGATTGGCCTTCGCACGAGGATTCGCCATCTGATTTCTTTGCGGTGCGAAAACGATCGGCGCAAGAAGATCCAATGCCGTAAACTTGGCAGCCGGTCCCATCGTCTATGATAGAGATTGTCTTCTTTTTCCCGGAACGCGTGCGGACCGAAAGGTCATCAATTTCTTAGAGTTGCGGACAAAGAAATGAAACTTCTGCTGCGAGTTCTTCCCCTGGCGCTGATTCTGGCCGGTGCGGCTCTGTTATTTGAGCGACCCGCTTACGCTTACGCCGACCCGGGAACTGGATTGCTGGCTATTCAGGCGGTCGGTTCGGCGCTCGTTGCCGGAGGATGGTACCTGCGCAAAAAGATCTCTTCGCTTTTTCATCGCAACCAGCCGGCCAGGCAGGAACAACAGGAGTTCTCTTCTACGGAAAACAGCGAAGGCCCATCCCTCCAGTGACGCGTTCGGAGCGTTCCCCGTCTGCGCCGTTTGAGCTGGAACCAACGTTTCGCGATCCTGCCGGGCAGCTTCAATTCACCCAAGACTATGCATCGCGGCGAGTCCGCGCCACGGCCACAGAGGAAGCGTGCGCGTTCCTTGCCTCTCCGCTCCGGCAAGAGCTGGAACAGAGCGGCGATCTGATTTCCACCGAGATAACCGGTCAGAGCACTGGCTTGCATGCGGCCGACGGAGAACTCTGGCTCCGGCATCCACTTGTCGATCCCATCTCATATCCCTGGGAGTGGACTCCGGCACAGTGGCGCGCCGCAGCCGAGCTCACGCTGCGTATAGCAGACAAGGCCATCGATGCGGGCTGGACCCTCAAAGACGCCACGCCGCTGAATGTGCTGTTTGCTGGCGCACAGCCGGTATTCGTCGATGTCTTATCTTTCGAACGCCGCGATCCGCGCTCCAGCGTATGGCTCGCCTACGGGCAATTTGTGCGCACGTTTCTGCTTCCATTGGTGGCGGCCAAGTATCTGAGCTGGCCATTGCAGGCGACCATGTTTTGGCGCGATGGCTATGAACCGGGCGCGCTGTACCGCGCATTGCCGCGATGGCGCCGGTTCGATCCCCGTCTGCTGGATGTGGTCACGCTGGCCGCGCTCCTTGAAAGCAAAAGCAGCCAAACGCGAAAACCCTCGCGTCCGGCGCATACAACCGATCCCGATCTGGCCACGCACATCCTGCACAAACGCCTTGCGCGGCTGGGCAAACAGATTCGCGATGCGGCCGGCAAAGACGGGGCAAGCGAATGGAGCCGGTATGAGCAAAAGGCAAACCATTATCGGTCCGGCGACATCGAAGCCAAGCAGCAATTCGTACGGGATACGCTGCAACGGTGCTGGCCGAAGCGCGTTCTCGATATCGGCGCCAATACCGGGACCTATTCGCTGATAGCAGCTGAAGCCGGAGCCGAGGTGGTCGCCCTCGATAGCGACGCAGCCGCGCTCGAAGCCCTATGGCGTCGAGCAGCCGCGCAGCGCAAGCCGATTACTGCGCTGGTGGCGAATATCGCCCGCCCCACCCCGGCAGCGGGATGGAAAAATCGCGAGCAGTTCTCACTGCTCGACAGGCTCGCCGGCAGATTTGATATGGTGCTGATGCTGGCCGTGATCCACCATCTGATCCTGCGCGAACAACTGCCGCTCACCCACATCGCCGAGCTCGGCTCGGTTCTGACACGGCGCTGGCTCGTGCTTGAGTGGGTTCCTCCGTCGGACCCCATGTTTCAGGAATGGCTGCGCGGACGCGACCATCTCTACGGGCATCTCTCGGAAGCCGACCTGAACCGGGCCTTTGCTTCATTCTTTCGTGTTATCGATCGCGTTGAACTCGGCAACGGCCGGGTGCTTCTCCTTTTCGAACGCACCGCAGCGCCCTCCGATCTAGAAGCCTCTCCCGCAGGAGCAAGCGCCGCATGATCAAACGGATCGCACAGGCGTGGGGCTTCGCCGCTATCCTGCTCCTGCCCAATTATGTCGACATGACCTCCTCGGCCGGCGATGCGCGTATGCGTTTTCCTACGCCGCTGACCAAAATTGCTTTGGCGCACCTCACGGATATGGTCATTGTGGCGGTGCTCTTCGCTTTGGTCATGGCAGGGTTGCGCAGCCTGAAGCGGTGGCGGACGATCCGCTGGTATCTGATGGGAATCATGCCCATATTCCTGTTCATACGCAATCTGGACGTCTTTCCCTTTGCTATGGAGCCCGCATCCGTCTTGCGTGTGAGCCTGGTCTGGGTTGCGATCATTCTGGTTATCATTCGCCAGTTCACGCCTCTCGCCCACCGGATCCGGACGTTCGGAAGCAGTCTGCTGGCTGGTTTTGGGATCTTCGGTTTGGTCATTGCCGGCCAGCTTGTCCGCGCGGCCATCTGGCGGCCCGGTCCGCAGGCATTCACGGCTCCAATTCCCACGCAGCCCGCCAGCCGGCCGAGGCTAGTGTGGATCCTCTTCGATGAGCTTGCGTACAAATACACCTATGAAGGCCGGGACCCTTCCCTGCAACTGCCTAACTTTGACCGGCTGCGCAGCGAAAGCACGCTCTACACGGACATGACCCCCATCGCATACCGCACCACACATGCGGTGCCCAGTCTCATGCTGGGCCGCGTGGTCACAGATGTCGAATACACGCAGGACAATCGCTATCTGATCCAGACCACGGATTCGCGTCACTGGCAACAGTTCGATGCGAATGCCTCGCTCTTCGGAATGGCCAGACAGCGGGGCGTGACCACTTCGATTGTCGGATGGTATATCGCCTACTGTCCCATCTTCGTGAACGTCGCTACGCAATGCTACTGGAGCAATGACGATGCGCAGGATCGCGGGCCCACCTGGCTCGACGCGAGCTATGCGGAGAACGTGTGGTTCCCTTTGCGTATCCTGGTCGAACAATTCCTGTGGCGTCCGATGGCGTGGAAAGATGATGTGCGCCGCAATGCTGAGGGACACATTGCGTCTGTACAAGACGTGAGCCAGCATGCGCTCGATACGCTCGCCAACAGCCAGGCCGACATGATCTTCCTCCATCTGCCCGCACCGCACCCCCCGGGGTTCTGGAACCGGCGCACAGGCCAATACGCAATCGGAGGTTCTTATCTCGATTCGCTGGATTATTCCGACCGGCTGTTGGGCGAGATGCTCGATCTGCTGGAAAAACAGCCTCGATGGCCAGCAACCACATTGATCGTGCAAGGCGACCACTCCTGGCGCACTCATATGTGGAGAGCCCTGCCGGGTTGGAACAATGAGGACGAACGTATCTCCCACGCAGGCGAATGGGATCCGCGGCCGGCCCTTCTGATTCACGCAGCCGGCCAGCACGAGGCTCAGACTGTTACAGCGCCGACCAGCGTCATGTTTGTCCACGGCCAGGTGGCTGCGCAGATTCAGGCCATGGCGAAGTAAACCGCTCCCGCCGCAAACCGCGGATTTACGATCTTCTGCGAACCTGGTTGATGAGTTGCTGAAAACGGGCATCGGCGCGAAGCCCGGCGAAGGCGGGATCCGCTTGCACGTAGACCATCCAGCCCTCGCGGACCTGATACGCGCGCTCAAGCAAGCGGAGGGCGCCTGTGGAGTCACCGGCAGCGGCCAGGCAGCGTGCTCCATCCACAATGCTGCCGTAGTACTCCATATCGTCTCCGAGGGCGAACTCCCGGAGAGCCGCACGGTAGTCCTGGTTGCGGAATAGAACCTGCATCTTCTGTCGGTGCGCAGGATCGGCAATCGCGTTGACCACCCACTGAAACTCTTCACTGGCGTGCGTCTGGTCGCCCATGGCCGAGTATATGTACCAGAGCTTGTAATGGGCGGCGAGAAAATTGGGATTTTCCGCCAGCACGCCGTTCACTTGTTGGATGGCCGGGGCGAACCGTCCCTCATATTCGTAGAGCCAGCCGAGATTCGTCCTGAGGATACGCGACCGCGGATCAACATCGAGCGCGGCATGCATCTGTTGCTCCGCTTCGTGGAAACGCCCCGCGGTCATCAGGAGCTGCTCATACCAGTGGTGAGCGTCCACATTTGCCGGTTCCAGAACGAGGGCTCTGCGGAATTCAATCTCGGCGTCCTCGAAGTCCCACTGATAGTACCAGTAAGAAAAACCCAGCGCGGCATGGGCCTCGGCCAGTGAGGGATCGATCGACAATGCCTGCTCGGCAGCGGCCCAGGCCAGGCTGCGCGCATCGCGCGGGTTCATCCAGCTATATTGACCGATCAGGTTGTAGGTATCAGCCAGTTGCGCATACGCCTCGGCGTACTTGGGGTCGATGGCGACAGCATTGCTGAAGCTCTCAATGGCCTGCTGAAATCCCTGTTTGGTGCGCTGCGAGAAAAAATAGAGCCCTTTGAGGTACGCGTCGTGTGCCTCGTATTTGCCGGGCCGGTATTCGGCGCGCGTCAGTGCGGGAACACGCAGCGGGAGTACGTGAGCCACTGAGTCCGCCACACTTTCCTCGAATGCGAATTGGTCGCTCAGGTCGCCCTCGTAGACGTTGGCCCAGACGCGCGATTGATCGTCCACGCGCACCAGTTGCGCAGCAACGCGAATGCTGGCGCCCTGCTGCTGCAGGCTGCCTTCCATCAGATATTGCACATCGAGTTCGCGGCCGATCTGCTGCGCTGGTTCGCCTGAGTTCGCATACGTCTGCGCCGACGCGGGAGCAATTACGCGCAATTGCCCCGGCGCCAAATGGCCGAAACGGACGATAAGCTCCTCGGTAATTCCGTTGCAAATGTAGTCCCGTGAGGCGTCGCCAGTCATATTGGCGAAGGGCAGCACGGCGATCGAAACGGGCCGCGCTTGCGCTGTGCGCCAGCGGACGAAGAGAAGCACGCCGCCTGCGGCGATGCACGCGGATAGCATTACCGCCATGATCTTCGTCACCAGTCCCATGCGCTCGGCCGGAAACGGAGGCGGCATCGCAGGGGTTTCGGGCCACGGCTCGGGCGCAAGGGGAACGGATGGTTCCGGAGAAAGCGTCTCCGTTTCTCCGATAACCTCGACTTCGGCGACGAAGCGGTAGCCGCGGCCACGCACGGTCTCAATATATTTAGGCGACTGCGAGTCGTCGTCGAGGGCTTCGCGCAGCTTGCTCATGGCCGCGTTCAGACCGTCTTCAAAATCAACAAAGGTGTCGTTCGGCCAGAGCCGCTCGTGCAACTCCCTCCGACCTACCAGCTCGCCCCGCCGCTCGACCAGCGCAAGCAGCAAGCTGCGCGGCTTCTCCTGCAGCCGAACGGGCCTGCCGTTTCTACTCAGGTCTCCGGAGCGCGGGTCCAAAGCAAAAGGCCCAAAGCGATAGCCCGCTTTCACCGAAGTGGAAGAAGTCACCATAACCAATCATGAAGTTAAGAGGGGGACTCGGAGTCTCTGGCGGAACTTGCGCCGAGAAGGATAGAGCCTACGATAGCATAAACGTGGCTGCGATGGGATTTAAAAAATGTTAATACATTAAAAATGAATAACTTAGGAAGTAAGATACATTTCAGCTAGAAATAAGGTTCCGGCCATTGACCCGATGCCACGCCGCTCTTACCTTCCAATGCAGCCGGGCGCTGAATAAGCACTCCAAATGCAGGCTTTCTCAAGGGGTGTTCGAAAAATGAGCCTTATCTTAGATAGATCTATTTTCTTTAGCCGATTCCAGTCACACCGGATAGGCCTTCCGGTCTTGGTTCTCGGTCTCTGCGCCTTCCTGCAGGCCGCGCCCGGTCATGCCCAGTTCGGAACAGGCGAATCAAGCTTCGATGAGGGGCCGGAGAAGTTGCCGCCTGCGCGCATCGCATCGATGCCCGCTCCGGCAGCGCCGTCACCCTCCGCAATTGCCTTGCTCGCCGCGCCAGCAAGACCGCAGCCTGCAAAGGCTCCGGCAACGAAGCCCAAGCGCTCCCTGCTGCTGAACAGAAGCCATGCGGCTCGACCTAAAAAGGACCCCGAGGGTACACTGACAGCCGCTCGTTAAGTCAATCCGCGACGATCGCCAAGAGTGAACACATCTCTTAAACGCTGACCGCGGCGGCCGCACTCCATTTCACATCGCGAGATCACAGCTACCACTCTCGTGTCAGCGGTCGGTTCCAGACAAAGCCGGCTTCATACCGGACAAGCCGGCAGATCATCGTTGCTTTCAAAGTCTTTCGACAGCAGGCTCATATGCCCAAAGCACTCATGGATTCTTGAGTCCGCCGATCCTGTAAGTACATCCCGCTCACGCACATTTGTTATGCCGACGATAAGGACTACATCAAGATCGCTGCCCCCTCTGCGATCGATTCCATGAGCCGGGGCTTAACCATGAGACGCGCCGTGAACAGGATTGTTGGAACAGGCACCAGAAACATAGACACCAGAAATATCTTGCTGATGATCGCTCTGATCGTGCTGCTCGCCTTTGGAGGAGTCAAGCTGGGCCAGATCGCTTCGGCACGAATGCTGCGCTCCGACGCCTTGTCCACCTCTTCGAACTGGGCAGACAGCCTAGTCAACAACATCGACAATATTTCTGCGGTCTTTGCGGCGACGGCTCCATCGTACCGGCTCTTGCACTCGCTGAATGAAGCGATTCGGGTCGGCGATGTATACCGTTATCGCTTGTGGGATACCTCAGGCCGTCTTGTCTTTATATCCGGGCAGGAACAGGCCGGCGGCCTGCCGGCGACGACACTCGCCGAATTGCTTGGAAAAACGGTCGCCAAGGCGGTTCTATCCGGAACTGAAACTACATTTGCCAAGACAGGCGGAACGGATGGCAATCCAGCTTATTATGCCGTCTCGTATGTCTCGGTGGAGTGGAATGGAAGACCACTGGGCGTGGCCGAAGTTTATCTCGACCAGACAGCCGATAAGGCTCTCTATGAGCATTCCTTTCTGTTCACCGAATGCATCATCGCCTTCGGTATGCTTCTCGCCGGCGCTATCCCGGCGGTTATGGTCTATCGCAAGATGCGCGACCACCGTGAGGCTCAGGCGGAGGCACTGTTTCTGGCGGAGCATGATCCCCTGACGGGCCTGCCGAACCGTAGCGGGCTCATGGAACGGGCTGAGGCGGCACTGGCTCACGCCACCCGCACGCAGAGCCACATTGCGGCTTTGCTGATTGATCTCGACCGCTTCAAAGACATCAACGATACCTTCGGCCACAACGCAGGCGACGAGCTGTTGCGGCAGTTTGCGCAACGGCTCAAAAACGCCGTTCGGATCGAGGATCTGCCGGTGCGCATGGGAGGAGACGAATTTTTTATCCTGCAGGTAGGCCTCACCCAACCCACCGGCGCCGCGTCGCTCGCGCAGCGGCTCATCGGGGTTCTTTCCGAACCGTACAACGTGGCAGGCGTGGAACTCAGCTGTGCCGCGAGCATCGGCATCGCCATCGCCCCCATTGACGCCAAGAATTGGGATTCTCTGATCAGTTGCGCCGATGCCGCCATGCACAAGGCCAAAGAGGAGGGCCGTAACACGTTTTGCTTCTTCCAGGCCGGCATGGACGCTGCATTGCGGGAACGCCGGCTGATCGAAGACGAGATACGGCATGCCCTCGACACCAATGCCTTTCAGCTTGCCTTCCAGCCGCTCCTGAGCTGCAATGATCACCGCCTTATCGGCTTTGAAGCGTTGCTCCGCTGGCCGGATGGATGGCCAAATCAACCGCCCAACAAGTTTATTCCGATCGCCGAAGAGTCCGGGCTGATGGTGCCGCTCGGCGCCTGGGTGCTCGAAACAGCCTGTCGCGCAGCGATGGAGTGGAAGGCGCCGTTGAAGATTGCCGTCAATCTGTCCCCGGTGCAGTTCCGGCATGGGGATGTCGTGGCGGCGGTGGAAAAAGCCCTGCGTGTATCCGGCCTGCCGCCCGAGCGCCTTGAACTGGAGGTGACGGAAAGCCTATGGCTGCAGAATACCGACAGCGTCGTTGACCAGCTCGTCCATTTGCGGAGCATGGGAGCGTCCATTGCGCTCGACGACTTCGGCACCGGTTATTCGAGTTTGACTTATCTCTGGAGATTTCCTTTCGACAAGGTCAAGATCGACCGCTCGTTTGTGAAGGAGATGGAACTTGAGCCAAAGGCCGAGGCTATCGTCAACTCTGTCGTGGCTTTGGCCAGGACCCTTCACCTCACGGTAACCGCCGAAGGCGTAGAGACGCCGGTCCAGGCAGACTCATTGAACAAAATCGGGTGCGATCAGGTGCAGGGATATCTCTTCGGGCGGCCGGTTCCGGCGGCAGCGGCAAATATTTTGATCAGCGATGCCCTTTCAGGAATGGAGACTGCTGGAACGAGTTCGTGCCCGGCCGCTACTCCAAAGTCATATCGATAGCCAGGCGACGCCGCCCCGGAGAGTCAAGATGCTGGACAGGTCCAATTTCTCTTCGCGCCAACTCACGCGAAGCGCTGGTTTGCTTTACCCTATCGGGGCTGCGCTGTGCGGGCTTTGGTTCTTCGCCGCGATGGCGCACGCGCAGGCCGGCCCGCCCTTCCGCACCGACGATCCCGAGACGCCGGGTAATGGGCATTGGGAGATCAACTATGGCTGGATCGGAGACAGAAACCCTGAAGAGGGGTCTTACGAGCTTCCCGATATCGACATGAACTACGGATGGGGCGATCACATTCAGCTTAAATATGAGTTGCCGGTGGCGATGCATGAATCGCGGGAGGACAAAGAAAGTTTGCTGGCCGGACCTGGCGAGTCGCTCTTGGGCGTCAAGTGGCGCTTCTTTGAATATGTACGCGATGCCGCAGCGAAAAGGGCGAAAAGTGAAGATGCGTCCGATCCAGACTTTTCCATCTCCACCTATCCACAGCTTTCGCTCAATAACCCCACCAGCTCCGTACGTCGCGGCGTAGTGCAGCCTGGCCCGCAATTTCTTCTTCCCATAGAGATGAACGCGCGCTTTGGCCCTATCCGCGTTGATGGCGAGGCGGGTTACTGGTTTACCAGCCACGATGTTCCGCAATCGTGGATTCGTGGCCTGATTGCAGGACATGAGTTCAGCCCCAAGACCGAAGCCTACATGGAGATCTACGATCAGCAGGACGCCGATCGAGTCAGCAGCGAGCCAAAGGAGCGGGAAGCAACGCTCGGTCTTGGCGGGCGTCGCGGGCTCAACCGCACCAACACGGTTTTGCTGCTGCTCATGGGCGGCCGAAGCTTTCAGCGTGTTGCGCCGGGAAACGGCCAGCCAAGCTGGATCGCGTATGCGGGAATTCAGTGTCTCTTCGGCCCTCACGAAATGGCTACCGAGATTCGCGCGAACACCCCGCTGCAACCGGAACCATAAGTTACTGCAGCAATCCAAAGACGGCAACCCCGCTGGGCGTGCCCACGAACACCTTGCCGTTGACGATCACCGGGGTGATGAACTTATTCCCATTGCCGAAGTGATCGCGCCCGTTCGCCGCCTGGTTGCTGTTGTACAGCTCCGTCAATGTAGCGGGGTCAAAGGCGTGTAGCACAGCGGGTGAAGAGTTTTCCACGGCCCAGACGATGCCATTCGAAGTGCCGTTGGCGCTTACTGCCGGCGTAGTGCCTGGATAGGTAAAAGTGTTGGAGCTATGCGCGCTTGGCGCCGTCGCCAGCATCGCGTTGCTGATGGGAAAAGCCTTCAAGGTGCTGTTCTGGTCCCCGTAATAGACGGTATTGTTGAAGTACGCGGGCATGGACCATACGCCATTGAGCGCGTTATCGATTTCCTGATAGATGGCGCTGTCATTCTGCGCGTTGAATTTGCCCATCGAGTCGCGGTTCACGACGTAGATATTCCCATCTTTTCCTGCACCCACGGCGAGATGATGAACAGCTCCGCTGTTGTCTGTCAGGTCGGGCAAAACCAGCGCCCCACCGGAGCCAAGGTCCTCGTCGTTGTCTGATTCATCCACCGTGTTGAACGGCTCGAAGTAATCGGCCACGGAGAGCGCATTGCCAGCCGTGGAGACCTTGAGGAACCCGTTGCCGTAATCCGAGTTCACCGGAAGCCCATTGGAATTCAGCGTGGTATCAAAGGTACCGTTGGCATCGAGAAAATAAATAAAACCATTCGCATCCGCAGCCAGCCCGGCACCCGCCATCCAGATCGACCCTTCGCTGCCATTCGGCGTGAGATTGAGGACGCTGATCTGCGCCAGGGTCGACTCGCTATACGCCATCAGCCAGCCCGTGTACGGTGTTTGGTCACAGTGGGAGGTCCAGCCCAGATAGATCATTCCGTTCAGCAGCAGAAGACCCGCGCGCTCCGCATATTGACCAGGCTGGAACGGCACTTTGCCGCCTGAACTCGCCGCACCCGTTCCCGGATAGGTGGCCACGATTTCCATTGGACTGCCGGAGAGTTCAGCACCCGTTGTCACATCCAGTGCATGGAGCCGCTGATGGTAGTTCTCCGAAGAATCCAGCGTCATGCCTACGACAAAGATGGTGCCGTCCGGACCGGCGTTGCGATCGATCACCGGCGTTGAGGTGATGCCGATCTCCGGCGAAATCTGGCCGCAGCCATGGTCGTCGCTCGTGGTTTCATTCGTGCCCAGAATCGAGGTTTTCCAAAGCTGCGTTCCGGTATCCGCATTAAACGCGTAGACGCTATCGTGTTCCGTAGCCGCAAACACGACGTTTTGCTGCTGGCCGTTGACCGTCAGGTTGGAGAGATAGAGCGGCTGGGCATCTACATTTCCATCTACGGAGAGGACCTCCAGCAGCCCAAACTGAGACGACGTGACATTCGCAGGAGTGAGCGTAGTCTCGTTCGGGTTCAAGCCGGTGCGCCCCACATCGTAGTGATAGGTGGTTACGTCTACGCTGGATGCCGGCGGGATCACTTGCGCCTCTATGGTCAGCTTGAGTGTCACCGTATGACTGAGAGCTCCGGAGGTGCCCGTGAACTGGAGAGTAGCGCTGCCGGCGGCAGCCGATGAGGCCGCAGTCAAGCTGATCGAAAGCGGAGTGCCCGGCGTAAGGCTCAATGTGGAAGGAGACGCGGTAACACCGGCAGGCAGTCCGCTCAGCGCCACTTGAACGGTTCCGGTAAATCCATTCATCGCGGTCGCCGTCAGCGTAACAGATTGCGCCGCTCCGCCGGCCGTCAGGCTTAAGCTGGTCGCGCTGAGAGAAAGCGAGAAATCCGGTGCGGCGCCGCCACCGCCCCCACCGCCGCCGTTATAAGCGATCGTACCGCCGCATCCGCAGCAGAGTTCCGCAAGCGCCAGCGTGATGAGGCAAGCCGGCGCTGCCGTCCTCAGTCGCCCAAAACCCTGTATCCACCTGCAAGCAGCCTGATGCAGCCTCGTCATGAGAGACCTCGTGAGGCGTCAAACTCTTCCATGGAACGGGGCCGCTGTGCCGCGGTTCTACCGCTCCGCCGTTATGGTTCCTGAATCGGGGAGGCTTGCCCGCCGAGGGCGATGATCTCCAGCCTTACCGGAGCGATGCCGGATTTCACAATGTTCAGTTCCTTCGCAGCAGCGTAAGAGAGGTCGATGACATGATTGCCGGGAAGGATCCCCCGGTCGTTCACGCGGACCACGACCGATCGATGAGTCCTGAGGTTCACGACCCGGAGCACCGTACCGAACGGGAGAGTCTTGTGGGCTGCCGTCATGGCGTCCATATCAAAACGTTCTCCGCTGGCCGTGTGATGACCCTCCAACACGCTGCCGTACCAGGTAGCTATCCCCCTGAGCGCGTCGGAAGGAATGAAAGGCGCAACCGGCCGCGCCAGTGCGGTGAAGGAGTTTTCCGGCGGAGGTCCCGGCGGAAGGGTTGCGGCAGGACGGGCCAGCGGGGCGTCGGCGTGGACCGTCAATGTCGAGTCTGTGAAGACCGCGGCTGCCACCGCAAGAGATAACGCCCCTGCAAGGAGCCAGAACCGTCGTGGCCTTGCCGGGCTCAGAGTACGCGATTTCTGACGCTCAACCATTCGAATATTTTACTAAACGGTCCTCTGACCGGACCAACAAAATTTCCTTGTATACTTCTGTATATTGTTGAAAAGCAAGCGAATGTGACTTAAGGACATATCCCCTTCGTGTTGCCCTTGGTGCTGTTCTTTGTGCTGCCCTTCGTGTTGACTTGATCCGCGCTCGTGGCATCGCACCAGCGGGAAGAACCGTGCCCGAGCCGCTCAATGCCCACCCAATCCCTGACGGGGGGCTCATGGCACTTTTGTTTACTACAGAATTACCCACCCGGTGGGATAAGCTTGTGTCGATTCCATGTCGCTCAGTTCAGGTCCTTTTTTCGTATTTTTAGTGGCTGTGTGCCTCCTGTATTGGCTCACGGCCCGGTGGCATCGGCTGCAGCGCGTCCTGCTTGCGGCGGCAAATCTCTTTTTTCTGGCGCATTTCAGTCTTGTCTATCTTGCTTTGCCGTTCGCGGCTGCTGCGGACTTTGGGATTGGCCTGGAACTTAGCCGATGGCAAAAGGTTTCCCCGAAGCGAATCCCGAAGCGAATGTTGAGACGCATGTTGCTCGGCTTATCCCTTGCCATTAATTTAGGCTTGCTTCTGACGTTGAAGCTCGTGCCTCTGGCAACCGGCGCCAGTTGGCGCTGGCTTCTGCCCTTGAGCCTTTCTTTTTATTGTTTTCAATCGCTTACATACACTATCGATCTCTACCTCGGTGAACTGGAGCCCACGCGCAGCTTCATTGACTATCTCGCCGCGGCGCTGTTTTTCCCGTCCATCACGGCCGGGCCGATTCCCCGGATGGGCAAACTGCTTGAACAGATGGCAGAGCCGTTTGAGCTGAGTGCGGAAGACGGCGCCCGGGCCATGCTGCTGATCGGGTTGGGGCTCGTGAAAAAGCTCCTGATCGCCGACTATCTGGCCAACAATCTCGTCGACCGGATCTTCGACACCCCAGCTCTCTACTCGAGCAGCGAGATCCTGCTTGGCGTTTATGGATACGCGCTGCAACTGTTCTTCGATTTTTCGGGATACACAGACATTGCCCGGGGAGTGGCTCTGCTGCTGGGCATTAACCTGCCCGAGAACTTCCGCCAGCCATACCTTTCCTTGAACATAGCTGAGTTCTGGCGGCGCTGGCATATCACGTTCTCAGAGTGGCTGCGCGATTACCTCTTCGATTTCTTTCCCAAGAACAGAAAATTTCCGGTACTTTCCTATAGCTATGCCTTCCTTTTCACCATGATGCTGGGCGGCCTGTGGCATGGGATCTCCTGGAACTTCCTGATCTGGGGCGCGTTGCACGGGTTGGCGTTAGGGGTGGTTTTCGCCTGGAAGCGCTGGCGCAAAGCGCCGCCGGCCGGATGGCGGCTCAAGCTGTTCGCCGGCCTGCTCACCTTTCATTTTGTGTGTTTCACATGGATTTTTTTCCGTGCGGCTACGCTTGAAAGCGCCCTGGCTATTTTGCGCGGCCTGGGTGCGCATACCTGGTCCATGGGCAGCGTGGCCGTTCCGGTCGTGGGAGTTCTCCTGTTCGCGGCTGTGGCGCATTGCCTGCCTTCGGACTGGTTCGAGCGCGCGGCCAAACTATCCGTCCGGGTCCCTTTCTGGGTGCAGGGCCTTGCGATGGCCGGATTGATCTTGCTGATCCAAACGCTGGCGGGCCGGGGTTCCGCTCCATTTGTCTATGGCAACTTCTGAGATCTCCGAGCTCCTGCCCATTCGGCCGGCCCCGCCGAAGCTGCGGCCGCTGCGCCAAAAAAACAGCTTCCCCCGCCAAACCGCCCTGGCGATCGCAGTCGTGGCCGTTACGCTCGGGATCTGGTGCGCTGCCGTGAACCATGGCCAGGGGCTAGGGCCCGGAATCTTCGCCGAGGCCTTCCGGCTGCGCTGGCCCAAAGCGCCAGTTCCTCCCGTTCCCCAAATTCCCGTGCTCCACGACGTGCGGCAGTTGCCCGCCGCATCGCCACTGCTGGTCGATGATTCTCACCAGCTCGACCCGTTCTTTGCCACGCTTTGGAATCTGGAGCAGGGCAGGGATAGCGAAGTCGTGACGGTACTGCATTACGGCGACTCGCCCACCACCGCCGATCTGATTACCGGCGATGCGCGCGAGCAATTGCAGCACCGGTTCGGCGATGCAGGCCGGGGCTACACACTGATCGCTAAACCATGGGCCTGGTACGGCCATCGCGGCGTGGAGATGAGCGATCAGGGCTGGAAGATTCGCACCGGCGTAGGACTTATGCGCGAGGGAGTCTATGGGCTGGGCGGCGCAGCCTTCGAAGGGCAGCCTGGTGCGTGGAGCAAATTCCGGCTGAAGGATCGGGATCAGACAGCGGTCTTTGTCGAGTACCTGGCTTTGCCCAATGGGGGTTCGTTTGCCGTGGAGGCGGACGGGCAGACGCTGGTTGAGCAGGCAACTGGCGCGCCGGAGCAAACGGCAACCATGGTTCGTGTCGCCTTGCCTGTGGGCGCAAAAGAGATCTCGATTCGGCCCACCCAAGGCACGGTCACGCTCTTCGGCGTGGACTTCCGGCGCGGATCGAGCGGACTGCTCTATGACAGCCTCGGTTTGAACGGCGCAACCACAAGCGTGCTGGCCCGCGTACTGCAGCCGGATCTCTGGAAGGAGGAACTGCAACACGCTCAACCGGCGCTGGTGGTGGTCAACTACGGCTCAAACGAGAGCAGCTATGCGGATTTTGTGCACCACAAGTACGCAGACGAGCTGCGGCTGGCGATCACGCGCATCCGCGCGGGCGCGCCCCATGCGTCCATTTTGATCATGAGCCCGATGGATCGCGGAGAACGGGCGGGGCTGGACGACATCGAGACCATGAGCACGATTCCCGAGATCGTGTCGATTCAGCGCCAGGTGGCGGCCGAGATGCACTGCGCCTTTTTCGATACGTTTGACGCCATGGGCTCGAACGGCACCATGGCCCGCTGGTACGCGGCCAGTCCGCGGCTGGTGACGGCCGATCTGCTGCATCCCACGCCGCAGGGAGCCTCGATCGTGGCCAGTCTGCTCGTGGAGCAACTGGGGCTGCGCTATGATCGGTGGAAGATGCAACATGGAATCGCCGTACCGGAGGCTCCTGCCCCAGCCACCTCACGATCCGCCGCGTTGCAGGCTGCAGTGCAGCCTCGTCCGAACCGCAGTAGCCACGACGCGAGAGCCGGGGCGCAATGAGCAGGCATGACCGGCACGGAACAGGCGTGGCTGCAATGATGATGCTGCTTGCGCTTGCAGCGGCGATTGCGCAGCCGGCCGCGACGGCGACGAAAAAACTCACGACCGGTAAGACCCATCATGCAGTCCGGCGAAATCACTTGCATGTTCCTGCGCCACGCCTAGCCCCCGCGCAGAGGGCAGCGCTGGTGGAAGAGATCGGCGCGCGGCTCAAAGATCCTCCGCCTCACGCGATCGCGTACGAATCGGCTCTTGACGGCTTCTATGCCCAGCTTGCCCGCCACGAAGAGGAGCGGGACGGCAGTAGCGCAGAGACCGGGACGGTGCGCGTGCTGCAATGGGGTGACTCGCACACCGCGGCCGACATGTTTACCGGTGAGACAAGGCGGCTTTTCCAGCAGCAGTTTGGCGACGGCGGTATCGGTTATTCGTACGCCGGCCATCCTTTCCCCGGATACCGGATCATCGGCTCGGCGCGGGCCCAATCATTGGGCTGGAAGACGCAAGGCAACAAGTTCCTGCAGCTCGGCGATGGCGAGCTGGGCATGGGCGGCATCAGCATCTCAACCGATCAACCAGGCGAGTGGGCGACCCTCGACGCTCCGTGCACTACGCTTGATCTCCAATACCTGGAGCGGCCGGGGGGCGGCAACCTCCGTTTTACGGACAATGACGGCGAGCCCACCGAGATTCAGACCGATGCTCCGCAGATCGGCCCAGGAACCTTCCACTACAACTGCCCCGCAGGCGATCACCACTTCAAAGTCACCACAGAAGAGAACGCGCCTGTCACGCTGCTGGGCTGGGTAGCCATGCAGCCGGGCGTCACGTGGGAGTCGATCGGGATTAACGGTGCCGAAGCGCCGCTCATCCTCAAGTGGGACCAGCAGTTGTTTGCGCAATATCTCAAGGACAACTCCCCGGCGCTGATCGTTCTGGCTTATGGCACCAATGAGGCGGCCAGCGCGCACTGGGATGAAGAGAGTTACCGGCAGGCATTCGCATCGGTCATCCATACCATCCATCAATATGTTCCGGAGTCGTCGATTCTCGTGGTTGGTCCCACAGACCGGTCCGTAATGCGCCGTCATGTCTGGCATCCTTATGATGGCACGGACCGCATCGTCGCGGCACAGCGCGCCGTCTGCCGCACTGAGGGTTGCGCCTATTGGGATCAACGCGAGCGCATGGGCGGGCTCGGCGCAATGCAGGAATGGGTCGCCGCGGGCTGGGCCCAGCCGGACCACACTCACTTTACCGGCGAGGGCTACCGGGCGCTCGCTGACGCATTTATGGCCGATCTAATGGCCGGATATCAGACATACAAAAAACAACACTTCCCCAATTCAGAGACTGCGGCACAAGGAGCTACTCTTGGAGCAACACGCACGCATCCTTAAAATCCTTCAGCGCGTTTCAGGAAAACAGGTCAACCCCGGTCAGAATGAGTCGCTATTCGCTTCCGGACTGCTCGATTCGTTCGCTCTCACTGATTTCGTGAGCGGCCTGGAGGAGGAGTTTGGCGTTACAATTCCCGACTCCGACTTATCGGCCCGCAAATTCGACACCATCGTCAAAGTAGACGCTTACCTTTCCGCCAAGACAAAGTAATGGCTTATATCCGGGCCTTCGGTTCGTATCTTCCCTCGCGCCGCGTGCGCAATGAGGAACTGGCTACCCTGGTAGGCGCAGCGCCGGAGTGGATCCTATCCGCAACCGGCATCGAAGAACGCCGCTACGCCTCGGCGGAAGACACTGTGGCCGGCCTCGGCCTGCAGGCCGCGCAGGCTTGCCTCAACAAAGCTGGCGTAGCCGCGGAAGAGCTGGGCATGATCCTCTGCGCTTCCGGATCGAGCGAACGTTTTTGCCCTGGCCCCGCAAGCCAGATCGCGGCGGAACTCGGCCTGAGCGCAACACCGGTCCTTGATATCCCCGTCGCTTCCTGTGGCTCGTTGATCGGCTTGGCCGTTGCGGCACAACTTGCAGCGCACGCGGGCCGGGTTCTGGTCCTTGGCGCGGAGATCATGTCGCGGTGTATCGACCTGTCTCCCGAGGGCAAGGACACAGCCATTCTCTTCGGCGATGGCGCGGGAGCCTGCCTGGTGGACGCGAACACCGGCTTCGCTCGCATCGCAGATTTCCAACTGCACACGGACGGCACAGCAGCGGAGATCCTCAAAATTGAACAGGGCCGGAACCATCAAAACCGAATTCATATGGATGGCCGCAGCGTGATTCTGCAGGCCTGCCGCAAGATTCCGCGCGTCATCAACGAACTCTTCGAGCGTAACGGGCTCACTGCCGGCGATCCCGGCACATATCTGCTGCACCAGGCGAACCAGAACCTGATCATGCGGGTTGCCGCTGCGCTGCAGGCGCCCGAGGAGCGATTCTTTATCAATCTCCGCCGCTGCGGAAACACTTCTTCCGCTTCGCTGCTGATTGCAGCCGACGAGTGGCATCGCAGCCAAAATGGAACGCCCTCCGCGCCCATTGTCTTTTCGGCCTTTGGCGCAGGTTTAAACTGGGGGGCGCTGCTGGCCGTTCCTAGCCCGTGAATATCCCGCATGGCGCGGGGAATCGGCGTCTGCCGGAAACGGCGGGGCCGCACCCGAGCGCTATCTCACTGCACCGCGTCCAGCGCAACCGGCGAGTTTTTCACCAGCTGAACCAGCTTCTCAAAGGACGCCCTCCATACCGTCATTTGCCAGAAATATTCGGCTGCGGAGGCAATGTCCGCGTGATGCAGCTCCAGGATACTGCTGCCGAAATTTCCGCGCAGCCGGATATCCACTATGCTGACTCCCGGTGAAATCCCCAGGTTCAACCAGGTAAAGAGCATCTTACGCTGCCTGCACACAAGGAAAGTTCCGCTTATGCTGGCCTTCAGATCTCCAGCGGAACAGAAGTCGAGACGATAATCGTTCGCAGAACGCGATGCAGCGACGGATGTCTCTGCATCGTTACCGGGAAGAGATGCCCACGCCTCCACATACTCCGGCACCGTGAGCAATTGGAAGATGCGCCGCACATCAGCATTGAGACAGATAGACATCCCGATGCTCCAATGGGCAGCGCGCAAACGACGGTGTGGACGAGCTCCCTTGCGGGTTGCTCTCTCCAGTAACGGTATCTTGCTGTTCATGGCGATTCGGACCTATACACTGCGAGGGATGCAGCAAGCTGTCCTCCAAAAAGGGTAAACGAGCACCCTTTGTGACGACCAGCTCAATCTTGGGCCGAGTTGCGCATGGCATGAGATGAACGAAAAGCTCTGCCCATAACGGGCCACCGCCTTCTACCGATTCTGAAACTCATCGAGTATCCATCTTCCAATTACCATATTGGCAGACAGGGAGACCGCCTTTTGCCTGCCGTCAAGATCCCGCATAGAAGAGATACTCTGCCGTGTAGTGCGAACGGACCTCTTGCCCTTTGTGTTCGGAATCGCATCCGGCTGCCGGAGCCTTGCCGCCGCTGGTGGAGAGCCGCTGGATGCTCGTCACGCGTTCCAGCAATCCCTGCCCCTGGTGACTCGTAGCTTTTAACAGGAGCCAGGGGATGGAATCTGCATCCGGCGTGGCAGTAGCCACGAGCTTGCCGCTCACCTGGCTTCCGTCGGAGAACTTCCACGTCGGCCCGGCAAAATGCGATCCAATTTGTTTTCCGGAATCGTCGAACAGCTTTGCATCCGGCCTGGAGAACGTCCAGTTCGAACCATCGCAAACATAGATTTGATCGCCGATTGCGTGCGTCTGGCTAATTAGAATCTCGCCGGCCGCAGGCTTGAGATGATCCGGGACCGGCGGCGGAGTCTGCGCGCAGAGGCACAGATCGAGGGCAAACAGCAGGGCAAAGTAGGCTCGCATACAAATAGAGTCTGCCACGATTCTCGCGGTGAGCAAAGGCCACCATGATCAATTTGGCCGCGCGAGTAGCGGGTCAGTATCCGTGAAACCATCCCTCAAGGGCCTTCTGAGCTTCACCTGGCGCAGGAAACTGTCCTGCGCCAGCCGGCGACTTGCTCAGGATGACATGGTTTAAATTTGACATGTCATCCTGAGCGGAACAGGGTACCCCAGAGCCTGCCCTGAGCTTGTCGAAGGGTCTTGATTTTGAGACCTGGGAAAACACAAATCCCACCCAAGCACTGTCATCCTGAGCGAGTCGCCACGGCGACGAGTCGAAGAATCTGCGGTTGCTCTTGGCGAAGCTTAACGCCGGGTGCCCAGGTCTCATCGCCGCTCAC
>JASHQE010000200.1 GCA_030037705.1 Acidobacteriaceae bacterium | reverse complement strand
CCTGGAGCACCCGGCACCCGGCAGCAGACCGATCCTTCAAGCACTGTCATGTTGAGCGGAGTCCGCCGCGGCGGACGGAGTCGAAACATCTGCGGTTCGTCTCGCAGTTCCACGGACAATACGCTCATCAAGATGTCAAACCATCGTCATTTCCAACCTTGAGCCTCGCCAAGAGCAACCGCAGATCCCCTTCGACTACGCTCAGGGCAGGCTTTCGACTCGTCGCCGCGGGCGACTCGCTCAGGATGACAATGCTTGGGGTGGGATTTGTGCTTTCCCAGGTCTCAAAATTGAGAGCCTTCGACTCCGCTCAGGGCAAGCTCTGGGGCACCCGGCCCCTGGCTGCAGACCGATCATTCAAGCACTGTCATGTTGAGCGGAGTCCGCCGCAGCGGACGAAGTCGAAACATCTGCGGTTCGTCTCGCAGCTCCATGCACAATACGCTCATCAAAAAGTCAAAGCATCGTCGTTTCCAGCCTTGAGCTTCGCGAAGAGCAACCGCGGATCCTTCGGCTTTCCGCCGCGGCGGACCACGGCGGACTTCGCTCGGGATGACAGTGCTGGGGTGGGATTTGTGCTTTCCCAGGTCTTCCGCCGCGGCGGACAGACCCTTCGACTACGCTCAGGGCAGGCTCTGGGGCACCCCTTGTCGTGCTCAGTGAGCGGCGATGAGATCTGGGGCATCCGGCATAAGCCGGCGAGGATAGCACGGATTGGCCGTCGCAGCTAAAACCGATGTCTCCATCCTCTTCGAGGCGGCTCGGATCGCTTGGCTTAATGGCTGCGACTGCGAAAGAAAAGGATGCCGGGCTCGATCGGGCTCCGGTTTGCGAAGGCGCGAGAGCCGGACAGGCAGCGACGATGCAGGCAAACGCAACGCGGACCAGCCTTGCGTAGTTGCGCGATGTTGGGACGGTACCCATCCGTTCGTGAATTAGACGCGCAGTCTTGGAGCTAGGCGAGCAGCTTGGCGGCGTCCTTGGCGAAGTAGGTGATGAGGAAGTCGGCGCCGGCGCGGCGGATGCCGAGGAGCGATTCCAGCATGGCCCGGTCGCGGTCGAGCCAGCCCTTTTGAAACGCCGCGTGGAGCATGGAGTACTCGCCGGAGACCTGATAGGCGCCGATGGGCACGCCGTAGCGCTCGCGCGCGGCGCGGACCACGTCAAGATAGGGCATGGCCGGCTTCATGAGAATCATGTCGGCGCCTTCCTGGAGGTCGAGGTCGATCTCGCGCAGGGCTTCGCGGAGGTTGGCGCTGTCCATCTGATAGCTGCGGCGGTCGCCGAACTGCGGAGCGGAATCGGCGGCTTCGCGGAAGGGGCCGTAAAAAGCGGAGGCGAACTTCGAGGCGTAGCTGAGAATCGGCGTCTGCGCGTGGCCGTCGCGGTCGAGGGCTTTACGGATGGCGGCGACGCGGCCGTCCATCATGTCGCTGGGAGCGATGACGTCAGCGCCGGCATTGGCGAGGCTGACGGCGGTGCGCACCAGCAGCTTGAGCGAGAGATCGTTGTTGACTTCGAATGCGCCGCTGTCCCCTTCGTCAGGGTCTTTGACGACCACGCCGCAGTGGCCGTGGCTGGTGTATTCGCAGAGGCAGACATCGGCGATGAGCACCAGCTTTTTTGCGGCGCTCGACGCCTTCAGCGCGCGCAGGCCCTGCTGCACGATGCCGTTTTTCTCCCAGGCTCCGGTCCCGTGCTCGTCTTTGGTTTCGGGCAGGCCGAAGAGCAGCAGTCCGCCGAGGCCGAGGCTCGCAGCCGCGGCGGCTTCGCGGACGGCTTCATCGATCGAAAGGTTGAAGACGCCGGGCATGGAGCCGATCTCGCGGCGCACGCCTTCGCCGGAGCACAGAAAGAGCGGATAGATCAGGTCGCCCGGTTCGAGGGTCGTCTCACGCACCAGCGCGCGCAGCGCATCGCTGCGGCGCAGACGGCGCATCCGGGTTGCGGGGAAGGCCATGGGTTGATTGTAGAGGAACTGGCGGCTGCGTCATAGCTGCTCGTAGAGCGTGGAGTTGCGATAGCCGAGCAGCGTCACCAGCGTCCAGATGGCCATGGCGGTGCCAAAGGGAAACTTGAGCAGGTTGAAGATTGCGGCGATGATGGCGACGACCTTGCCCCAGGGCGCGTGCTCCATCAGGCCCCAGCCGGCGGCCGCGGCCAGCACGGTGCGGACGAGGATAAACAGCCAGGCGAGATGGAGGAGCGCCGGGCCGAAGAAGTTCGGTGGAAACGGACCGGGCCAGGGGCCGTTCATGCCGGGTCCATGCGCCCAGGGTCCGTGCATCCAGGGCGCATTGTTGAGGAACGCGTGCAGAAAGGCGAGACCGGCAAATCCCAGCAGAAGCGACACCCCGGCGTAGATGAACCAGAAGATGCTGAGGGTTCTTACTTTACCCGCGTAGTTCTCCACCTGGTACGGGAGGCCGGGCACGGGTGGAATCACCGCTACCGATGGCCGCCCGCAATGGGCGCAGAAGGTTTGCCCGGATGCAAGAGCTTGACCACAGCCGCTGCAAAACATTGTCACCTCCGCAAGGACTTCGCAATAAGGATACGCAAATTGTGCGTCGAGCGTTCCGCCCGTCTGTTCGCCGGTGTTCTGCCTCTGAAGTTCCTGGCGTAATTTACAGGAGGCAACCGCAGATCCTCTTCGACTTCGCTCAGGGCGGGCTTTCGACTGCGTTTGGCCCAGAAACGGGCCAAACTTCGCTCAGGATGACAAAGCATTTATGATGCGATCTTCTGAGATACCACGCTAATGACGGAGGGCGAGAGCCGGATGGGCCGTGGCGGGAGGCAGTTTTTCCCACCGTTCTTCGTGACGGTCATCGTGGAAGACCAATGCGGTCACCCTGCCCTGGGCGTCGCGCTCGATCAACAGCCGGAGCAGGCTGGTGCCGTTCGGAAAGAAGAGGGCCATGGGCGATTCCGCCGCGAGCTCGATGATGGAGCCATATTGGTCTTTTTCATACAGCGCATCACCCTGGTGGTAAATGGTCATGACGCCGTGCCCGTTTGGCTCGAGATATTCTCCTGAAAGACTGTCGAGCGTTGCCAGAGAGAGCTTGATGGCCGCGGGGTGGCGCGGGATGACGAGCCGCTCCGCGGCTGCGGGCAATAACTCCGGTTGGGCTGTCAGCTTGTGCGAGAGGAGCCAGCGCGGCAGCTCCGGCTCGTTATAGGCGCGCGTCCAGCAATCGTGACCGTAGCCCTGGTAAATCCATAGGCGGATGTTGCCGCCGGCTGCTTTGACGGCCTGGTAGAGCAGCTCGCTCTGGCGGGGCGACACGACATTATCCTCCCCGCCATGGAAGAGCCATAAGGGAGTGCGGCCGATGGCTTGAGCATATTCGGCGGGCAGCGTCGACGCTTCCTGCCAGCGCTCCGGGTCGTAGCTCCAGAAGATGCCGCCGGCCGCAATCGCGATTGCCGCCCAGCGGCGCGGATGAAGCCGCGCCAGTTCCCAGGCTCCGTAACCGCCCATCGAAAGACCGGTGAGGTAGGTGCGCTCGGGATCGCCGTGAAATTCAGCCGACTCCTGATCGAGCGCGGCCATGGCCAGATCGAGCATCTTGGGATCGGTCCAATGATCGGGGAGCGGGCACTGGGGCATGACGATCACGAACGGCCAGCGCTCGGGATGGTCGCGCACCTGGGCGGGAAGACCGATCTGCGTTTGCCACATGCCCTCCGAACCGCGCTCGCCGCGGCCATGGAGGAAGAGGACGATCGGCCAAAGCCGGTTGTCGTCGCGCCGCCAGTCTTCAGGCAGGTACACCTGGAACCGGTACGAGACTCCGTTGAGATCGATCCTGCGATTGAGAAAGCCGGTCTCTTGCGGAGGCTCGCGCTGCGGCTGGCGCGATTTGCCCGCCGCGATGGCGGTGAGGGTGAGGAGCGCGAGAGCTGCGAAAAGATAACGGGTCAAGTCTGAACAATTCGGGCTGAACAATTTGGGCTGAACATTCAGGCTGAACATTGGGGTTAAACATTCTGCCGGAAGACTCTGCATTCAAGCACAACACGACTTGCGGGCAATGCGCAATGCATCGAAAGTTGCCCACTTTGAGTCCCAGAACAGGCCAACATGTTCCCCGAGCGGCCCGCCCTGCCTCTATCCTATCGATTTCTATGCGATTCCTTTGCGCTTTTCTTACGCCTATCGTGAAACGATCAGATTTGTTATGCAATGTATAACGATGACCACGCTGGAAGCCGGAGACACACTCGACCACTACCGCTTGGATGCCGTCGTCGGCCACGGCGGCATGTCCACGCTGTTTCGGGCAACCGATCTGCGCAACGGCAGACAGGTGGCGCTGAAGGTTCCGCACGCGGAGATGGAGGCCGATCCGGTGCTGGTGGAGCGATTTGAGCGCGAGCAGGAGATCGGCCAGGAGCTGGATCATCCGGGCATCGTGAAGGCCTACGACGGCGAAGAGCGCAGCCGGCTCTACATGGTTATCGAGTGGGTAGATGGGCGGCTGCTGCGGTCGATCCTGAATGAAAAACGCAGGCTGCCGATCGAGCGCGCCATTGCCATTACACTCGGCATCTGCGACGCGCTCGACTACATGCACAAGCGCGGCGTCGTGCATCGTGACCTGAAGCCGGAAAACATCATGATCGGCGAGGGCGACAGCATCAAACTCATCGACTTTGGCATCGCCATGAAGGAAGATGCCAGGCGGCTGACGTTTACGGAGATTTCGCCTGCGCTGGGCACGCCGGATTATATCGCGCCGGAGCAGGTGAAGGGACAGCGCGGCGATCAGCGCAGCGACATCTACGCTGTGGGCGCGATGCTCTATGAGATGCTTGCGGGCGAGCCGCCTTTTACCGGTTCCAATCCGCTGGCGGTGATGAACGAGCGGCTGCTCAATGATCCCAGGCCGGTGCGCGATCTCCGACCCGAAGTTTCGCCTCAACTGCAGGAGATCCTTTACCGCGCCCTCGAGCGCGACCCGCGCCACCGCTATGCCACGGCGGCGGAGATGGCGTGGGAGCTGGAGCACCAGGAACAGGTGGGCCTACAAGTGGGCATAGAAGACGGCGAGCGGCGTGCCGGTGCCGCGCTGCGCGGCCGGCTGCCGAGCGGGCGCAAGATGGTTCTTTATGCGAGCCTGGCCCTGGCGCCGGTTCTGCTCTTCGTGCTGATGTTGCTGCTGGCGAAACGGTAGTACGCTAAGAGCGGAGATCGAACGGGATCTCGTGGAGGGTGCGTATGAAACCTTGCCAGGTGATCGGTCCGCTCTTGCTGGTGGGATTGTGTGCGCCCGCTCTCCATGCCAAGGATAAGAAGCCCAGCGTCCCCGCAGTCTTCGGCCAGGCGCATTACGTGTATGTGGAAGCGGTGGATGGGAAGGAGTTCGACCAGAACCTCGACCCCGAGGATCGGATCGCAATCGCCGACGTGCGGGATGCATTTGCGAACTGGAAACGGTACACGGTTACTGCGGAGCGCGAGCAGGCGGACCTGGTGATCGTGGTGCGCAAGGGGCGCGTGGCGAGCACGAACGCGGGAGTGAGCAGGGGCGGTGGTCCTGATTCTGGTCCCGGCTCTGGTTCCGGTGCGGGTGAGCCGTTTCCCGGTCCCCAACAGCGCGCGGGTGTGCCAGCGGGCGGCCCGGCAATGGGCGGCACGGCGGTACAGATGGGCGGCGAAGCAGGGCCGGCGAACGATCTCTTCGAGGTGTGCCCGATCAATGTGAACGGCAAGCGCGGGAGCCCGTTGTGGGAGCGCACAATGCCGGATGGGTTGAGTACGCCGCGTATCGTGCTCTTCCAGCAGTTCAAAGAGGCGGTCGATAAGGCTTATCCAAATCCGCCTGCGGGGCAGACTGCGGGCCAGCCCGCAAATCAACCTACGAGCCAGGGACAGAAGCCGTAGTTCAAATTCCGTAAGCAAGAAAAAGAACGGGATCGCGGTTTACCGGTAGGATTCGTCGCGGTGAATGACGAACTCCGGATAGGCTCCTCCGCCGAGCTCGTGCAGATCCATGCCGATGCGTTCGCCGTCCGGATCGACACGGAAGGGAACGAAACGGTTCAGGAGCGCGAAGAGCAGATACACGGCGGGCAGGATGAGCCCGAGCAGCGTGGCGATGCCCATAAGCTGTGCGATGAGCTGTCCGCGCTGCGGAGCGAAGATGCCCGCGGCCAATAAGCCCCACAAACCGGCGACAGCGTGAATGCTGATGGCTCCCGAAGGATCATCGATCGAGAGCGCCAGTTCCAACACCTCAACGAGAAGCGGCGTGGCGACGCCGGCGATCAGGCCCACAAAGATCGATTCGCCGGGCGTAACGACCGCGGCGCAGGCGCTGGAGGCGACCAGCCCGGCGAGCCAGCCGTTTGCGCACAAGCTGGCGTCGGGCTTGCCGAAGCGGATGCGGGTCACGATCAAGGTGCCGAGAAGAGCAGCGGAAGCTGAGAGCACCGTGTTGATTGCGGTGACCGGAAGTGCGCTTAACGGCGCATGGAGCCAGAGAAGATCTCCCGCCGCATTCCACGCCAGCCAGCCCACAAGACTTACCAACGATCCGAAGAGGACATAGACGACGTGGTGGCCGGGCATCGCCGTCGACAAGCCTTCCCTGGGGAACTTGCCGCGGCGCGGCCCCGCGATCCAGACCACGGCCAACGCGCTCAGGCCGCCGAGCACATGTACAGTGGCTGCGCCGCTGGGATCGAGAAAGTTTGCACCGAGCGAAAAGTTGCGATCAAGTTCAGCCAGCCATCCGCCGCCCCAGATCCAATGAGCCGCCAGCGGGAAGATGATGAGCGAGATGAATGCAGCCGAAGCGCAGCCGGCTGCGAGCCGGAAGCGGTCCGCGCCTGATCCCCAGGGAATGAGGGCTGCTAGAGCGACAGCCAGAAATTCAAACAGGAGCGCAAGCTGCGCCTCGGGCGGGGCAGCATGGAAGCCGCCGAGCAACAAAGGCGCCGAGCCGATCCAGTTCCAGGATTTGCCGGCGAGATGAAAGATGCGGCTGGTGCCGCTTGCAAGCGATGCACCCGCAATCGCAAAGACGATGATTGCGACGGCGACGATGGCGACGCTGCCAAGCAGCGCCTGGGCGGCGGAACGGGAGCGGCCGAGCCCCGCATTCACAAGGGCCACGCCGGCGATCGCGAGAGGCGCGAGCAGCAACAGCGCAAAGGTGAGCGTGAAGACCGGCTCCGACATAGAGAGGGTTGCCGCGGGATTCATGGCCGGGGCTCTCCTCGCGCGAGCATGTGTCCGCGAATGGCCACTCCCAGCCCCAGGCTCTCGACGGCCAGCCCGCAAAGAACAAAGATGCCGCGTTCCATGGAGTCGGAGAACAAGACCAGAGCGGCGATGGCAAGGAAGAACCCGGCTGGCATCACCAGCAATCCGGCGTATTTCATGGTCTCTTCCTTTCGGGCTTCATGATTCGGTAAAACGAGGGCTCCTTGGATCTCCATCTGCCGGAGCGGTCCGCAATACGAGATGTTCTGGATAGAAAGCGAATGACTGCAAAATCTTTATGAATTCTAAAGCATTCGATTCAAAGGATTGAAGGCGGCAGGTCTTCTGGTCGTGGCTCAGTTTGAACGCACATTCCTCAGGGGGCTAGGTGTGCTTTCTGTCAGGCTATATCAACATATAGACCAACTCGAAGTTGCTGAAAAGTAATTCAAGCGCTGTCATGTTGAGCGGAGTCCGCCGCGGTCCGCCGCGGCGGAAAGTCGAAACATCTGCGGTTCGTCTCGCAGCTTCACGGACAATACGTTCATCAAAGATGTCAAAGCATCGTCGTTTCCAGCCTTAAGCTTCGCCAAGAGCAACCACAGATCCTTCGACTCGTCGCCGCGGGCGACTCGCTCAGGATGACAGTGCTTGGGTGGGATTTGTGCTCTCCCAGGTCTGTCCGCCGCGGCGGACAGACCTGGGGCACCCCCTGTCGTGCTCGGTGAG
>JASHQE010000199.1 GCA_030037705.1 Acidobacteriaceae bacterium | reverse complement strand
GCGCACGCTCTCGCGGATGTCTGCCGTATACGCCGCGTACTCGCGGTCGAGCCAGGCTGCGTCTTTCTCATCGCCCAGCACTTGGGCGGCCGCGCTCGTTACGCGTTCCGCATACGCCGCGAGAAAATTGTGCGAGTAGGAATGACCCTCGGGTAATCCCGAATCGCCGTAACTCCACGGCAACAGCCCATACCAGTAGGTTTTTTCGCCGGGTTGCAACTCTGGCTGCGGCTCCGGACGGCATTTAGAAGAGATCATCCTTTTGATTGGCTGCGCTCCGTGCGGAATATCGGCTGCGCCTTCCAGCTTCGATTCTTCACGATGATCGCGAATCCATTCGGATGACCGCAGCAGGGAAGGGAAGGCCTGCGAGAGCCATTGCTTGTCGCGCGAAAAGAGATAGTATTCCCATATTGCACCCGCGTTTCCTCCCGCGTTGTCCCATGCCGGCCAGCCACTGACGGGCGGGCCATCCCACTCGCCATCATCGTTCATGATGTGCAGTGCGTGCTCCACGCTCTCGCGCGCGGGACGCATGTAGTTTGCGACCTCCAATGCGCGCGCCTGGAAATATTCGCCGCGGCCCCAATACTGCCGATACACGGCGGGACCGTCCAAGGTCCAGAGATCGCCGCGTGCGTCGTATTCAGTGAGGATAAGTACGTAGGCGATCGACGAGTAATAGAAGTCGCTCAATTCTCTTTGCGGAAAATCGATCTTCGTCCCCAGCGCCCATAGGCTGTCCCACTGCGCCACGGCTTTTTGAAGCAAAGACTCATCGCTTTCCTGCGTCAGCTCTGTGTTATGCGCGGCCGGCCACTCATAAGGCAGTTTGATCCATATCGTCTTTATGCCGCCTGCGGGAACATTGGCGTGCAGCGCGAGTGTGAGGCCACTATCTTCCGACGAAAGCTCCATGCCTTCCGCCTCCGCCAACAAAGCAACATCCTCTCCGCTCAGGGTGATGAGTGATTGTCCCGTAACATGCCCGGGAAGATTGCGCTCTCTTCCACTCAGCTTGACGGTGACGCCGGCCGTGGCTGCGCCGTTATTGCGAAAGCTCAGCCGGACAACGTCCATCGCCTTGGCGCCGGAATTACGGTCGGGCAACTCGCCGGGTTTCGCCTCCGGATCTACCGCGAAGGCAAGCTCTTCCAGCGTCAACTCCTCCACATGCGCCGTCGATTCGACAAATGGATAGCGCCCGCGATAGAGATGCTGCTCGTTCACTTTCAATGGTTCTGCGCCCGCGAACGCTTCTATGGCTAACTCTCCATCCAATTGGCTGCTGAAGCCGATGGGAGAATCGAGAGGTCTGCGCTTCAGGCTCCATTGCGACCATTTCAGATTCCCCGCTTTATCCACGATTGTTTTGTGGCTGCCCATCGGCAGGCCGATCAGGCTTTGCGCATCGGTGTTTGTCCAGCGATGATCCACGGTCACCTGTGCATGGCTCAGGCCGGCACAAGCCAAAATACCCATGCACACAAAAACTGCCCACTTCCAATTCACAACACACCTCAATCTTTAAACGAAGGTGAAGAATTCTTATTGGGCTTGGATCGTCGAAAGCACGATGATCTCACCCGGCTGCACTACGATCTCCGCTGGAACAGACGAGACCGCATTGTCTTCTTCCAATCCTGTACGTTCCATCTCAATCCAGGGATGCGCATTGCCGTTTATCGTGAGCTGGCGTGCCGTGGCCGCCCGGTTCACGATTACCAGCGTCTCATTTTCCTTATCAGCGAACGCAGTCGTGAGCAGATTGGGATCGCTGCTCTCCGCTCCGATGCGTTTCATGCCTTTGCGAATGTGCCGGCTATAGGCGCCGAGCACGCGCAGCTCGAAGCTGGTTGCTGCCGGAGCCCAGCCTTTGGTGCGGTCCGGCTCCATCAGCGACCGTGAGCCGGCAAAGCTGGGCTGCTCCACATCGAGCAGCAGCCAGCAGTACATCAGCGCGACCGCATCCAGCTCCGTCAGATTTTTGTGATAGAGTTGCGCGGCTGCCAGGGCAATGCGGTAGGAGGGCTCCTGGTAATGCGGATCGTTGAAACAGATCTCCGTCGCCAGGAACTCTTTGCCTTCGCTGGCTGCGTGCATCTCACGCATCCTGCCGTCATATATGTCGGGATTGGCAAGAAATTCCTGAAAATCGTATTCGTGTGTCGCTGCATAGTCGATCGCGCGCCACGCCTCCGGATTTGCGCGCAGATCCTTCGTCCGCTCGATACCCTTGAACATGTAACTCGCATCGGCCATGTGGATGCGCGTCTGCGTAAATCCTGCCTTGTCCAGCTCGCGGCGCACGGCGAGCGCCATGGCGGCAAAGACCGCCGGCGGCTGATCCACCTCATTTTCAAGACCGACAATCAGCGGCGCGGCTCCTGTGGCAGCCTGCTCTTTCTTGCAATACTCGACCACGATGCGCGCGTACTCCTGTGGATTCGCGACACGCTTTACTTGGTGGTTCCACGTGTCTACGGCTTTCTCTCCGTTGTATGGTTCGGTTGCCCATGCCGGCAGCGCCCACAGTTCGTAGATAACGTCTCCGCCAAGCTCTACCACATGTTTGTTGTAATCGAAACTTGATACTTCACTATTGGGGAAGTTGTCGCCATAGTAGTGTGGAGTTGCGTCGTGCAGATCATCCAGATTGCTCAAATCCGGTTTCAGTTCCGTGCCCATAGGGTACTCGCGGGAGAGAAGCAGATTATAGTGCTTCAGCATCTGCCAATATGCGCGCTTACCCTCTTCACTCATCTCGGCGTATGCCGGGATGCTGGGACTGCCTCCGAAGCCGAGCATGGTCTGGTGAACCTCATCCGCGCGGATCATCAGGGTTGCAGGCTTGACTTCGGACCGCAGCAGAGCGCCCTCGATTACATCGTGCGCAGTGCGTGGAGCCACGTACATGAGCTGGTGACGGATCAGGTCGAAGAGCAGGGGGGCATTGAGCAGCTCAGCGCCGTTCACGAGCACGCGCACGGCAAGATGCGCATCGGCTATCACGGTGAGCGTGCGCGCCTCGCCGGTGTATTGCCTTTCCAGGTTGAGCACGGTTTTTTCAGGATAGTTGCCCTGGCCTGAATAGAGTCCCATGGAATCGTAGTACCGTTCCGATATGCGGACCGTATTCGCGGTCCATTCGACGGTGAGGCCGGCGTGAGGGCCGGTAAAGATCCAGCGCAGCGTGGTGCGCGATGGAATTTCGCCGTTTAAGTAAATGGTTCGCTCAAAAAGAGCAGTCAGATTGTCACGAAAGTAGGCTCGCGCGATCTCATCTGGTCTTGACCACCCGGGGCCGGCCGGGCCATCGGAGACAAAGCGGAATGTCTGGGCAACATCGCCGCCTTCCGCCGGAGGAGACGGCAACGGCACTGCCTGTTGCGTCCATGCACTGGCCGCACCCAGCGCCGATGCCAACAATACTATCCATCGCATGGATTCGATTATTCCTGCGCGCGGGTTTGGCCTGTCAAGCACGTCAAGGCAAGGATATTGCTGGTTATGAGAATGACGCGAAATGCGCGCACTTATCGTTCAGGAAGCCGCAAGCAGAGTGAAGTCACGCCGCTAACCAGTTTACCTGGAGATCTGCGTAAGTTTTGGAGTGTTTTGCTGATCGAGATCGAATCCCAATTGAAATCGCGCTGCTTCCGACATGCGGCTGGGATTCCACGGAGGATCGAAAACAACCTCTACGCGCACATCGGTGACCTCCGGGAGGTGCTGCAGCTTGCCTTCTACATCAGCTCTGAGCACCTCACTCATGCCGCAGGCGGGGGCGGTCAGCGTCATCCGGACATGGATGGAATGACCGCGCTCACCGGAGCTAATTTCACAGGAATATACCAGACCAAGGTCAACAATATTGACGGGAATCTCAGGATCAAAAACCGTCTTCAGCGTATTCCACACGAGTTGTTCGCTGAACGGCTCCTGCTGTTCGGGACTCGCCGCGGGAGAGGTTGCGAGCCCGAGCGCATCGGTATCGACCGCATCGATGCGATACATCGCATGGAGCGGTGTCGAAACCGTGTAGCTGCCGCCGCGCGCCTGTACCACGCGTACCGATGTTCCCGCCGATAATCGCTCACGCGAGCCGCTGGGAATGGCTATAGCGTCGCAATCACGTTTAAGTTCAATTGGTTCCATCATTGCAATTCCTATTCGGTGGTGATCGGTTCGCGCTCTCCCTTGCGCTCCCCTTCGCGCTCATCGTGCAGCGCGGCTTGCAGCGTGTGCCAGGCAAGCGTGGCGCACTTTACGCGCGTTGGAAATGCGGAAACGCCGGCAAGCGCCGCCAGTTTTCCCATCTGCGCCTCTTGATCGTGGTGGTTCCGGCCAGTGACCATATTGTGGAAGTTTTGGAAGAGTTCTTCGGCCTCGCGCGTGGTTTTACCTTTGAGACTTTGCGTCATCATGGATGCGGAGGCGCGCGAGATCGCGCATCCGGACCCCTGGAATGAGATATCGTCGATTACGTCGCCCTGCATCATCAGATATATGGTGCAGCGGTCGCCACAAAGCGGATTGAAGCCCTCGGCCTTTCGATCTGGCGTTTCCAGCGCGCGATAGTTACGCGGAGCCTTCGCATGTTCCAGAATCACCTCCTGGTACATATCTCGCAGATCAGCCATCAGCCTAAGATCTCCTTCACTTTTTCGATGCCCTGAACAAGACTGTCGATCTCATCTTTCGTATTGTAGAGCCCGAAGGAAGCGCGCACAGTAGCGGGAATGCCGAAGCGGTCCATGACTGGCTGCGCGCAATGATGACCGGTGCGCACTGCGATTCCTTCTTGATCGAGAATCGTACCGATATCGTGAGGATGGATGCTGTCCATGACAAACGACAACGCGCCAGCCTTGTGACGGGCGGTTCCGATCAGCCGCACGCCAGGAATTGCTCTCACCCGCTCCGTGGCATACTCCAGCAGTTGTTGCTCGTGGGCCCCAATCGCGTTGATACCGAGCTTCTCAAGATAATCGATTGCGGCGCCTAAGCCAATGACGCCTGCGATATGCGGCGTTCCCGCCTCGAACTTATGCGGTACTTTGTTGTAGATGGTTTTTTCGAAGGTCACTGAACTGATCATGTCGCCGCCGCCCTGGTAGGGAGGCATTGCTTCGAGCAGCGCAGCTTTTCCGTAGAGAACGCCGATTCCTGTGGGCCCGTAAATCTTGTGACCGGAAAAGACATAGAAGTCGCAGTCGAGATCCTGCACATCAACTGAGAGGTGGGGCGTGGCCTGCGCCCCATCCACGAGCACGGGGACATTTTTTTCGTGCGCCATGCGGACAATCTGCTTGATCGGATTGATGGTGCCGAGCGCATTCGAAACCTGGGCAATTGCGACGAGCTTTGTGCGAGGTCCAAGCAACGCCTTCATTTCGTCCAACAGCAGTTCACCGCGATCATTGATTGGAGCTACGCGCAGGAATGCTCCCTTTTCTTCACACAGAATCTGCCACGGCACAATATTGGAGTGGTGCTCCATGGCCGTGATCAGGACTTCGTCGCCGGCGCCGACGTGCGTGCGGCCATAGGTCTGTGCGATAAGGTTAATGCCTTCCGTTGCGCCGCGCACAAAGACGATCTCGCGCGCATCAGCGGCATGGAGAAACGACCGGACCTTTTCTCGCGCGGTTTCATAACTTTCTGTCGCCCGCTGTGAGAGCAGATGAACGCCGCGATGAATGTTCGCATTATCGTGCCGGTAATAATGGGTTATTGCTTCGATCACAGCGTCCGGTTTCTGCGAGGTCGCGGCGTTATCGAGATAAATAAGAGGCCGTCCGTAGATGCGCTCGCGGAGAACAGGGAAGTCCGCACGAACCTTTTCTACATTGAAGTCAACCGCATCTATGGCGGCGCCGGGCTGATGGACAGATAGGGTTTGTGTACTCATCCGATTTCTCTCCAACTCCGTTCCTGATCTTCCCCAGGATTTGCGGTTTCCACGCTCATAGGACGAGCCAGTAGAGCGAGGCGCTGCGTGACAGCAGCTTCAGCGTAGCTGTGCGCTGCGCCGGGTTTTATGCGATCCACACATTCGCCTGCGAAGGCCTGCAGCAAGAGATTGCGCGCCTGCAGCTCATCGATGCCGCGCGAACGGAGATAGAACAAAGCACTTTCTTCGATCTGTCCGATCGTCGCGCCGTGCGTGCATCTGACGTCGTCAGCATAAATCTCCAACTGTGGCTTGGTATCGATCTGCGCATTATCATTCAGCAGCAGATTGCGGTTGGTTTGTTTGGCATCTGTCTTTTGCGCGTCTTTGTGGACAACGATGCGCCCGTGAAATACGCCGTGGGCGCGATCGTCCAGGATGCCGTTATAGAACTGCCGGCTGGCGCAATGCGGGCTGGCATGTTCGACAAGCATGTAATTGTCGAGATGCTGGCGAGCACTCCCGATGAACAGGCCACTGATCAGGCACTCGCCGCCTTCACCGGCCAGTACGGGATGGACATTATTGCGGACCAGCGCCCCACCCAGGAGAAAAGAGTGAGAAGCAACATTGGCGCTCCGCGCCTGTTCGATGCGCAGAGTCGATAGATTGTAGGTCTTGAAGTGTTCCCGCTCGATGAGAATGTGCTCCACCGTAGCATTGCCACGGACAATCAACTCGGTCGCTGCATTGGAAAGCGTGGGAGTTTCTTTGCCCAGAGAAACGTAGTCTTCCGTAATCGATACCTGGCCCTCTTCCTCCACTACGATCAGATTGCGAGGATGCGTCATCGTCGGAGTCTCAGCCGTTGTTGCAATAAACAAGAGATGAATCGGCCGTTGCGCCACCACTCCTCTGCGCACGTGCACGTATGCGCCGTCCTCGGCGAAAGCGGTATTCAGGGCGCAGAATGGATCGCGCTCGATATTGAGATAGCGGCCCAGATGTTTGGCAACTGATTGCGGATGAAGCGCGATCTGCTTACGCAGACCGGTTGCCGTGATGCCTTCGGGAAGCGCATTCCATGTCGAGAGCTTCGGAGCAAAATTTCCATTTACAAACACCAAGCGCGCAGCGGCATCTTCCATGCGCCACATATCCAGATCGGAAACGGAAATCTCTTGAGAGCTGCTGCGAGCCGGGGCGAACTGCGTTCTGGTGAATGGAGCGACGTTGGTAAAGCGCCAATCCTCATCCCGTGAAGTGGGAAATCCGACGGCGCAGAAGCGCACGAATGCGGTCTCCCGCAGCTCGCGGAGCCACGACGGGGTTTCAGCCGCAGTCTCCTTTGCGAACTCCGTAAAACCTTCGAGATAACTTTCCAGTTGAATGAGTTCAACAGCCATCTCGTCTCCTCAAGCAGAGGCCGGCGCGGTTTGCCGCGCCTCCGTTTCGATCCAGCCATATCCTTTCTCTTCAAGTTCGAGCGCAAGCTCCGCGCCACCTGAGCGCACGATGCGTCCATCGACGAGCACGTGCACGAAGTCGGGAATGATGTAGTTCAGCAGGCGTTGATAATGCGTTACCACAATCATGGCGCGGTTGGGAGAGCGCATCGCGTTCACACCCTGGGCGACGATTCGCAGCGCATCGATGTCGAGCCCGGAGTCAGTCTCATCGAGGATAGCGAGCTTCGGCTCGAGAATCGCCATCTGCAGGATTTCATTGCGCTTCTTTTCGCCGCCTGAGAACCCTTCATTCAAGGAACGGTTCATGAATCTTTCATCCATATCGAGCAGCTTCAACTTCTCGCGAAAGAGCGGCAGGAAATCTATGGCGTCCAGTTCGTCCAGTCCCCGATATTTGCGCATTGCGTTCAACGCGCTTCGCAAAAAGTGCGCGTTGCCAATGCCTGGAATCTCGATCGGGTACTGAAAGGCCATAAACATGCCTTCGCAGGCAGCCTCTTCCGGTTTCATCGACAGCAGATCTTTGCCGTCGAACAGGATCTCTCCGGCGGTCACCTGGTACGATTCGCGGCGCGCGAGCACCTGGGCCAGCGTGCTTTTGCCCGATCCGTTCGGACCCATGATGGAGTGCACTTCTCCCGGATGGACCGTAAGATCAATCCCTTTAAGAATTTCGTTGCCGCCCACTTCAGCATGTAGATTTCGGATCTCCAGCAAGTCCATTACTCACTCCCCTTAGCAGAAAATCTGATCCGCGATCAACCACCCCTCTCAACCGACGCTCTCAGCCGACGCTGCCTTCCAGGCTCACGCCCAGCAGCTTCTGTGCCTCAACAGCAAACTCCATCGGCAACTCGCGAAACACCTGCTTGCAAAAGCCATTTACGATCATGGAGACGGCGTCTTCAAGCTTGAGCCCACGCTGCTGCAGATAGAAAAGCTGATCCTCGCCAATCTTCGATGTAGATGCTTCATGTTCCATGTGGGCGGAAGCATTTTTCACTTCAATATAAGGAAATGTGTGCGCTCCGCATTGATCGCCAATCAACAGCGAATCACACTGCGTGTAGTTACGCGCACCTACTGCTCCCTTGAGGATTTTGACCATGCCCCGATAGCTATTTTGTCCGTGGCCGGCGGAGATACCTTTCGACACGATTGTGCTGCGCGTGTTTTTGCCCATGTGGATCATCTTGGTCCCGGTATCGGCCTGCTGATAGTTGTTGGTGAGCGCCACGGAATAGAACTCGCCCACCGAGTTATCCCCCTGCAAAATGCAGCCGGGATACTTCCAGGTAATCGCCGAGCCGGTTTCTACCTGAGTCCAAGAGATTTTGGAGTTGACGCCGGCGCATTTGCCACGCTTGGTGACAAAGTTGTAGATTCCGCCCCGGCCTTGCTTGTCGCCCGGATACCAGTTCTGTACGGTCGAGTACTTGATCTGCGCGTTGTCCAGGGCGACCAGCTCAACGACGGCCGCGTGCAATTGGTTTTCGTCGCGGATAGGAGCGGTGCAGCCTTCAAGATAGCTGACATAGGAGCCTTCGTCGGCAACAATCAGCGTCCGCTCAAACTGGCCCGTCTCGGCTGCATTGATGCGGAAGTACGTTGAAAGCTCCATCGGACAGCGCACGCCTTTGGGTATATACGCAAAGGAGCCATCGCTGAATACGGCGGCGTTCAGCGCGGCAAAGAAGTTGTCTGTGTGCGGAACGACCGTTCCGAGATATTTTTTGACCAGCTCGGGATATTTTTCCACGGCTTCAGAAAAGGAGCAGAAGATGATGCCCAGCTCGGCAAGCTTGTCTTTAAACGTAGTGGCCACGGAGACGCTGTCGAAGACCGCATCCACGGCTACGCCGGCCAGTCTCTGCTGCTCGGCGAGTGGAATTCCCAGCTTCTCGTATGTACGCCGAATCTCCGGATCGAGCTCGTCCAAGCTCTTGAGGCCCGGCTTCTGCTTGGGCGCCGAATAGTAGATGATGTTCTGGTAATCGATCGGGCTATAGTGGACGTTCGCCCACTTCGGCTCAGCCTGCGCCTTCTCCAGCGATGCCCAGTAGCGATATGCTCTGAGCCGCCACTCAAGCATGAATTCCGGCTCGCGCTTCTTAGCTGAGATGAGACGAATGATCTCCTCATTCAGTCCACGGGGAATCCTCTCGTCCTCGATCGCAGTGACAAAGCCCCATTTATAATCCTGTTCCGTCAGGTCCCGAATTGTATTGATGCTGGACCCCATTTCCACTCTCCTCAAAAGCGTGATCGCAACACCCGGCCACTTCCAATAACCTTTGGATGTTCGGCCCACCCACAGAGTGCCGGTTCAATATACGACCGAATCAGTCGTATATTTTTAGTATAGCGCTTCCTCCTATATCGTTCAAATCGCGAAGAGGTCTGCCTCTGTCAGGGTGATTCTGTCATATTGCGGCAATCAAAACCCGCCCGTCCGCGCCTTTCCATGATGAATGGATGTTCGCGAAATCCAGAAGGATGGGCTTTTGTTTGGCGGCGCTTCAATTTTCGCCAGGACAAAACCGACTGCATCTATCCAGATCTTGGCCCCGAATCTTGGCGCGGTGCAGAAATTTACTCGGTTTAATAGGATCAACAAGCGGGGCCTCGAAATTGCTTTCATTTCAGGAGCTCTTTTCATGAAAGATAATACTGGCTGGTCTGCTGATCAGGGTTTTTGCATACGGCGGATCGCAGAAAGCAGTGTGCGGACCTCATCATCGCCCGTGGGCTGAAAGTTGCCGTAGAAGTTTCCGATTGCCATAAACGGTTCAGGTGTTCTGGCGCAGATGATACGGTCTACTTCCTGTTCAAGTTCATCGCATATACGGCGGGCTGCTACAGGAACAGCAATGGTGATCTCCCCGGCGCGCGAACGCACAGCCCGTGCCGCGGCTCGCATGGTAGCCCCCGTTGCCAGGCCGTCATCGACAAGGATGACAGAGCGCCCCGTGATCCCGAGCGGCGGAAGTCCGTGACGGTATGCGAATTCTCTGCGTTCTACTTCCAACTTCTCTCGTTCGCTGATTGCGCAAAGTATGTCCCTGGAGATTCGAAATGCATGAATGACTTCTGGGTTCAACGTGATCGTCCCGCCGCTGGCGATCGCGCCCATGGCTAATTCTTCCTGCCCGGGTACTCCAAGTTTGCGGACGACCAAAACATCGAGAGGCAGATGATGGGCCCGCGCCACCTCGTAAGCGACCGGCACGCCGCCGCGAGGCAACGCGAGCACAACGGCTTGGTTCAGGTGCGGAATCGAGCTGACGGCATGAGCTAAAATCCGTCCCGCATCTCTTCGGTCCTCAAATAGCATGGACACAATCTCCGCAACCGATCAAGTACAGATTCGATAACTGGACTTCTTTTTTCCGCAAGCCTTGCGGGATAAGGTAGTTCACATTCGACTCCGCAGCATCTCTGCTGCTCCAGAACATGTTTCCGGCGGTGAAGCCAGGAGAGTTTTCTTGTCGAAAAAATCCGTGCGAATTTTTTTGCAACCTGGAATGCCACTCCGGAATCGAAGCGGCATAAGTGCCCTCGGGCGTGGCAGATCGTCCCCTGACTCCTTCTCTAGGGAAATCCGCATGCACGTTGAATATTCCGACAACCAGACTCCGAGCTTCCGGCTGGATGTTCCGCTCCACAACCTGCTGACAAAGTCAGAGGGGCGTTCTCCTGGCCTTACTCCTGTTCGCGACCCGCAAAAGTTTCCCGATCCGGTCTTTCCACAGCGTCCGGAACTGCTGGGCCCGATCTCCGAGCGCGATGACTGGAAGCCGCCCGAGAAACGCCATTGGACTGCCAGCCAGATCTATCATGCGATGCAGGGCTGGCTCTTTCCCTACATCCGGTCGCGCGTCTCTGCCGGTGATTTCCATCCGTTGATCGCATACCTTTTCACGGAATTCAAGTGCAACCTGGATTGCCACTACTGTTGGGCCTTTGACAACAGCGTGAAAGGAATGACGGAAGATACGGCAAAACGCTCTATCGACTGGCTGCACGCTACCGGCTGCCGTGTATTGGCGTTTATGGGCGGCGAACCTTTGCTTCGCCCTGATTTTATCCATCGCATCACATATTACGCCGCGAAGAAGGATTTCTGGATTTACCTGCCCACCAATGCGCGTCTGCTGCGAACCGATGTAATTGACCGGCTGGCCGATGCTGGCATTTCAACCTTCAATATTGCCGTCGATGCTGTGGATCTCAAGCCGGGGCTGCCTAAAGCGCTGGCGCCTATCCGCAAACAATTCGATTATCTGGTCCGAAAGCAATATGGATATGGTTACTCTGTCTTTCTGAACATCAATATCTGCCGCAACAATCTCGATGATGTGCGTCAATTGACAGAGATTGCGCGCGAGTGTGGCATCGCGACGGATTATCACATTAACGAATCGCCTCTGATCGAGCAGGACGATCACTTTAGACACAAACAGGATAACGTCACCTACATTACCTCCGATGACTGGCCAGCGGTCGAGGAAACGATTCAGTGGCTAACCGAAAAGCAAGATGCCGGGTACAAGATGGTGAATTCCAATACCCGGCTTTGGCAGATGGTGGATTTTATGAAGGGGAAGCATTTCCCCTGGAACTGCCGCGCTGGCCAAAACTCGATGATCATCCGTGTCGATGGCACGCTTGCTCCTTGCTTCCCGATGTACACGGCGAGCTATGACTGGGGTGTTGTCGGAGACCACAAGTTCGATACCAGGCAACTGGATCATCAGAAGGAAACCTGTCAGACACATTGCTTCTCCACGTTGAATCACATTCTGGGCTGGTGCTATAACGACCAGCGCGTCATCAAATATTTTTTCAAGCAACTTGCGCACGGATTCCAGGGAATGAAAGGGCAAATGTAAGCGCCTCATTCTCCCAGCACGCTCACCCGGTAACCGAATCCCTATCCCCTGAGGAGAAACGTATGCCGACAGCGAGTCATGAGGTTGTGCAAACTGACTTCGAAATGGAAATCCAGACCCGCATCGATGCCGAGCGGGCGCGGCTTCGTGCTGAAGCGGGTCTGGCGCGGATGCGCGAATTCAAAAAGCCCGTGGAACGAGCCTTCACCGGCGAAGAGCGCGACCGTGTCACAATCCTTTTCGGCGGCCTGACGTGGAAGCACGAAGAGATGATCAAAGCGGTCTTCTGCGGAAGCGGCTATCGTTGCGAGAATATTCCCACACCCGAGGTTGCCGACTTTCAAGCCGGCAAGGAGTTTGGCAACAATGGACAATGTAATCCTACCTATTTCACTGTCGGCAATCTGGTTCGATATCTGCAGAAGCTGGAACGGCAGGGTTTGACCCGCCAACAGATTATCGACAACTACGTTTTCTTCACTGCCGGCTCTTGCGGCCCATGCCGCTTTGGGATGTACGAGGCCGAATATCGCTTTGCATTGCAGAATGCCGGCTTCGATGGCTTCAGGGTGTTGCTTTTCCAGCAGACAGACGGAATCAAAGCAGCCAGCGGCGAGCCGGGATTGAAGTTCTCGGTCGATTTCGGAATGGGCATGCTGAACGCGCTCAATCTCGGCGACGTGGTGAATGAGCTTGTCTACCAGGTCCGGCCCTTTGAAATCAATAAAGGTGAAACCGATCGCGTGATCCGCGAGGCCGTAACCACACTGACCGATACGCTGCGCGACCGCAAACGCTGGCACATTATGGATGCGTCTCCGGTGTGGGCGCGTCGTTATCTCGAAAAACACAAGAAGATTGAAGGCGTCGGTTGCACGCTCGGTAAAGTGGTCCACAACCTGTATGGCAAAGAATACGTGGATGCGCTTCATGCTTGCCGGGATCGCGTCGATTCCATCGAAGTTGATCGCCTGCGCGTAAAGCCGGTCATCAAGATCACAGGCGAGTTCTGGGCGCAGACCACCGAAGGCGACGGAAACTTTAACATGTTCGCATTTTTGGAAAAGGAAGGCGCGCAGGTGCTCGTGGAGCCGATCGCCACCTGGATTGCCTACATGATGTATGTGGCAAAAGAGGGAGCCAAGGCGCGGGCAGATGCGCAGGCGCCGCATCGTGATCCGAAATGGTACGAGCTGAAAAAACGCGCAGTCAACCACGCGACACTGCTGAAGAAAACGGCAGGTCTCAGTGTGGGAAGCGCCATGTGGACGTATTTTTATCACCGCACCATTCACCACATGGGTGACACGGTTCATCACCTTGTTCTGCAGAAGGAGCTGTCACGGCTTGCCCATCCGTTCTACCACCAGTTGGCGCGCGGCGGTGAAGGGTTCATGGAGGTGGGGAAAAATGTCTACTACACCGTGAATCACCTCTGCCACATGGTGCTGGCGCTTAAGCCTTTTGGCTGCATGCCTTCGACA
>JASHQE010000198.1 GCA_030037705.1 Acidobacteriaceae bacterium | reverse complement strand
CGGCGCTGGAAGGTCGAGCGGCTCTTCGCGTGGCTGCACAACTACCGCCGCCTGGTTACCCGATGGGAGCACCGAATCGAAAACTTCCTCGGCTTCGTCCACCTCGCATGCCTGCTCATCTTCTGCAGACATTTATGAGATGGGTTCTAGTGTCCTGAGTCAGAAGTTCGCATCCTATATTTCGCTGTCATGTTGAGCGGAGTCCGCCGCGGTCCGCCGCGGCGGAAAGTCGAAAGCCTGCCCTGAGCGAAGTCGAAGGGGATCTGCGGTTGTTTTTCAACGAACTTCGGGTTCACCACACTAGCCCCGCACATCGCGTAGAGTAGTGATATGACTGGTCAGGAGAACTGTCAGGAGCTGGCTTTCCGCCGTTCGCGGGCTGGAGGGTTGGACTTTGTGCGCGATGTGTTCAAGGGCTTTTGGGGTCAGAATTTCCTGAACTCGGCGTTGCTGATCGGTATGGCTGTAGTGCTTGCAAACGCCGCACTTTTGCCTAAGGAATTTGTCGAAGACTCGGACCTGTGGTGGCATCTCGCAAATGCCCGCATCCTGACAACGACGCATCATTTTATCCGCCTCGAGCCGTATTCATTTGCCCTGGTGGGTCAGCGTTGGACGAATCCCGAGTGGCTAGCCGAAATGCCGTATTGGCTGGGTTATTCTTTTTTTGGTCTGCGCGGAATCCATTTGGTTGCCCTGGCCGGGCTCTGCGCGAATCTGCTGTTTGTTTATTTTCGCAGCTCTTGGAAGTCACACCATAAAAAGGCCTCCTTTTGGATGGCAGTTCTCGCCTTTTTTTTGATCACTGTCAACGCAGGAGCACGAACCATTGTGTTCGGTTATCTGGCGATGTCTGCCGAGATGGCGATCATTGAGGCCGCTGAGCGTGGCAGAAAGTCTCTTGTGTGGCTGCTGCCACCGCTCTTTTGTCTTTGGATCAATCTCCACGGCAGTTGGATTATTGGCTTGGGCTTTTTGGGCCTCTTCATCGTTTGTGGTCTTGTTGAGATTCACATTGGCGCCTTTCAGCAAAGCGCATTTTCCAGCGCCGAACGCAACAGGCTTTTGGGCGTATTCGTGGCGAGCGCGGCAGCTCTGCTGGTGAATCCTTATGGATGGCGCCTCGTCTGGAATCCCTTTGACATGCTGTTCAATCAGAAGCTCATGATCGCTCTGACTGAGGAATGGCGGCCGCTCAGTTTGGGCTCCAGCACGGGCGTGGCAGCGGCGATTGCAATCGCGCTGATGATTGCGGCCAATCTTGTGCGCGGGCGGAGCTGGAAACTGTACGAGATCGTATTTATCTTTGCCGCGTGGTACTACGCCTTCGCTCACCAGCGTTTCGCGTATCTTGCGGCTATTGTTACGACGCCATGGCTCGCCGCCTGCGTGGCGGAAAGCTTTTTCGGCGAAGCCGATGAGAAGACGATTCCGGCGCTGAACGTTCTCTTTGCGGCCACAATTCTATGTGCGCTTATTTATTTTTTCCCCGCAGAAGATAGGCTGCGAAGCAGTCTCGCCGACAACATTCCGCTTAAGACCATCGCGTCCATTCAGCCCTCGTGGCGCACGTTCAGCGACTACTCGCTGGGTGGGATGCTGGCTTTTCAAGGGAAATCCGATTTTCTCGATTCGCGCAACGACACATTCGAGCATCACGGCATCCTGCAACAGTTTCTTGCGATTGAGAGCTTGCGCAATCCCTATGCGCTTCTCGACAAGAACCAGATTGATCATGTGCTGACACATACGGCTGGGCCTCTTGCGTTTGCGCTCTCCCATGTGCAGGGTTGGCGCGTCGTTGCGAGCGAGGGCTCAGGAGACAATGCCTACGCACTGTTTGCGCGTATTCCCGGAGTACCGGCAGACTAGGTGCCTGTGCCGCGCAGCCCGATCGCAATAAACAGGTAGTCATCGCAGTCGCACCGAGAAGAAGAAAGTGGGCCCCGGCTGATAGACTCTCAAACGTGTCCGATCCAGCCAAGCCGCCCGTCTTCCTGCTCGACACCATGTCGTTCATCTTTCGCGCTTATCACGCGATGCAGCGCAGCCGCCCCATGTCTACGCGCTCGGGGTTGCCCACCGCAGCCACTTATGTCTTTGTCAATATGATCAAAAAACTGCGCGAGGACTTCGATCCCAAATACTTTGCGGCCGTGTTCGATCCGAGCGGCGAGGTATTTCGCGATGAACGCGCACGCTCGATGGGCCCGCTGCGCAAATGGAACGGTAAAACGCAGTGTTTTGAAGATGTGAGCTACGAAGGCTATAAAGCAAATCGGACTGCGATGCCGGAAGATCTGCGCCGTCAGATCCCCTACATTCGCCGTGCGCTTGAAGCGCTGCGTATTCCAATTCTGGAGATGGCCGGCTTCGAAGCGGACGACGTGATCGGCACCCTCGCGCGCGAAGCCGCCGAGCGCGGTCATGAGATCTTCATCGTCTCCGGCGACAAGGACATGATGCAGCTCGTCACGCCGCAGATCAGGATTCTCAACCCGCAGAAAGACAACCTTATTCTCGATCCGGCCAAGGTGACGGAAACTCTGGGCGTGCCGCCGGAAAAGGTGGTCGATGTGATGGCTCTGCGCGGCGATTCGGTAGATAACATTCCCGGCGCGCCGGGTATTGGCGATAAAGGGAGCGTCGATCTGATTCTCGAATTCGGCAGCGTAGAAGCGGTCCTCGATCGCGCCGCAGAGGTCAAACGTAAGACGTATCGGGAATCTCTCGAGCAGAACCGTGATGCTGTTCTACTCTCCAAAGAGCTGGTCACGATCGACAACCATGTCCCGATCGAACTCGAATTGACTGCGCTTGAAACGCAGTTGCCCGATATCGACGCGTGCCGCACCCTCTTCACGGAGCTGGAATTTACTTCGATGCTGCGCGATCTTGCGCCTTCGGCGACGGCTGTTCAGGCTGAGCTTATCGAAGAGCCGAATCAGGGGCAGATGAAGAAATTCTACGTGGACGCGCGAGCCAACGGCTTCGCTTTTGCACTCGATGCAGTCTCAGCCATTGTGGTGATGCCAGAGGAAGATGCTGAGCTGGAAGCACCGGTCACCATGTCTCTTCTCGATGCGGCTGAAGCTGCGGAAAAACAGTCCAGCTCCTGCGCGGGCGTGTCGGCTGATTCCGCCATTGCTTTGCGCCTTGCGCTTGATGCCGAACTGCGGGGCTTATTCGAAGACGCTTCGATCCCCAAGCGCACCCACGACCTGAAGCTGGCTCTGCATCTGCTTTCAGGCAGAGGCATCGCATTGCGCGGCGCCGTCGAAGACACTATGCTATTGTCGTACGCACTCAACCCGACCCATGCCACGCAGACCCTTGCCGATGTGGCTGCGCGCCATAACCAGACGCCGCCTGTCACGCCCACGACGAGCGCGGCTGCGATCCAGGCGCTGGTTCCGGTGCTCAGGCAGGAGGTTGAAAAGCTCGCTGTGGATCGCGCCTACCGCGAGATCGACCTACCGCTTGCTCCGGTTCTTTTTCGCATGGAGCAGGCCGGCGTGCGCATCGACCGCGCGGCGCTCGAAGCGCTCTCGCAAAGATTCAGTATTGAGATCGGACGGGTCGGCGAGCGCATCTTCGAGCTTGCCGGCCAGCGCTTCAACGTCAATTCACCCAAGCAGCTTGCTGTCGTGCTCTTTACGCACCTCGGCCTGCAGCCGCCGGCGGTCCGCGGCAAGGGTAAGACCATATCGACGGCCCAGGACGTTCTGGAGCAGCTTGCCGAAAAGCACGAAGTGCCAAAGCTGGTGCTCGAATACCGGCAGCTTGCAAAGCTTAAATCCACGTACATTGATGCGCTGCCGCTCCTCGCCGACTCGGAATCGCGCGTGCACACAACCTTCCAGGCCGCGGCCACAGCAACGGGAAGGCTCTCGTCGGTGAACCCGAATTTGCAGAACATTCCGGTGCGCACCGAGCTGGGCCGCGAGATCCGTGCCGCCTTCATCGCGCGCCCCGGTACGCAGCTTCTCTCCGCCGACTATTCGCAGATCGAGCTGCGCCTGCTCGCCCACTTTAGCGGCGATCTGCTCCTGATGCGCGCGTACGCCGAAGAGATCGACATTCACACGCTCACCGCGAGTGAAGTCTTCGGCGTTTCCATTGAAACGATGGATAAGCAGACGCGCGATCGTGCCAAGGCCGTCAATTTTGGCATTGTGTACGGCATCTCGGCCTTCGGGCTGGCCGCGCAATTGGGAATCCCGCAGGCGGAAGCAAAGGCGTACATCGACCGCTACTTCGCACGCTATGAAGGCGTGAAGACATTTATTGAAAAGACGCTCGCGCAGACGCGCAAAGATGGCTATGTGCGCACGCTCTTTGGCCGTCTCCGGCCGATTCCGGATATCGAAAGCCGCAATCCGAACCAACGCGGCTTTGCCGAGCGCACGGCCATCAATACTCCGCTGCAAGGGACCGCGGCCGACCTGATTAAACTGGCGATGATCGCACTCGATCGCAAACTCGCAGAACGCAATTTGAAGGCCCGCATGGTTTTGCAAGTGCATGACGAACTGCTCTTTGAGGTCCCGTTTGACGAGACAGAAGAGATGCGTTCCCTGGTGCGCGCGGAGATGGAAGGCGTGATCAACCTGAACGTTCCTCTGGTCGCCAATCTTGCCTTTGGCCCGAATTGGCGCGATTTGAAATAAAAGCAGAGTTAAAATGGAAGGGAACTCTTGTCCTGAAGGGTTCTGTGTGAATCGTCATGCACCGGGCGGTAAGGAGCCGGCCATGATTCTGGACATCGCCAAGGCGCTCTCATTCTTTCTCAGCATCCTGTCTCTCTATCCCGTCGTGCTGAGCGCGTTTTTCGTGCCCGGTAGCCGGTGGGAAGAGCGGCTGGCCATGGCGCTGGCAAAGGTTGGCCTCGCCGGTTGTGTCTGTCTCCTGAGCGGACTGTTGTTTTCGCAGCCGTGGCGCGAGGGGCGCGCGAGTGAGCATCTGCTGGCGACGCTACCGGTCCGGCTCTATCTCTGGACCATTTTCGGCGTGGCAGTCCTTTTTATCCTCTCCTGGTATCTCGACGACACCTTTGTGCCGTGGATCTGGAGAAATCAGCCTTGAGCTGCAATTGTCACTCCTCTGCTCGAAAAAAACACGGCCTGTAACCAATCAGCTTGGAAATCGATCTTATTTCTGAGGGGATTTTCAGGGTTATGCTCATGCGCACACTCGGAGTTCTTGTCGTCCTTGGATTGACTGCAGCTTTCTTCGCACGCAGCGGGAAGGCCGCCGCAAAGCAGCCGATTCCGGCAGCAACGGAGGATTTGTCCTTAGCGAAGGCACCGGGCAGAGCGACGGCGGTCTTTGCCGGTGGCTGCTTCTGGGGAACGCAGTCTGTGTTTGAGCGGGTGAAAGGGGTTCTCGATACAACCGTGGGCTACTCCGGAGGCTCTGCTGCAACGGCGACCTACGATCAGGTGACGACGGAGACGACGGGCCATGCCGAATCCGTGGAGGTAGTCTACGATCCATCAAAAATTACCTACGGCCAACTGCTGCGCATCTTCTTCTCCGTGGCGCACGATCCGACGCAGCTCAATCGCCAGGGACCTGACGTTGGCACCTCGTATCGCTCCGCAATTTTTTATGTCAACGACGACCAGAAGCGGATCGCGAGGGCCTACATTGTGCAATTGGATCAGGCGAGAGTTTTTCCGGGCCCGATCGTCACCGAGGTAACTCCGTTGAAGGGCTTTTATCGCGCCGAAGACTATCACCAGGACTATGCTCTGCACCATTCCGACAACCCTTACATCCTGGTATGTGATCGCCCCAAGATCGAGGCGTTGAAACAACAGTTTCCCGAGCTGTTTGTGGACTACACCGGTAAGCGCTAAAGAACGGGAGCGCACGCAAGCCTTCAGCTTTAGGAAAATCCCTGCTGCGCGGCGAGCCATTTTTTAAAATTCGGCTCCTGCAGGGCACGGAACTCAATACACCCATCGATGGATTCGAGCGCATGGCGCAGCGAGGCATCGGCTGCGGACAACGGATGCGCGGCAAAGAATTTCTTTACGTCTTCGCGCGCGGGCGCAGAGCAGAAGTATCCTGTGTAACTGACAAGCTCGCCGTTCGTTTCGATCGTCAACTGAGCCTGCACCTTGTCCCAGTTGGTTTTTATATCGTCCCAGGCCGCATCGCGTGTCTCCTGGCTCGCGAGTGGGATCGCGAATTGATAGCCCGCATCCTGGTTGCGAACCTTGTCAGACATGGCGTAAACGAGCGAGCGTGCTACCAGGTCTGGCGCGCGAAACTGCGCAAGAAGCCGAAGAGCGAGATTCTTGAACTCCGGGTCATCGGAAGCTTCATACGCCTTCTGTATCCTGTCGAACCATGCAGTATCTCCATTCTGGGTAGTTACTGTGAGCGCTGCCTGGCCGAGAGTAGGGTCGATAGATGCCGGATCGGTCAGGTAACGGTTCGCAATCTGCCGCGCCATATCGATGACTATGGCCGAGTTCCCGTACGATCCGACCAGAGCCAGAAGCTCGGCGCGCAACATGCGGGTATTATCTGTGTCGGAAGCCGACACCGGGCCGAGCTTATGGAGAATCGGTGTAAACGTCCTGTCGATCCACGCCGAGAATTGCCGTTGCTCTTCGGGCGTAACGGCCAGCCTCTCGTAAATCGTGGTCACGTTTGTGAGCGCCTCCGAGATGACCTCGGCATTCGGGTCGTCTTTGAGAGCGGTGACAAGGTCGAGATAATCGCCGACGTCGGCCCGGTCAGCGCGAACCTGCGCCCACTCGTTGCCCGTCAGACTAATGCGTTCCCCAGGCGTGAGTCCGGTCTCAATGCGCGCGACGAGATTCGCGTACTCGGCGGGCGTGTATGCGCTGCGATAGTAACCTTTACCTTCGGCATTGGCGTAGAAAAACTGAGCTTCTGGGATTTGCAGGTGCGTCGTTGTTGGCGTAAGCAGCTCGCAATCCTGACCGGTCGAGCCGCTCTTGAAGCACACCGGCAACATCCATTTCTGCACGCGGTCCGGTTTGCTGTGAGAATCGAGAAAGAATCGCGTCTGCTGCACCGGCACGCGCCCGTCCGCAAGATCGCCGAATGTTAGGATCGGCGCACCCGGCTGCGCGATCAACGAATCCATAATCTTGTCCACAGGCTTGTGACTTACCGCTGCCTGGGCGTTCCAGAAATCTTCGGCGGTTGCGTTGCCATAGAGATGGGCTGCGAGATACGCGTGGACGCCCTTGCGGAAGGTCTCTGTGCCCAGATAATTCTCCACCATCAGTAGCACGTCGCCGGCCTTGCCGTAAGCAATGTCGTCGAACATCTGATTAATCTCGTCCGGCGTGTCGGCCTTGGCGCGGATGGCGCGGGTGGTCGGTTGCGCATCGAGATCGAGAGTGCGTTGCTCGTCGCCGGCTACGGACAATGGAAGATCCCACTCGGGGTGCATTGCGATCACAGGCTTGTACTCCATCCACGTGGCGAAGCCTTCATTGAGCCACACATTGTTCCACCACTGCATCGTCACCAGGTCTCCGAACCACTGATGCGCCATCTCGTGAGCGATGACAATCGCGACGTCCTCCTTGGCCTGGAGACCTGCCGTTTTTGGATCGATGAGAAGGTCGATTTCGCGATAGGTGATGGCGCCGAAGTTTTCCATGGCGCCGGCTTCGAAATCGGGCAATGCGATCAGGTCCAGTTTTTTGAGCGGATAAGGAATGCCGAAGTAGTTGTTGTAGTAGTGCAGCACAAATTCCGCGATATTGCGGCCATACGAGGTGAGAGCCACTTTGTCAGGAGTCGAGCAGACGCGAATGTTTACGCCGTCCTGCTGACCGGCAGTGCATGCAAAATCGCCCACCAGAAAGGCGATCAGATAGGTGCTCATCTTAGGAGTCGTGCTGAATACCAGTGTGTGTTTGCCCGCGCCGGGTCCCGGCATGTCGGAGACAATGCTGCCGTTTGAAATCGCAGTGTCGCCCGCGTCGACAACCAGCGAGATATCGAAGGCTGCCTTAAAGGCCGGCTCGTCAAAACAGGGAAAGGCGCGGCGCGCATCGGTAGGTTCGAACTGCGTTACTGCGTAGTTGCGGCGGGATGTCTTCGAGAGATAAAAACCCCGCAGCTCGTTGTTCAAGATTCCCGTGTAGTGAATGGAAAGAACGGCGCTGCCTGCGGCCAGCGCATGAGAAAAGGCGAAGGTCGCCTGTTCCTTTTCCTTATCCAAGATGACCGTCCCGGCCTCCTCCGGGCCATTCGAATAAACAGTTACAGACTGAAATGCGATCTCGGCCGCATTGAGCGTGATGGAGTGAACCGGTTCCTTGATGTTCACGTCGATCTTTTCCACTCCGGAAAAAGTGGCGGCCTTCAGATCGGGGATCAGCATAAGCGTGTAATGTGTAGGGACCACAGTTGTAGGCAAACGCTGAGCAACTGCGATTTGTGTAGTGAGCAACCCGAGGATGGAAAACGCTGCGATAAACGCAGCCGTGCGAAAAAAAGAAAACCTGCATATTCTCATGGATCCTCGCCGGGATGTTTGTCCTTTGTTGAAGATTCTCAAACGATCTCTTATCCAATTTTTACACTGCGGCGCCCTGAAAGTTGCCGAAGTTTACAGGGCATAAATTGTCCGTAATGTCCAAGTACGGACGAGAATTTTGCATTGTTCCGACATTTCCATGACAACCGGCGGCCGGCAATAACTTAGAGTTTCTGCGAGCGTGGTGAGGGTGACTTAAATACGCTCAGCCCTCTTCACCGACCGGGGA
>JASHQE010000197.1 GCA_030037705.1 Acidobacteriaceae bacterium | reverse complement strand
ACGGCCGAGCGCCTGGCTGAACGAATCAAAGCAGACAAAAGCGCGGACAAAAGCTGTCCGCGCGTGGAGTTCGCGCCCGACTTCGCCGCCGCCGTTGCCGCGGTCACTTCTCCCGCTCAGCCCGGCGATCTCATCCTCACTCTCGGCGCGGGCAGCGTGAGCCAGCTCGCGCCGCAGATTCTCGGTGTGCTCGAAGGCGGAAAGCGTGCGGAGATTCCAGCGGAAGCCGGCAAGAAGGCCAACACTTGCTAGGTCTCTGAACGCATGAATTCGTTCCATCCGCATCGTGGTTTCCCAGGCCCCAAAATCGAGACCCTTCGACAAGCTCAGGGCAGGCTCTGGGGCACCCAAGATAGTACAAAATCAAGCGGTCAGAGACCCAGGGCTGCACGAGGAGACGGAATGCCCGATACGCTTCATGAAGATCTTCGCCATACGATCCGTTTGTGCTGGAAGAGCCTGCGCGGCCAGGAAGTCTTTAAAGCCATCTCCGTCAATCTCGAGCTTGCGGAGATGTGTCCGAAAGAATTCTCCCCGAGGGGGCAGATTACCGCGCCCATGATCTGTGGAAGCAGCGCCGACCGCCTCTGCGAGATCCTCGCTGGCAACAAGCTCGGCGACTACATGACCAACGCCGATGCGGTCGACTTGAGCGAGACGGAGAGAGTTTCGAAGGCGATGCAGGCCATGAAGCAGACCAACGGCTATGTGCTGGTGCGGATCAATGTCCTGGGTGGCGGAGCCGGGCATAGCTACGTCTTCCTTTCGAAGAAGCGCGTTAGCGGCGAAGAATTGAAGGGATTCATTTACCAGACCAACGTCGGCTGCGATCAAGGCAGCGCCTTCGATCTGATCGCGTGGATCGACGACGAGAAGTCAGAAGTTGAAGTCGAGCTTGCTAAGCATTTTTCCGAGATTGTAAAGGGCTTCAAGCTAGCTCCCGGATTCACATACCAGGAGAAATATATGCTCTCCGACAAGGCCCTCAAGGACTACGAGCTCTCCGCATTGAAGGCCAAATCCGGGAGCAGTGACGCAGCCAAATTCCGTATCATGTGGCTTCCGATCGTCGAGACTACGGCTTCGGCCAATCTTCTCGCCATTCGCCAGCTTGTGCCTGCCGAGAAAACCCCAGCCAAGAAGTTTTAAAATTCTGCGCTCCGGTGCTTCTGCAGTTCTTCTTGCCGAGGCTGCTTCCGATGCGGAAATCCTCATGAGCTGAGACCTGTCTTTTTCCCCGCTGTTCGCCGTTTCTTCATGAGGTTGCGCATCGTTTGTAACTCCTTGTTCACGTTGGGGTGCTAGGGTGATTCCGGTTGCTCGCACGATCTTGCTGCGAGCTGCGCATTCCCCCGCTATTCTTCCGCAACCCAGTACACACAAGGAGCACCTTCCATGCAGTCTCTTGCACCAGCAACACGGACGCGCCTGCGCGCATCCATGCGCATCTTTTCTTGCTTCGCCGTTACTGCTCTGGCAGCATCTGTCGCCGCGTCCGCGCAAGGCTTCGGGTTCGGCCACGACCACGGTTTCGATCACGGCGGCGATTATGGGTTTACCTTTACCCCTGGCAATCTGGTTGTGAGCCGCTCGGTTTACTTCGGCAATGCTGACACCGTGAAGGTCGGCGAGATCCTGCCTCCCGGCTGTGGCGCGGGCCTCTGCTCGCCTACCACAGGCGCAGTGGCCGACGGCACCTATCCCTATGTCTTCAACAACGACAGCTACGATGGCAGCTTCGGCATCACCTCGCCCATCTTCCTCGACGAGATGACGCCTTCGGGCTGGGTGCTTCACTCGCTTGAAGTGCCCAACAGCACGCAGCGGGGCATTACGCCGGAGAGCAACCAGCTCGTCACCAGCTTCAGCTCCAAGTCCGAGGAGGCGCTTCATCTTTCCAGCGACGGCAAGTATCTGACTTTTATGGATTATGTAGCGCCGGTGAACACCATCGATGCGTCAAATGCCAACACGCCTGGCGTCATTGATCCCACCAATCCCGTAGGCGAAAGCTTCTATCGCGCCGTAGCCACGGTCGATGCGCGTGGCCATTTCACGTTCACTGAGACCAATGCGTATAGCGGCAATAATGGCCGTGTTGCGATCCTGAACAACGAGGACGGGGCGAACGTGTTCTATACCGCTGGCAATGCGGGTAATGGCTCCAATCCGCAGCCCGACGGTGTTATCCTCGGCGCCGGTGCGCAGATCCTCACCCCCTCCACTGTGGGCGAGTATCAGCAGAATCCCGGCGCGCCCACTCCGGTCGCCAGCTTCTCCGTCACAGAACTGGGAGACAAGGCAGACAAGGTCGGCAAGGATGACAACTTCCGCGGCATGACCATCTACAACAACGTGCTTTACTTCACCAAAGGCAGCGGCAGCAACGGCGTGAATACGGTCTACTTTGTGAACACCACCGGCACCGCCTGCCCCAAAGGCGTTGGCCTGCCGGTCGCGGGTGCCAAGCTGCCCACCACGCCGCTGACCTACAACCTAAGCACCTTGCAGGCGGACGGTCTGCCCAGCAACATGTGCGTCCTGGCCGGCTTTCCCACCCTCTCCAACAAAACCGGCAATCCGGTCAATTTTCCCTTCGGCCTCTGGTTTGCTGACGCGAACACGCTGTATGTGGCCGACGAAGGTGACGGCACCACGACCTACGACGCAACCACCAACATGTATACCGATGACGCAGGCCAGACCATGGCCGGCCTGGAAAAGTGGATCTTCAATTCGACCACCAAAACCTGGAACTTGGCCTACACGCTGCAGACCGGACTCAATCTTGGCAAGCCGTACACAGTGCAGGGTTACCCCACCGGTGACAATGCCGCCACCGGTTTGCCCTGGGCTCCGGCGACTGACGGCTTGCGCAACATCGTCGGTACCTTCGGCGACGGATGGTTCGTCCCCCGCGACAAGGTCGTGATCTATGCCATTTCCTCCACGGTTAGCGGCGGTGGCGACACTGGCGCCGATCCCAATAAGCTCTACGTGATCGTCGACGACCTCAAGAACACCTCGGCCACCGCCGCCACCGGGGAGCAGTTCATCGAACTCCGTGCGGCCAAAAACAAGGAAGTCCTGCGCGGCGTCTCGTTCACGCCAGGAACTGAACAGGCCGGCTCGTACTGAGATCCTGAGCTCGCGCCGCTCCGTCCGGGGCGGCGCATTTCTTTTTTAGGCGCGGCGAGCCCAGGGCTCGCGCCCTGGGCTATTCTCGCGTTCTCTCTGCGGGAGAATGGATGGCTGAAGCTTTCTGGCCTGATCTCTGATCCCTGTTCCCTGTTTTTCCCCGTAACCCACCGGATTCCTCCTCGTCACCTCAGGAAAAATCGCGATCCCGCACCGGGCTATAGTGAAGGTTGGCGACTCTCACGAACTTCGCACCGGCGTGACGAATCAAGGCAACTTCACAAACCGCCCCATGCTCTGGGAGGACGAGCCACCCGCAGACTCCCGTGTCCGGCGGATGCAGCAGGACGCGCCTCTGCCGGGCCGCGTCCGCCGCAATGGCCCCGGTATGCCATCCGCCATGCCTCTCGAAATGGAGGACGCCGAGAATGGCTATGATGCGCCTTCCGGTGCGCGCCGGTTTCCCTATGCAGCACTCAGTGGGCACTGGTGGTGGCCGGCGAGCAAAGCAGGCCGCATCTTTCTCGCGCTGGGCGCGATGACGGCGATCGGCGCCTGCGCTGCCGCAATCCTCATGTTTCGTAGCGCGATCGAGCGCGACGCACGCTTCCGCATCACCGGCGCAGCCAACATCCAGGCTACAGGCCTCACTGAAGTGAGCCGCACGGAGATGCTTCCCGTTTTCGGTGAAGACATCGGGCGCAACATCTTTTTCGTGCCGCTCGACCTGCGCCGCAAGCAGCTTGAGGCGATTCCATGGATTGAGCACGCGACCGTGATGCGCATGCTTCCCGATCAGATCCGCGTGGCCGTCGTCGAGCGCAAGCCTGTGGCCTTCACGCGCCTGGGAACAGGGGAAGCTCAGCAGGTCGGCTTGGTGGATGCAGACGGCGTGCTTCTCTCCATGCCCGCTTCGACGATGGCGCAGCATCACTACTCGTTTCCGGTGGTCACCGGCATCGATCGAGGCGATCCCGCGGCCGCGCGCAAGGCGCGCATGGCCGTTTACCTGCGCATGCTGGCCGATCTCGATTCGACCGGCCAGCACGATTCCGAGCAGATCTCCGAGATCGATCTCACCGATCCCGAAGATGCCCGCGTGCTCATGCCGGAGCCGGGCGGCGATATTCTGGCGCACTTCGGCGAAGACCATTTCTTAGAGCGCTATCAGCGTTACAAGGCGCATATCGTCGAGTGGCGGCAGCAGTATCCGCATCTCGCCGCGGTCGATCTGCGTTACGATCACCAGGTCGTGCTGCAGATGACTTCGGGCAAAGAAGCTTCAGCCGATTCCACAACCGCAGACGATGCCAGCACTCCGTCGGACGGCAAGCCATCGGCTGGCGAGCCGGTAACAAGCGCCACGCCGGAAAAACCAGAAGCCACGGGCAACAACTCCGCCGCCAAGAGAAAAACCGAGCAGAAAAAGAAACGCGCGGAGGCGCACCGCACTGCTCTCAATAAAATTCAGCAACTCCCTGCTGATGGAATCCGCGCCACGATGGCTTCGGGGGAGGGTGAGTGAGCCGATGAACCAGACGCCAGATAATCTGATCGTCGTCCTGGATATCGGCAGCGCCCATACGCGTGTGGTCGCAGCGGACCTGAACGAAGGCGCTCTGCGCTATCGTGGCCATGGCGTCGTCGATTCGATGGGCATGAGGAAGGGTTTGATCGCTGAGTTGAGCCCGGCAGCCAGGGCGGTGCGCGCGGCCAACGAGCAGTGTGAGCGCGTAGCACGCATCAACATCGAAGAGTGCGTAGTGGGCGTTGGCGGTCCGCACGTGCGCGGCGTCAACTCCAACGGCGGATTCCGTTTGGGCAGCCGTATGCGCGAGATCACGCGCGAAGACGTGCGCGCGGCTGTCGAAAGCGCGCGCGCCATCGAGCGCCCCGCCGACCGCGAAATCCTTCATCTGCTCCCGCGCCAGTTCATCCTCGACGAGCAGCCGGGCATCTTCGATCCTGTTGGCATGATCGGCGCGCAGCTTGAAGTCGATCTGCACATCGCCACCTGCTCCGGCTCCGCGCTGCAAAGCACGGTCACCTGCGCCAATCGCGCCGGCCTTGAAGTCACCGAGGCGGTTCTCGAATCCATTGCCTCCGCCGAATGCACGCTCTCGACCGACGAGCGCGAACTCGGCGTCTGTCTGCTCGATATCGGCGCGCACTCGAGTGAGATGATCGTCTTCTTCGAGGGCGCAGCGGCGCACACTGCATCCGTGCCCATCGGCGGCGCGCATTTCACCAACGATCTCGCCATCGGTTTGCAGGTGCCCGTCGTTCAGGCGGAAGAGCTGAAGCGGCAATACGGTCATTGCGTCGTGACGGCCGTGCCGCAACAGGCAGAGATCGAGATCGCCAATCCGCAGCAGCGGCGTCTGGCCCTGCGCATGATGGCAGAGATTCTGGAGCCGCGCGCTCGTGAGCTGATGTATTTTGTCAGGGAGAACCTGCGTCACGGCGGCGTCTTCGATGCGCTCGGCGCCGGTTGCGTGCTCACCGGCGGCGGCTCGCTGTTGCCCGGCCTGCTCGATGTGACCGAGAGCCAGCTCCGCGTGCCTGCCCGCGCCGCCTTGCCCGTACGCATCTCGCACATGCCCGGCGAGCTTGCTCATCCCGGCTTTTCCGCGGCCATCGGGATGTTGCTCTACGCGCACCGGACCCGCATGATGCGCGCCGCGGAAGACAATAGTTTGCGCGCGAAACTGCGCGCCATGTTTGCAGCGAGTTTTTAGAATCGGAGAGGATCTCAGCAGCCATGGAACAATCTAGAATCGACCAGCCTAAAAAAGAAGCCGGAGAGATGCGCATTCAATATCACGAGGAGACCCCGCGCGGCGCTCGCATCAAGGTCATCGGCGTGGGTGGCGGCGGCGGCAACGCCGTCAATCGCATGATCCAGGCGCGCATGGAGGGCGTCGAGTTCATCGCCGCTAACACGGACGTGCAGGCGCTCAAGCTTTCCCATGCTCCGGTCAAGCTGCAACTCGGCGTGCGTCTCACCTCCGGCCTCGGCGCGGGTGCGAATCCTGACGTCGGCCGCCGCGCCGCGCTTGAAGATTCCGAAAAAATCATTGAAGCGCTCGAAGGCGCTGACATGGTCTTCGTCACCGCCGGCCTTGGCGGAGGCACCGGCACCGGCGCCGCGCCGGTCATTGCCTCGCTCGCCAGCGAGATGGGCATCCTCACTGTCGCCGTCATCACGCGTCCCTTTGGCTTTGAAGGCAAGCGCCGCCTGCAGCAGGCCGAGCGCGGGCTGAAGGAACTGCTCGAAAGCGTCGACACCATGATCGTGATCCCCAACGAGAAGCTGCTCGCCGTGGCCAAGGACGCGGGCTTCTTCGAGAGTTTCCGCATCGCGGACGACGTGCTCCGCCAGGGCGTGCAGGGCATCTCGGACATCATCACCATCCCCGGCATCATCAACCGCGACTTTGCTGACGTGAAGACCACGATGGCCGGCATGGGCCAGGCCGTCATGGGCACCGCCATCCGCGCAGGCGAGAATCGCGCCATTGAAGCGGCGCAGGCGGCTATGGCCTCGCCGCTGCTCGAAGCCGGCGCCATCGACGGTGCACGCGGCATCCTCATCAACATCACCGGCTCCAGCTCGCTCAAGCTCTCTGAGGTCAATGCGGCTTCGTCGCTCATCCAGTCCGCCGCGCATGAAGACGCCAACATCATCTTCGGCGCGGTCCTCGACGAAAAGATGGGCGAAGAGGTGAAGATCACCGTGATCGCCACCGGCTTCGGCGATCAGATGCCCGAGCGCCGTGCCCGCATGTTGAGCGTCGAAGAAGCGCCTGTCGTTTCTGTCCCCGTTTCTGTCCCGGTTGTCTCGCCCGAAAACTGGATGCGCGAGCCTGAGCCTGAACCGGCAGCCGAGGCCGAGCCCACAGTTCCCGCGCCGCCGCGCTTCATGAGCCAGGATGAGGATGAAGATTCCGGTTCCGCAAAGTCTTTCTTTTTTTCCTCGGCCGCGCCCGTCGTAGCCACTACTGTTACCGTCGCCACGCCACCATCCCGTCAGCCCGAGGCTGCCGGCGCGGTGGAATCTGCCATGCCGATGCCTTTTGAAGAAGTCGCGAGCACCGTGCCATTGCCCAAAGAGTACGCGCCCCATACACCATCGAGTGCCCGCGCATCGGATGCGGAAGAGCCGAGCGCACCGCGCGTCAACTCGCTCTTCTCCCAGGCCAATCTGGAAGCCGAGCGCGATCTCGATGTGCCGGCATTTATGCGCAGAACGCAGTTTTAGCGCGCTTTATGAGCGTGGACGCGAAGGTTTTTGCAATGGGGCACGGTTTTAGAGCTTGCGAAAAAGGTTGTGTCGAAGGCCCTGTAACAGGGCACGAAGTTCACTCGTGCCGCAAAACATCCGTATCAGTGCCGGGTTTTAACCTGTGAGGGATGTTTTCTGGTCTGTCCAAATGGCTCGATTCATTCGCGCACGGTTTCCATTGGAATTTCTAAGGTTACGGCGTGCTCGAATCGCCCCTTGCCCCGAAAAGGTCCAAAACAGCCGCAAACGTTACCTTGGAACACTCTAAAGTTGTAGAGCTTTTTGGGCCGCCCCGGAGCATCATGGTTCCATCTTCGGTTATTGTAGAAACAAGAGGAGAACCGGACCGTTTTATGCCGGGTGGGGAAGCTGTCTTTCCGCGCGGCATTGGCTGGGAAGGATTGAAACGCAAGAGCTTCGTTTCCGCACTATGAAGCGCATGGGATTGCGGAAGCTGCCGATAAACGAGGGGAGTGCGCCGTCCTTGCGACGAACGCACGGCACGAAATCCAAGGTTGAAGGGATGTAGACTGGGATGAAAGTGTCCTGCGTTTGGACAATCGGATTGGCTCTTGTCGGCTCAAGTATCGGCGCCACGGCCGCTGGCGCCTTGGATGCTCCTCAAAAACTCCATCATTCCAAGACAACGGAACCGCACCTTACTGAGACCCATCACACGGCTAGCCATCACGCGGCTAGAGCGACGTCCAGGGCCATCCCAGCGAGACATTCGGTTCACTCCGTCAGAACCGGCGCGCACCTTCGCCGGGCCTCGTTCGTTCACCACCGTTACTATGAGCGCTTCACGGCTAGTTCCGTCATCGATGGCACGGTTGGTGAAGGCGATATCACCGCCGGTGAAGACCCGGTCGTTCGCCAGGCAGCCATCGATGCTCTGGGTGACCTGAACGGTACCGCGGTTGTGATCGATCCCTCGAACGGCCGCATCCTGGCCATGGTCAACCAAAAGCTGGCGCTTTCGCCCGGCGCTGAGCCCTGTTCCACCATCAAGCTTACTGTGGCTCTGGCCGCTCTCTCTGAAGGCATCGTCACCCGCGACACCATGGTCCGGCTCGACGGCTTCCACATGAATATGACCCAGGCTCTTGCGCACAGCAACAATCTCTACTTTGAAGAGCTGGGCAGGGAACTGGGCTTTGAGCGCGTCCGTCACTACGCCACCGAGTTCGGTCTCGGCGAGTTGGCCGGCTACAACATTCCCGGCGAGCAGCTCGGCGAATATCCTGATCACGAGATTCCCGTTGCTGACGGCGGCGTAGGCCGCATGTGCAGCTTCGGCCAGGGCGTCTCGCTTACGCCGCTGCAGCTCGGCGCATTCGTTGCCGCCCTCGCTAATGATGGCACGCTCTACTATCTGCAGCACCCGACCACGCCGGAAGAGATCGCCAACTTCCAGCCCCGCGTCAAGCGCACGCTCGACATCGTCAAGTACGTTCCCGAGATGCTCGATGGCATGGCCGGCGCGGTCGAATATGGAACCGCGCGCAGCCTTCGCACCAACTTCCAGGAGTTCCCGGTCTTCGGCAAAACCGGCACTTGCTCCAATGAAGGCACCCGCTACGGCTGGTTCGCCTCCTATACCAACTCACCCCAGGGCCGCCTGGTAACCGTCTTCTTCCTCGAAGGAGGCCGCGCCGTCTTCGGTCCCCGCGCTGCCGAGCTCACCGGCGAGTTCTACCGGAATCTCTGGAACCGCGATTACTTCCATACCCGCAATCAGGAAGCCCAGACCGATGCGGGCGCAACCACGGCCACGCCGGTGGGCGCCACGCAGTAGCAGATCAGTACGCAAAGTTCTCTCCGGCAAAGGGCCGCCCCTACGAACGATTTGGGGCGGCTTTTTTGCTGCGCATGACGCGCCTCCCGCCGGAACGATATCCTGACCGGGCATGGCCAACATGAACTGGATCGTTGCCGGCATCGGCGACATCGCGCGCCGGCGCGTCATCCCGGCCATTCTTGCCGAACGGCGCAGCACATTGTATGGCTTTATCACGCGCGATCCGGTGAAGGCCGAGGCCTATCCCGGCACGCGTGCCTGGCCCACAATCGAGGAAGCGCTCGAAGATTCAGCGATCGACGCTGTCTACATCGCACTGCCCGTCGCGCTGCACGCGGATGTGGCCATTGCCGCCCTGCGCGCCGGCAAGCACGTGCTCTGCGAGAAACCGATGGCCTTGAACGACGCAGAGGCCGGGCGCATGGTTGCCGAAGCCCGCACCTCCGGCCGTCTGCTCGGCGCCGCCTATTACCGGCGCCTCTATCCCAAGCTGATCCGCGCCAAGCAGCTCATTGCCGAAGGCGCAATCGGCCAGCCCGTGCTCGTCGAGGCCAACTGTCACGGTTGGCTGCCAGAGGCGGCGCGCGGCTGGCTGCTTGATCCCAAACTGGCCGGCGGCGGTCCGCTCTACGACATCGGCTCACACCGCATCGACGCCATGCACTTCCTCTTCGGCAGGCCGGAGCGCGCCCGCGGCTTTCTCTCGAATGCAGTCCACCGCCTCGAAGTCGAGGACTCCGCGACTGCTCTGATGCAATGGCCCGGCGGCCTCCACGGCGTCGTCGACGTCCGCTGGAACTCACACATGCCGCGAGACCAGTTCCGCATCATCGGCGCCGAAGGCGAGCTCAACCTCGACCCCCTGAACGGGCCGGAACTGCGCGTCCGCAACGCGGCCGGAACCACACAGGTCGAGATGCTGCCCGCCCACGCTAACGTGCATTATCCCTTGGTGCTCAACTTCGTGGGCGCCGTCCTTGCCAATTCTCCCGATACGCTGGCCTGCCCCGCCGAGCAGGGCCAATGGACCGATTGGCTTATCGAACAGGTGGTACGCGCCGCCGGCTCCCGTGCGTAAAACTCCTGGTCGGGCCATTCTCCCACAACCCTTTGCAACGAATCGTCCGTTCAAACATCGGATAAGATAAGTTCACCCATTTCGCTCCGCCTGCACTGCGGAGCCGGGTGGCGTCATTTTCTCAATCTGCAGCACAGGGCGTTCCATGGCTCTCCCAACCCACATTCTGCTGATGTACGGCTACTTGCTGCTCTTCGCCTGGGTACTGGTCGAACAGCTCGGCGTCCCGCTGCCGGCCACGCCTGTCTTGCTGGCTGCCGGAGCGCTCTCCGCCGAGGGGCAGATCAGTTTCCCGCTGGCGCTGCTGGCCGGCATGACCGCCGCGCTCGCCGCTGATTCCTGCTGGTTCCTCATCGGCAGGCGCTACGGCCATCATGTCCTGCGCATCCTCTGCAAGCTCTCGCTTGAGCCCACCACCTGCGTTCGCCGCACGCAGGATTCATTCGGCCGCCGCCGCGGCGTCATGCTGATGTTTGCCAAGTTCATTCCCGGACTGGGCATCCTTGCCCCTCCCGTGGCCGGCGAAAACGGCATGAACTATGGCGCCTTTCTGCTCTACGATGGCATCGGCGGGGCGCTCTGGACCGGCGTCCTGCTCGCCTGTGGCCGTTGCTTCGGCGACCTGCTCAAGCGCGATCCCAACGTGCTCGCCTGGGTGGGCCGCTTCTCCGGCGCGCTGCTCGCACTCGGCATCCTCGGCTTTTTCTTCGGCCGTCTCTATCGCCGCCGCGCAGTGCTGAAGCGCCTGGCCGCCGCCCGTCTCGAACCCGAAGAGCTCAAGCGCCTGCTCGATGCCGGCGAGCCGGTCTACATCGTCGACCTGCGCCATCCTCTCGAGCTGTTGCCCGACCCTTTCACCTTGCCCGGCGCCCTGCACCTCTCGCCGGACGACCTCACGATACGCGCCCAGGAGATTCCGCGCGACCGCGACATCGTTCTCTACTGCACCTGCCCCAGCGAGGCCACCGCCGCTAAAACCGCCATGACGCTGCACAAGCTCGGCATCGACCGCGTGCGCCCTCTGCGCGGCGGCTTCGATGAATGGAAGCGCCTCGGCTTTCCGCTCGACCCCGTTGCCCCCGCGCTCACAACCATCCAACCTGCCGAACAGGCAAGCTGACCAGCCCCGGAAGAATCCTTCACGCCGGTGTGGCAAACAGCGCCGCGATACTTGTCCCGATCGGCGAGCCGATCCCGCTGCACGGGTCCGGCCCAACCGCAGCACTGTAGAAGCCGTTGCTGCCCTGCGTAATGTCATTGAAGGCCTTCTGATTCTCCCAGAGCGTCGGCGCAACAAACCCGAGTTTTGTGCCGAAGGCCGCAAACAATCCCGCATACAAAGGCGCAACCGCGCTCGTTCCGCCCACCACCGTGCTCGATCCGTGCACAAAAATCTCGTAGCCCGTATTGGGGTCCGCATCGCCCGTCACGTCGGGCACCATCCGGCCCGACCCGTACTGCGTGTTCGCCGGCGCGGGCGGTGCGCCAATCTGAAAGCTCTGTACCGGGAAGATGGTCGAATAGCCGCCGCCGGTTCCTTCGCCATCTGTCTCACCTGGATTATCATTCCAAACCGTTTCCTCGGTCGTGGTCTTATACGTCCCGCCGCAGCCCACCACATGCGGACACGAAGACGGGCAATCCACATTCGCCGGTGTCGAGCCGCCATCGCTCGAATCGTTATCGCCCGCTGCGGCAAAGACCACCATCCCCGCGGCCACAGCCGATTCTGCTGCCGATTCCATCTGTTGCGCCGCCGTCGCGCCCCACTCCGCCTCGTCCGCGCCCCACGAGATCGAGCACACATCGCACCCGTCCGAGGTCGCTTTCTCCACCGCCGAAGCAATATCCTGCGACCAGTACATGCGGATCGTCGCCGCCTTGCCCGTCGCCGCGTAGTAGGAAGCCGCGGCTACCTGAATGTCGAGCGCGACTTCATAGTCGGCCTCGCCTGCCTGTCCGCTCTGGTTTGGTGTGTTCTGGGTGCCATCCACCGAAACATCCGTGATCGACGGCACGGGCTGATTGACCGATTGGAAGAACGCGGTCATATCCGACATGACCCATCCGCCGCCCAGTTCCACGATTGCGATCACGCCGCCGCCGGCGAGATTCGCCGGCCAGTTATAGGCCGCGCAGAGGTTGGGAACCGTCCACGGCGTCGCGGCAGCGGCCTCCGGGCGCAATCGTTCAATTCGTTTTACCTGCTTACGCAATTTGAAATAAGGATGGCAATGGTACTTGGGGGAGTGGCTCACAGTAACCTCCTGGTGCGCTTAAGTGGAATAAAAAAACCCAATCGCAACCTTGCGCATAAACGAAACGCAAACGTTTCTTGATCTCTATCGGAGCATCGCATACTTGTGTTCCTCAAAGCAAAGCCGTTTCATGCACAACCATTGCAATGAGATGAAAAGACGTAAGATGAGGAAGGAACGGTCACCACCGCACGGAGCACACTCTTGGCCTACGACGATCTGCGCGACTGGATCAAAACACTCGAAAAGCACGGCGAACTGAAGCGCATCCGCGAAGAGGTCTCGCCCGAGCTCGAAATCACCGAGATCACCGATCGCGTCAGCAAGATCGGCGCGCGCGCCGGAGCTAAGGATGGAAAATATGCACCCGGCGGCCCGGCGCTGCTCTTCGAAAACGTGAAGGGTCATCCCGGCCACAAGGTTTTCATCAATCAGTTCGGCAGCGAACGCCGTATGGCCCTCGCTCTCGGCGTTGCAAAGCTCGACGAAATCGCCGAGCGCATTCACTCTCTCATCAACCTCAAGCCTCCTGCTGGCGGTTTCTTCGACAAGCTCAAGATGCTGCCTCAGCTTGCCGAGCTGGCCAATGTTTTTCCAAAAACTGTCAGCGCCAAAGACGCGGCCTCTAAAGAAATCATCCTGCGCGACAATTTTGATCTCAACGCATTCCCGATTCTGAGGTGCTGGCCGCACGATGGAGGCCGCTTCATCACGCTGCCCTGCGTGCACACGCGCGATCCAAGATCGGGAAGCGGCACCGGCAAGCGCAACATCGGCATGTACCGGATGCAGATCTACGACGGTCGGACCACCGGCATGCACTGGCAGCGCCAGAAAGTCGCCGCCGAGCACTATCGCAATGCACTGCGTGCGGCAGCTTCTTGGACGAGAGATCAGGGGACGGGAGATCAGGCCGGGATAGAATCTGCACGTGTTGCGATGATGGCTGAGTCCGCCGGCGGAGCGACAACGATTCCTGACGGCCCCATCGGCGGCCTGCCGCAAGTGACTTTGGGAAACTTGCAGGGCTCACGCCTCGAAGTCGCTGTCGCCATCGGCACCGATCCTGCGACCACATTCTCCGCCATCGTGCCAGCACCGCCCGAGGTCGAAGAATTCCTCATCGCCGGTTTCCTCAGAGGCAAACCCGTCGAGATCGTGAAATGCGAGACCGTCGATCTCGATGTGCCCGCGCATGCCGAAATCATCCTCGAGGGCTACGTCGAGCTCGGCGAGCTGCGCAGCGAAGGTCCCTTTGGTGACCATACCGGTTTCTATACCATGGAAGACGACTACCCCGTCTTCCACCTCACCTGTATCACGCACCGCAAAGATCCCATCTACGCCGCAACGATCGTCGGCAAGCCTCCCATGGAAGATGCCTGGATGGGCAAGGCTGTCGAGCGCATCTTTCTTCCCGCGATGAAGATGACCATCCCCGAACTGGTCGACATCCATCTTCCCGTTGAAGCCGTCTTCCACAATCTGATGATCGTCTCGATCAGAAAGAGCTATCCCGGCCACGCGCGCAAGGTGATGCACGCCATCTGGTCGCTTGGCCAGGCCATGTTCACCAAGTGCATCATCGTCGTCGATGAAGATTGCGACGTGCAGAACATCCCCGAAGTCGTCCTGCGCGTTGCCAACAATATCGATCCCGAGCGCGACATCCAGTTCACCCTCGGGCCCATCGACTCTCTTGACCACGCCGCGCGCCTGCCCAACTACGGATCCAAAATGGGAATAGATGCTACACGCAAATGGAAGGCCGAAGGCTTCACCCGTCCCTGGCCCGCCATGATCGAAATGGACAGCGCGACGAAAGCAAAAGTGGACGCAATCTGGTCCAAGCTGGGACTGTAATGGAGCGCTGAGTCGTCCAAGCCGGAAAAAATCCATGCCGGGCGTGCTGCGTGCAATTCAATTGTCCCGCTGGAATGCAATGCCCCGAGCGGCGGGCGCAAACACCTTCAGCCCGGAAATCTTCCCACGCTCGTCGCGATCGAACACAATTGCGAAGCCGCCTCCGGCATCGAATTCGTCGCTGGCGATTGGAGTCAGCTTGATCGGCGGAAGAGTGCGATTTTTGAGGAGCAGATGTCCTTGCTCAAGCGACAATTGAATTGCACCCTCAAGTTCGGGACTCCGATATATGCCGGCGAAGGTCTTTAATACCGCCTCACTCCAGGGAAGCTCGCTCAGCCTTGTGCCCGAGAAATACATCTCGCCATGGATGTTGAGCGTAGCCTTCATCACGCCTTCGGATCTTTCAAACGTGATGACATCCCCAAAAAGATCATAGAACTGATTGGCATTCCTGCGTCTCAGGACCCCACCCCATCCCAGTAGATTGTCGTCTGCGGCAGTGAAGGAGTACATCACGTGCGTGCGCGGGTCGAGGTACCGGCCAGCGAAAGCCGCAGGATCAGAGAAGTGTCCCTCAGTCGCCGGCCTTGCGCCTGTGTCTGGCTGCATATCATCCTTCAGGAAAACATCGGCGACCTTCCGGGACAGACCCTCAGGACCGGCATCCGAAACATTGCACAGGCAGACCGCTGTAAATTTCTGGTCCGGAAAACGAAGAATGTCGGCGCGATATCCAAAAAGGGCGCCGTTATGTTCCACGGTAGGCAATCCCCGATAGCTTCCCAAGAAAAGACCCATGGCATACGCGCTCTGTCTGCCATGGGTCAAAATGCCCGGGGTCTCCAACTCTTTCACGAGCGTTCCTTTGCCCAGCCGGTTCGCGTAAAAGTTATTGTCCCACTTCAGCAAGTCGTCAACTGTGGTCATCAGGCCACCGCCGCCAACAACGGCGTAGGTCGTAGACCAGTCAACGAGAAAATTGCCATTCTTCCCTGGATCGTAAGCAGCCACCCGTCCAGGCACAATCACTGAAGCATCATCGTAAAAGCGCGTGTGCGTCATCCCCAGCGGGCGAAAGATGTTCTCGGCGGCAAACTCGGCAAGCGTCTTCTTGGCGGCGCGTTCTAAGACGATGCCGAGCAGAAAATAGTTCGTGTTGCTGTAGACCCACTCGTCTCCAGGCGCATTATTAAGCCCTTTTTGACGCTCGATCAGCTTGAGAATTTCGCCGGGTGAGTTGAACTGCGCTGCGTCGAGGCCTGAAAAATAGAGAAGATCGAAGAAGTCCCGCAGACCGCTGGTTTGATAAAGCATCTGCCGCAGTGTGATCGTGTGGCCGTAGTCGGGCAGTTCAGGAATATATTTTCTGACGTCGTCATCCAACGAAAGAAAGCCTTGCTCTGCGGCCAGCACGATACTGGCCGCTGTAAATTGCTTCGAAACTGATCCGACATAGAAGACGGAATCAGACGAAAGCGGAACTCCCAGTTCCAGGCTTGCAGCGCCGTATGATTTGCGATAAACGAATCTTCCGTTGCGTACGACTCCCAGCGAACAGCCTGGAGAGTTCGCATGGTTATGCGCCGCGAAAATCCGATCCACTTGTTGTGTGAGGTTCGCCTCGTTGCAGAACAGGGGTTGGATGAAGATCCCAAAAATGACGGCGGCGATGGTAAAAGACCGCATCGTCATTGAAGTATAGCAAGCGCTCCAGAGACCGGTCGTCCGCAGATCCGTTGCGCGTTGCGCCATTGCCGCTCGCGCCAATGCAGGCACAGCTGTGGAAAGCGATCCGCGTGAGCGCCACTCCTGACAGCACTGCAGCTCACCTTATACTGCAAGTCGTTCGAAGCTGCATCATGCCTTACAGCCGTCTATCTTGCCGCGCGGCCGGAACAGGCAATCAAAATCAACAGCAGATACGTTATCGAGGCCGTGATAACCCACTGCCTGAATCTGCGCGGGAACGAAGCCGATGTCGAACATATATTGCAACGCTTCGTGAAGATGCCATTCCTCCTTGTACGTATGAATCACCGGCAGTTCCATCAAAATTCCAACTGTCCGCGCAACGGTTCGCCGGCCGCCGTCGATGACCTGCCTTTCATAGCCTTGCGTATCGATCTTCAGCAGTATCTGTCCGTCTACTTGTTTCGCGACCTGATCGAGGGTGCGAATGACGATCTCTTCGGTATGATCGACGGCCATGCGGTTATCGTGAAGCTGCGCGGCGTCGCTCAATTCGAGAATCGAATTAAATACCGAAAGCTGGGAGGCGTGCAGGACGGCCGTTCCCGGAGTCGCGCCCAGGCCGCAAGGATGGGCTTCCCAGTTGCCGTCGGATGCTGCTTTCTGGGAAAGAATCTGAAATGCCGATGCGGTGGGCTCGAACGATACGATTTTGCCGCGATATCCGTCTGCCCGGAGAGATTCACCGAACTGTCCTGCGTTTGCGCCTACATCGATTACCGTGTCGATTTTGCGGTCTTCAATGAAATCCATCAAGCCTCGAACTCTGCGCCTTCCAACGTGGACAATTCCCAGACGTTTGTAAGCAGCTCGAATGATTCGATTCAATCAGGCACACCTCTTCTTCCACTATAATTCGCGCTATGTGTTGCCTCATGGCGCGGCGAAGTCTCTGCTTGATTGCCGCCGTACTTGCCTTTGTCGTATCCCTTCCCGCGCAGCAATCCTCCGACGCCTTCCGCTGGATCAACTTCCACTCGAAGTCGGCCAACGATCAGGACATTATCGCCTGGGTTACGCGCGCGCTGCAGACTGATCAATGGACCGCCATCCGCGAGATCGGCGTCGCATACGACGCTGCCCTCGTCGTCACCAGCTATCGCGCCACGCCGCAATCGCTGCCCGAGGATGACACCTTTACCGTGTGGAGCGTCTCGCTTACCAGCCATGTCACTGCGCAGCTCGTTACAGGTGTTAACCTGCACCTCTTCGATTGGGAGCGATTCGCCGACGGCGCGTCGGAAGACCTGACCGCGCTTTACGATAACTGCCGCAACTGTTCGGCCAGCACCTATTTCACCGCCTTCTACTACGACGTGGCGCACCACGCATGGGGCGCCCGCTGGATGAACGGCGGCCAGGGTGCGCCCGTCTGGAACGCAAATCAATCCTCAGATGTATCGTGGACCCAGGTCTACGCTGTCATGGCCGAAGGCGACGGCCACGTGGAGCTCTGCACCTGGAATCACTTCGACCACGGCAAGCAGGAAGAATCGGCAGATGTTCTTTATCGTTATGACCGCGATCCCTTCAGCGGTCTCGACCGCACCGTCGTTCTTACCGGCAAGCAAGCGGATGAAATGAAGCTTCGCCTCTGCCGCGGCCAGGATGCCGTGGGAGGCTTGGCTCGCGGCCAGGACTCACTTCTCTGCCAATCCCTTGTCAATCCCCATCCCGAGCGTCGTCCCGTCACCACGCCGCCAGCCAATAACCGCGGCCGCTCCATACCGCCAGGCTCCCATTGAGGCGCACCGGGCTGCGCAATCACTCCGCCGTCAGCACGCGGACCGCGACCAGATTGCGCACCCATCGCGCCGGGCGCTTTTCTCCCGTCGCCACCATCTTCAACGGCCCATCGTCAGCAAGCGGCTTACCGTCTTGGCTATCAGCCACGAGCACCGTGCCGTCGTGCACATCCGGCGTCACTTCGCCCAGTGAGTACACCACCTCATAGCCGTCCGACCCCGCGGCCACCAGATAAATCCGGAATTGTTTGCCGTGCGGTTTGTCCGGCACGCCGAGCTTCACGAGCAGATCGATCAGCGGCACGCCCGCATAGGTCTCATTCTTCTTCGCGTGCTCGTTGTAGACCGTGATGGTGGTATGCGGCAGCGGGGCCAGCGTTGCCGGCGTCCACTCCGCGGACTGATCGCCGAAGGTGATCTTCAGCGCTTCCGGAGGTGCGGGAACTTCCGGCGTCATTCTGGACATCTGCCGGTCCGCCGGCGGATGTTGTTGCGGGCTCTGCGCCGGCAAGCCTGCCGTCGACGCTATCAAACCCATCAGTGCCGTCGCTATCCAAACCGTTCTCCGCATCGTGCCACCTTCCCGTATTCATCGTATACTGGTGCTATGTCGATCGTGCGCAATGTCGCGGGCATCGCCAAGGGCATGAGCATCACCTTTCGCGAGATGCTCGAGCCCACGCAGGTGGAAAATTACCCGGATGGCCCGGGCCCTCTGCGCGGCGCGGTCTTCGAGCAGCGCTTCCGCGGCGCGCATGTCCTCCAGCGCGACGAAAACGGCCTGGAAAAATGCGTAGCCTGCTTTCTCTGTGCCGCGGCCTGTCCTTCGAACTGCATCTACATCGAAGCCGCCGAAAACACCGAGGAGCACCGCATCTCCTCTTCGGAGCGCTACGCCAAGGTCTACAACATCGATTACAACCGCTGCATCTTTTGCGGCTACTGCGTCGAAGCCTGTCCCACCGATGCCATTACCCATGGCCATGGCTTCGAGCTCGCCACCCTCAACGCCACCAACCTGGTCATGCGCAAAGAAGACATGCTGGTGCCCGTGGCGGCGCTGACGGGTTCAACAAAATGAATCCTTCATCAACTCGATCAGTTTATTGAGAAGCTAGTGTCCTGTAACTGAAGTTCGCAGCATAACTACTGCTGTCATCCTGAGCAACGTCCGCCGCGGCGGACGGAGTCGAAGGATCTGTAGTTCGGGACTTCGACTTATGCTATAAACTTCTGGGACACCACACTAGGTCAGCTCCACACTGTTCACGCTTCGTTTTCCAGCAGCGCCGCAATCTGCGGCGCAAGGCGCGTGAGCAGCGCGGCCAGCCGCGCTTCCACCTGGCGCCCTGCTTCAAACACCTCGTGATGGCTCAGGAGAGAATGGCCCAGCCCCGCGGCCAGGTTCGTCACGCACGAAAGGCCCAGCACTTCGATGCCCATGTGCCGCGCCACGATCGTCTCCGGCACCGTGGACATGCCCACCAGCGTTGCGCCCAGCGTGCGAAAGGCGCGAATCTCTGCCGGCGTCTCGAAGCTTGGCCCCGGCGTGGCCAGATAAACGCCCTCGTCGAGCGCAAATCCCTCTTCGCGCGCAGCCTCGTGCGCGAGCGCACGGAGCCGCCTGCTGTAGGCCTCGGTCATATCGAAGAAGCGCAGTCCCGCACCCGGCCTGCACGCAAAGCGTGGCTCGTTGGGCCCGGTCAACGGATTCCAGCCCATGAGATTGATATGATCTGCCAGCGCCACAAGCTGGCCCACGCGATACCCCTCCGCAATGCCGCCCGCCGCATTCGTCAGCACCACGGCGCGCATTCCCAGCGCGCCCAGCACACGCATGGGGAAGGTCACTTGCGCGGGCGAATACCCCTCGTAGGAATGCACGCGCCCCTGCATGATGGCCGCCGTCACGCCGCCCAGCATTCCGGTCACGAAACGCCCCGAATGCCCTTCGACGGTCGCTTGCGGAAAGTGCGGAATCTCGCCGTAGGACACGATCACCGGGTCTGCAACTGCCTCTGCAGCCGCGCCCAGTCCCGAGCCCAGCACAATGCCCACGCGCGGCGCAAGCGGATCGATCTTTTGTTTGAGATAAGCCGCTGCTTCGGCGACATCGTTGTAGTAGCTCATGGCAATTCTGTTCTCGCCATTTTACAGGCTCAATGCGCGGGACTTGATGCAGGCTGGGTTCCTACTTGCTGAAAGCGCGAAAGAAACTCAGTGGTCTTCCGAAGGGTCCGGTGAGCTCGCCGTGTCGAGATCCACAAATGAGTTTGCGCCCTGCGGCAATCCGGGCGCATAACAGTTGCCGTCCGGCGCATCGTTCTTGGGGCACGCGGCGCTGAACTCCATGCGGCGCGGCGACATCGCGTATTGCCACACACTTGCAAAGCGCCGCACATCCGCCGGCAGCGCGTCCATGCTCGGAGGCCTTGCAGGAACACAGCCTGGAGCCGGCGGGCAGGCATCGTTCGCAATCCACAGCGCCAGGCGCTCCGCGTTTTTTTCTTTGGACAGGTTCTTCGCTTGCTCATTTTCGCGTGCCGCAATATCCTCCGCCGTGCTGATCACGCCGCCCTCGTCATGCACTTCGATTCCCGAGCAGTACACCCCCGCGCGCGCCCCGGCCGCGCGCACCGCGTCAATCCATGCGAAGATGTAGTCGGCCTGTTCCGGAAGCAACCGTCCACCCTCCTCCTGATCGAGAAAGATCCACACATCGCGCGCAAATCCCTCGCGTAGCGCCTCGGCAACAGCCGCTTTTCCATCTGCAGCGCCAAGCTGCGCTGCATCGCGGCCCTTCAATCCGGCATCGATGCGTCCGTTGAACAGCACCAGAAATCCAAAGCCATAACGCTTCAGGAGTGCCCGCTTGCCGGACCAGCTATTTGCGTGCTCACCGGGAGGATTGTTCAGCCAATATCCGGTATACCCAAACGTCTGCCGCAGCACCGGCAACGCCGCATCGCCGGGATAGTCGTTTCTGTCGAAGCCGGCAAACGCCCGCTGCGCCGTGCTCGCGCGCACGGAGACCAAAAGCAGGAGAACAAGAAAGGATGCGGTTCTTCGTTTCAGCATTGCGTATTGCCGATTTTACAGGCGAGCGATACAGTGATGATGAATGCAAGCAGGAGTCTTCGCGACCAATCTTGCCGATGGAGTTTTCGTCTGATGTGCCGCAACATCAAAATGCTCTTTAACTTCGATCCGCCGGTCACCGCCGATGAAGTGCGCGCCGCGTCTCTGCAATATGTGCGCAAGGTGAGCGGATTCAACAAGCCTTCGAAGGCCAATGAAGTTGCATTCAACGCAGCCATCGATGAGATTGCCGAAGCTTCCCTGCGGCTCCTGAGCCGGCTGGAAACCACCGCCCCGCCACGCAACCGTGATGAGGAAGCAGCCAAAGCTAAAGCACGTGGCTTGGCTCGATTCGGCCACTGAACCTGATCAAATTCTAGTGGGCAGCAGCGGCTGCAGGCTCACCCATTGCTGCGGGCGCGCTTGCTGCAGCGCCCGCACTTTTAGGTTCGTTCGCAGCTTCTGATGCCGGAGCAAAGCCGCGCTGCCACGGCCAGCGCCTTCGAATATGCGGCGCACCGCAGGCATCTGGCTCATTAGCCATCTGCTTCCAGAAGACTTGAAAGCTGTATGTGCCCGGCCGCAGCGTCACCCAATAGCTCGATTTGTTCAATACCGGCCTGTGCTGCACAATCAATTGATTGTCGAGAATCTTGATGCCGCAGAGCAGATTGTTTTCCGGCTGCAGGATTGTCCTTGCCGGATCGTTTTCCGGTAGCTCCTTGTCTTTCTGCCAATCGAAATCGCAGCTATAGCGTTCGCTATCCATGTAGGCCAGTTGCAGCAATCCCTCCTGCCGCGCCACGCGCTTGGTTACGGGATCAATCACGGCCACTTCAGGATCTTTGTGGCGCACGTTGGCGGTCGGTTTCAGGCCCGCTTCAGCCCCGGCGAGCGCCTGGAAGAAATAAGCCCAGAAGGCGCGCTTATCTGCATCCGTAAGATACTTGAACTGCGGGCACAGCGACTTAACCTCACGCTCGCGTTCCGGCGCAAGCAGTTCTGCCGGCAGCGCCTGCTCGATAAGTTTGTCCCACTCCGGATTCCAGGTGTTGCTGTCGCCGAGTTCGGCCTTCTCGATGGCAATGGGCGTAGGCGGCGCGGGTTTCAGCTCCGGTTGCGGCCGTGCGGGGACAGTCTGCGTCTGTCCTCCGTCTATCGCCGGCGCGCCCAACGCTACGCAAACCATAATGCAAAAGATCTTGCTCAAACGATCCTCGGCGCGCGCATGGCAGCGCTAAATGCGTCAGATGCCGTATTCGATTCCCGCGTTCAAGCGACCCATCACATTGTTTCCGCAGGACTGCCCTCGATTTGAAGCCACACGCAAAGCCGCCCGCCGTGGATGAGACCATAGAACCAGCGAGCTTATCTCGCGTGGAGAAAAAATAGGCATGAGGCAATTTGTCACCTGGATCTTCGGACTTGGCCTGATCGGCAACGCGCTGCTCTTTGTGCCGCAGGCGCTGGCCGTTTGGCGCAAGAAAACCGATGAAGGTGTTTCGCTCGTCACCTTCGGCGGCTTCTGCCTGCTACAAATTCTCGGCGTCGTTCACGGCTTTTACGAGCACGACAACTCGCTCATCATCGGTCTCGGCGCCAGTTTCCTTACTTGCGGCACAGTCACCGCGCTGACGATTGTCTACCGCATGCGGCGGCTAAATGGCGAAAGTTCTTAACCGCTTAGCCATGAAATACGGGTGCCCCACCCTCGCCGCGTTTTTGCTTTTGCGGCTAGGGTGGGTGGGGCTTCTTTGCCTGTGATTGGCCTTGGCACTCAGGTATCTCCAGCCCAAGCCGTCGATCCACAGTCCAAGGCGACTCGATCTCCACGACTCCCGGCTCACCAGTGAGATAGCGCCGAAAGCTCGACCATTCCCAATCTTCGGGTCCGTAGACGAGTCCACGTGTTACCGGATTTCGATGAATGTAGCGAAGTTTCTCGATATGCTTCGCCTCAGAATACACATTGAAATCGTGGTAGCGCGAAAGCCAGAACGGTCGTTGCGGAGATTGTTTGGAGACAGATGTCTTTAGCGCCTGAATGGCACGAGCCAAAGCTCCGCGTCGCGGTTCAGAAAGGAGTAAATGAACATGCTCGGGCATGACGACATAGCCGAAAATAAAGAAGACATATCGTCTGCGCATCGTCTCCAGCGCTTGGAGAAAGAGCTGACCTGCAGATGCGTGGACGAGATACGGAAGCAGACGGTGACAACTGAAGATAAGGAAGTGGAGTTCACCTGTGTGTTGAAACCGTTCCAATTTGACGGGCATGTTGAGGCAATCTTAAGCCCACCCTAGCGGCAAAGACAAAACGCCGCGAGGGTGGGGCGCCCGATACGTGTTCTTTATGGACGAATAGATCGAAGCGTTTTTCTGCGGTTCATAACATTCACCCCAGAAAGATCCCTGCAATCGAAGCCGAAATCAGATTTGCCATCGTCCCGGCGAGCATCGCGCGGACGCCCAGCTTGGCCAGATCGTTGCGCCGCTCCGGAACCAGCGCGCCGATGCCGCCGATCTGCATCCCGATCGAGCCGAGATTCGCAAAGCCGCAGAGCGCGAACGTGGCGATGGTGAAAGAACGCGGCGCGAGCGCGGCCTTCTGCGCGCCGAGGGCGATGTAAGCGACTACCTCGTTCAGCGCCATGCGCGTGCCCAGCAGATTGCCGATTGCCGGCGCATCATGCCACGGCACACCGATGAGCCACGCCACCGGCGCGCCCACAAAGCCGAGAATCTGCCCCAGGCTGCTCGGGAACCAGGCCGCGCTGCCGTGAATCCATGCCAGCAACATATCGAGCAGAGCCACCAGCGCCAGAAAACTGATCAGCATGATCGCCACATTCAGCGCCAGCTTGCCGCCGTCGATCGTCCCGCGCGCAATGGCGCCGATCAGATTTTCTTCCTTGTGCAGCTCGTCCTTGGGAATGACGACTTTGCCTTCGGTGTCGGGCACTTCGGTTTCAGGCACCAGCATCTTGGCCATCAGAATCGTGCCGGGCGAGGTCATGATGACTGCCGAAAGCAGGTGCCGTGCCTCCACCCCCTGCGCGATATACATCGCCATAATGCCGCCCGAGACGTGCGCCATGCCGCTGGTCATGATCGTCATGAGTTCACTGCGCGTGGCGCGCGAAAGAAACGGACGGATCGTCAGCGGCGCTTCCGTCTGTCCCATGAAGATCGACGCCGCTACATTCATGCTTTCGGCACCCGAGATGCGCATCGTCTTGAGCATCAGCCAAGCCATGCCGCGGATGATGATCTGCATCACGCCGATGTGGTACAGCACCGCAAAGAATGCCGAGATGAAGATGATGGTGGGCAGCACTTGGAAGGCAAAGATGGTTCCCGCAGCAGGATGCGCCTTGTCCGTAATCAACGCTCCGAACCGTCCGGCATTGGGAAGTCCCAGCTCGCCGAACAGCACCTGCGTCCCCGCAAACGTGGCCGAGAGCATATTCGTCACCACCGCACCGGCGCGATTCATGACCTGCTGGCCGAAGCTGAAGCGCAGCACCAGGAACGCGAATCCGAATTGCAGGCCGAGACCCCAGAAGATGGTGCGCCAGCGAATCCGCTTGCGGTCTGTGGAACCAAGCCAGGCAGCCAGCAAAACCGCCAGAATCCCCAACACCCCGGTAAATCGCGCCAATGTGCCTCCTGAAAGCAGGGAACAG
>JASHQE010000196.1 GCA_030037705.1 Acidobacteriaceae bacterium | reverse complement strand
ACTTTTGTCATCTTTCGAAAGATGGGCAAGAATATCGAAAAAGACAAGTAGCACAAAGAATGCAAGCGCAGCGAATTCCAAATCGGCATGGACGCGCCTGACTGCATCAAGCGAATTCCAGTCCGGAATCGATGTCGCAAAATTCATCTTGTTTGCGTTTGTGCTTCTGGGTCTATTCGCATTCCATCATCTTCGCTGTCAAGAAACTTGGCAGAAAAGAAAGACTGTGCGGGCTCTGCGCCACGAGGCAGAGCTTACGCTTCGGCATGACTCAAGTTTACCGCGGGCCCTCGCGCCAGAAGATTTCAAACGGCACCACTACCCGTTGTTGCATTGCAACAGGTGACGAACGTATTAGGAGTGATGGAAGCCAATGAAGTAATCTATCGAAAGATTGATCCTGCGCTCTGTTGCGTGTTCCCATGCTCACCAAGACAATCCGCCGCCAGCATATTTTGATTCTTACCCTCTGCCTCGTCGTTCTTATTTCTTCTAGTTACAGCGCAGACGGTAATTCGGCAGTAGATGCATCGTTCGCGCCGCCTGACTACCTGCAGCAGGCTGCATCGGGCGTGAAGACTTTGCAAAAATGGTATGCGCCGAGTACAGGACTGTACGCCTCTCCTGCAGGCTGGTGGCATACGGCCAACTCCATCACTGTGCTGGCAAACTACGAGCGAGTCTCCGGCAGCACTGCATACAATTCCGTTCTCGCCAACACATTTACCGCGGCTCAGGCGGCCCACACCAATTTTGTAAACAGTTACTATGACGATGATGGCTGGTGGGCTCTTGCGTGGATTGACGCCTACGACCTGACCGGCAACATCGCCTATCTTTCCATGGCCGAGACCATCTTTGCTGCCATGACCGGAGCCTGGGATACGGCTACCTGTGGCGGCGGTGTGTGGTGGAGCACTGCGAAGACCTACAAGAACGCGATCCCGAACGAGTTGTTTCTCACCATTGCGGCAAAGCTCGCGAACAGAACAACCGGACGCGCATCGGCGGGTTATTTGAAATGGGCACAGCAGGAGTGGACGTGGTTCAAGAACTCCGGCATGATGAATGCGCGGAATCTCGTGAACGACGGGCTCACTTCAACCAATCCCAATGCGTGCACCAACAATGGCGGAAACACCTGGACTTATAACCAGGGCGTGATTCTCGGGGGGCTCGTCGAACTTTCGAAAGCCGACCAAGACCCCACGCTGTTACCGCAAGCGGAAGAAATCGCCACCGCCGCCATCGCCAACCTGTCCACTGCCGGTAGCGTTCTTAATGAGAAATCTGTCTCTGGAGGCGATGCGCCGCAGTTCAAGGGAATCTTTTTGCGCAACCTGATGGCTCTCTACGCCGCCGCGCCGAATCCGCAGTACAAGGCATTTGCCGAAACTAATGCAGCCAGCATCCTCGCCAACGATCGGAACGCTGGTTCACAATTCGGCGCGCTCTGGCAGGGCCCTTTCGACTCAGCCGATGCAACGCGGCAGACCTCGGCCCTCGATGCGTTGATCGCAGCGGCAGCGATGCAGTAGAAATGCGCAGCATAGAAAATCTATGCTTCACGCGCGCACCTGAATCTCAACCGAACTGCTCCAGCACCGCCACCGCAGAGCGCGCGGGGATTTCGAATGTGCCGGAAGTGGGCTGCATCTCTGGTTGCTCCGGCGAGACCACCATCAACTTTCCCGCATTCGGCAATTCCACTTGCACCGTCATCGGTTTGTCCATCTGCAGATTGATCGCAACGACTGCGCGCTTTCCGGACTTGGCGACGAAGACGCTATGCCGTGGCGAGCCATTTGTCGAGGTCACCTTCGCGCCCAGCGTGTCACGAAACTCCGAGTCCCACAGATACTCTCTGTATCTGCGGCGAAGAGCATCGATTTTCTTGCCGTAGGCCAGCGTCAAGGGAAAATCCGTTACATGCCCCTTGAAATTGAACGGCTCATAACTGATCACATAACGATTGAGAAAGATCAGGTTTAACTTTTCACGATCGTCGATGCCGGTTACCGCAACCACCAGCGGAGCCTGAGAATCGAGATACCGGCATACCGGCCGCGAACCCTCGCCGATGCGGAAGTAAGAGACTGGGTAATACTGCATGAGCCAGTCCTGTGGGCCTTCCCCGGCAAAGATGAAGTCGCGATTCACCTTGTCAGCAGCGGCGCGAAATTGCGCAGCCAGCGGCATGTCACCGCCATAGATGTAACCCGGTGGTTCGTATCCTCGGCCCTCAGCAAAGGAATAAAAGACGCCGGCGTGATGGCATACCTCGTCAAAAAGCCAGCCGTCTGCGCCCAAGGCAACGGTCTTCTCGAACTCGCGCGTCGCGATATCACGATAGGCCTGGCACTGTACATCCATGATCGCACGGCGCCGATTATTGATTCCCGCTAGCTGCGTCGGAGTCGTGTAACTATATCCTCCCGCAACGTAGTTAATGCCGTACGGGTCCTTCGCGGCATATTTATAGAGCTCTTTCTTATACCACTCCGTCGTCATGTCGGCCCAGATCGGCTTGCCGAAGAGAATCATCTTCACGCCCTTGCTGCGCGCATGAAGGATCGCGTCATGCAACTCCTGCCATGTTCCCAATCCGGGATCTGTATCGAGAGACGGATCGCCGCCATCCTGTCCGCCGATGGCCCATCCGACGAGTTGAATCGCGGTTACTCCATTCTCTGCACACTCGTCGACATATTTCGGCAACTCACGATAGGGAATCGTGAAGTCCTGCTCTGCGCCATCGATTTGCAGTTGCAGCCAGCTATGGACATCGAGCGCCCAGTCCGCAATGTGCGGCTCGCGGAACCACGTCGACCGCCATTGCTTGTACACATCAATGCCCGCGTGCCAATCGCCGTCATACCCGCGCATGATCACCGGCACGAGTTTCTTGGAAGAATTCGGATGCGCAAACACAAAGTGGCAGGTGCGGAATTCGAGATGCACGATCATCCCGGAAATCTCATCTTCCTTGGGAACGAAATCCTGCTCGACAGTTCCCGGATGCTGCTCGAAGGTGTACTCCAGTAAGTAAGGTTGCGTGGGATCGTGCATCTCCACATACAGGCCCTGATTCGCGGCCTGAATCAGACAGTAAAGACTGTGATCGGACTGATAGGTCTTGATCGGATAACGAACACCCCAATAGCCCTTCTCGTTACCGAAGCGGGGATACAGCTCCTTGTTTTCGAGATTTCCATACCACATCGCCTCCCATTGCAGAGCCTCATCCCGCGAAGGCGGATTTACATCGCCAAAGTAGGGATAATCGATCGTTTCGACCCACAGCGGGGAATCGTTTTGCAGTTCGCTTTCGAAGCTGAGCACGCCATTTTTAAGTGTTGCAACGGCCGTGAACGTGATCGGCAAAGCGCCGCCATGCTCGCTCGTCAGGTTTTTCCACTCGATCCGCACCTGGTTCTCGTGAACTTTTTCGACGCTCGACGCGCGCTGCTTTTGTCCGAGCACAAAATTGGCGCGCTGGTGCGGCAAGGGGACCAGCATTCGAAATGACACACCCAGTTCAGGGCGGCGCTCGATGACCCATCCCGTCGGTTTCCGCTTGAGCCGCGTCAATGCACCGGAACCGGAGTCGAAGGCCACTAGAAACTGATCGTCTTCGAGCACCACCTCTTTGCTGAGCGAGGCAGCGGTTTCGTCCGTCGATCTCCCGTACGCTTCCGGCCCTTCGGTAACCGCGCCGATCGCCGCCAGGCTTGCGAGTTTATTGAAGGTTCTCCTGTCCATCGCGCTTCTCTCCTTAAGGATGGGTTCGAAATCGGTTTCCCAAGCCGGCCCGCAGTTACGTGCTCTCGAACAAGGCGGCTACCACAGCTGGTCATTTTCGCTTCCCGAACACATGGATCTGCAACTGCAGCACGTATGAAGATATTTTTCCCGCCAGGACCCCGGCTTCGAAATATAGTGTCGGCAGCTCTGCTTCGTCAAGAGAACGGTCTCCTTAGAGAGGATTTGCTCCGTTCCCTGGCCAGACCGGGATGGAGCCCTTTTTGTATTTGTTGCTAATAAATCAATAATTTACCCCGATGCATCTGGCCGTTTCTTCCACCTACTTGACGCTGAGTGCTTCTTCGCGGTAAGGTTCTCCAGTCGTCTATGAGAGACCGGTTGCTGTACATTTGAGATTGCCGCCGGGGCAATCCAAGACGACCGGCGCGGATTGGCAATCAAACGGAGATGAACATGAATACCGCAACATCCGTAAACCATTCGGCCCGCCAGGCTTTGGA
>JASHQE010000195.1 GCA_030037705.1 Acidobacteriaceae bacterium | reverse complement strand
TCACAGTCTTCTCCGAGCTGGCCATCTGCGGCTACCCTCCCGCGGACTTCCTCGAAAAGCCCGGCTTTCTCGCCCGCTGCCGCTCCGCCGTTGACGAGCTTGCCGAAGCGACGCGCGATCTGCCCACCGCCGTGCTTACCGGCGTCGCCCTGCCATCGCAAGCCGGGAGCGGCAAACCGGCTGTGAATGCCGCTGTTCTGCTCGATCGGGGCCTTCTTCTGCTCGAGCAGCACAAGCGCCTGCTGCCCTTCTACGACGTCTTCGATGAGCAACGCTACTTCGCGCCCGCCAAGTCGCAGCAGATCGTCGAGCTGGATGGCGTACGCTTCGCCATCTCCATCTGCGAGGACGCCTGGAACGACAAGAATTTCTGGCCGCGCCGTCTCTACACCATCGATCCGATGGAAGAGCTGATGCGCCAGAACCCGCACCTGCACATGAATCTCTCCTCATCGCCCTTCTGGCACTCGAAGCGCGCTCTCCGCCGCGGGATGCTCGCCGCCATCGCGCGCCGCGACGGCATTCCCGTGCTGATGTGCAACCAGGTCGGCGGCAACGACAGCCTGATCTTCGACGGTTCCTCGCTGGCCCTCAACAGCCGCGGCGAGCTCATTGCACAGGCTGCATCCTTCCAGGAAGATCTCGTGGTTGTCGATCCATTCACCGCGCTGCCGATATCCGCTCCCGAGGACGACGATACCGAAGCTGCCTATCGCGCGCTCGTCCTCGGCGCGCGCGACTACGTCCGCAAATGCGGCTTCCAAAAGGTTCTCGTCGGCCTGAGCGGAGGCATCGACTCGGCGCTTGTCGCCGCCATCGCCACCGAAGCGCTCGGCGCGGAAAACGTCACAGCCATCGGCATGCCCAGCCCGTATTCGTCGAGCGGCTCCATCCACGACAGCGAAAAGCTTGCCGCCCATCTCGGCATTCGCTTCGAGACGATCTCGATCAGCTCCATCTTCGCCGAGTATGCGCGGGCGCTCGATCCCTTCTTTGCCGGCTTTGCCCCCGATCTCACGGAAGAAAACATTCAGCCGCGTATCCGGGGAACGCTCTTGATGGCCCTCTCGAACAAGTTCAACGCGCTCGTGCTCACCACCGGCAACAAGTCGGAGATGGCTGTGGGCTACTGCACGCTCTACGGTGATATGGTTGGCGCGCTGGCCGTCATCGGTGATCTCGTCAAGACCCGCGTCTACGCTGTTTGCTACTGGCTGAACCGCGAACGCGAAGTCATCCCGGCGGCGATCCTCGAAAAGCCGCCCTCCGCGGAGTTGCGCCCTGGCCAAAGGGATACTGATTCGCTTCCACCCTATGAGGTTCTCGATCCCATCGTCGAAGCCTATGTCGAGCGTTATGAGACGCCGGAATGCATCGCAAAAGCAAACGGAATCCCTATCGAACTCGTCCAACAGGTGGTGCGGCTGATCGAGCGCGCCGAATACAAGCGCCAGCAAGCCGCTCCGGTTCTGAAGGTTACATCGAAATCCTTCGGCATGGGCCGCCGGTTCCCCATCGCGGTCAAAGTGAAGGTATAAGCTAGAGTCTGGAGTTCGCAGCGCTTTCGCGCCGCTCGATTCGAAATGCAGCGTTTTCCGCTGACGACTGCGAGAAACGCCTGAGACATCTTGAAGGAGAACCGCTTGATCCGTCTGTCCGCTCGCCTGTTCAGCGTTTTCGCACTCGTGGCCCTTTTCCTGCCGCTGTTCCCCGCCCACGGGCAAACTCAGGTTCCACCCGCGCCCGCGCAAACCCCCGCCACGCCATCCTCTCCAGAGCCCGCCGCTCCCGCCCCTGCGGGACCACCCACGTTTCCCAAGCCCGATCCGGCCAACTTCACCGCGTCCACGCCCACCAAGGATGAGGTCAATGCCTTTCTTGAAGCGAACTGGGGCTATGACGAGACCCGCATGTGGCAGGTGCAGGCCATCCTCAAGACTCCGGTGGAGGGCTTGAGCAAGGTGGTCATCTTCGTTGGCGACAAGACCGGCAAGGAGAAGCCACAGGCTCTTGAGTTCTTCGCCCTTCCTGACGGCAAGCACATCATCTCCGGCGACGACGTGATTCCCTTCGGCGCGCAGCCCTTTGCGGAGAATCGTGCGCAGTTGCAGCAGCGCGCCGACGGTCCTTATCACGGACCTGCCTCCAAGAACTTCGAGATGGTCGAGTTCGCCGACTTCCAGTGCCCGCACTGCAAAGAGGCGCAGGCCAATATGGACAAGCTCGCTGCGGACTTCCCTAACGCGCGTATTGTCTTCCAGAACAACCCCATCATCTCCATTCATCCGCAGTCGGAAAAAGCTGCCGAGTATGGCGTGTGCGTAGCCAAGACAGGAGGAAGCAATGCGTTCTTCCAGTTTGCCTCGGCGGTCTTCGATGGCCAGGAGGGGCTTGCCACTCCCGACGGCGCGACGCTCACCCTGAACAGCGCCGTAACGAAAGCCGGCGAGGACCCGGCAAAGATCTCCGCCTGCGCGGCAACGCCCGAGGTGAAGGCGCAGGTGGAGGCATCGGTCAAGCTGGCCAGCGATGTCGGTATCGTCTCCGTGCCCACGCTGGTCATCGACGGCCGCGCCATTCCCGCCAATGCGCCCTACGATACGCTCAAGAAGGTCATCCAATACCAGGCCAAGATGGACGGCATCGCACAGTAGCCTTTTACGATCCGAGCGAAGACCCTATTCTGCGATCGACAGCAATCGCAGAATAGGGTCTTTGGGCAGTGTCTCAGTTTGAATAATTCAGTTGTATCGCGATCCTGAGAGCAGCACGATCGCTCCCATCTTTTGGACCGACCAGATATGGAAATCCGGTTCGTACTGCGCCATGTATGTGATGGCCTCCAGCATCGAGCCCGCGGCGATGCGATGGGTGGTGGCAAGGGTCTTCTCCGCATCAAGATGGCCATCCGTCAGATGGCCGCGTTCGTTGCTGAACTCAAACAGGAACGCCTCGCACGTGCCAGCCGGACCGGGCCGGAACTTGCCCGTCAACTTGCCTGTTGAGGACTCTGCGTTGCCGGGCGCTTTATTTTTCTTGCTCATGGCTCGCCCTCCTGTCCTCCACAATCCCGTAGTTGCGGATCATCTCCAGCTCGTCGCCGCGCGATTCCATGTATTGGACACGCAGACGAACACGCACACGAGGCAACAGGTCAAAGGCGAGAAGCGTGCCATCCGTAAAGCGTACTTGCAGCGACTGCCACTCCGGCGCGTCATCGACGTAGTTGATGTAGGCTACCGTCTTGCCCACGGCTTCGGTAAAGTTGATGCCGATTTCCGGCGGATAGTTCGGTGGCCGCACCGGCGCATCCGGTTCCATATCCAGTTCGGAGAGGGGTTTTTGGGGAGGGTTTGCGCGGGGAGTGGGTTGATTAGTACTTTTAGAAACAGCCATGGCATTGCCTTTCTGTCGAAGGTGATGGTGGTCAGGGATACGTCGGTGTTAGAAGCACTGGCGTGTCCCGCTGCGGGTTGTCCAGAACCGGTAGGAACAACTACCGGATTCCGATGATCGAGACTGTAACAAAAAAATCCGTCCGCGCCAAGAAAAAATCACGAAGAAATTGAGAATATATTTTTCAGGCTGACTGAGCACGACCTGGGTGCCCCAGGTTTCGATTTTGAAACCTGGGAAAGCATAAATCCCAACCCAAGCACTGTCATCCTGAGCGTAGTCCGCCGTGGTCCGCCGCGGCGGAAAGCCGAAGGATCTGCGGTTGCTTCTAACCATCGATGCGATCCGCAATCGGCAGGTTCCACATCGTGCCAATCTCGACTCAGGTCAACCCACGCCGCCTTTACAAAGACAACCGCAGATGTTTCGACTCCGTTGCGAGCAAAAAACGCTCGCAACTCCGCTCAACATGACAGCGCTTGAATGATCGGTCTGCAGCCGGGTGCCCCAGAGCCTGCCCTGAGCTTGTCGAAGGGTCTTCCGCCGCGGCGGATGAAACCTGGGAAAGCACGGCGCCTGACCTATTCGCTGTCATCCTGAGCGAAGTCCGCCGCGGCGACGAGTCGAAAGCCTGCCCTGAGCGTAGTCGAAGGGGATCTGCGGTTGTTCTTCGCGAAGCTTAAGGCTGGAAACGATGCTGCTTTGACATCTTTGATGAGCGTATTGTCCGTGGAGCTGCGAGACGAACCGCAGATGTTTCGACTCCGTTGCGAGCAAAAAACGCTCGCAACTCCGCTCAACATGACAGCGCTTGGGTGATCGGGCTGCTGCCGGGTGCCCCAGAGCCTGCTCTGAGCTTGTCGAAGGGTCTCGATTCTGAGACCTGGGAAAGCACGATGCCAATCAGCCCATCTTAAAGAGTCGGAACAGTTGGAATTTGTGCTTTCCCAGGTCTTCCGCCGCGGCGGACAGACCTGGGGCACCCATCATCGTGCTCTACCCATCACCGCCCAAACCG
>JASHQE010000022.1 GCA_030037705.1 Acidobacteriaceae bacterium | reverse complement strand
CGGCGGGAAATTATGCCGTGACCGTTGCCGGATCTTCCGGAAGCCGGACAGTCACCACGATCATTCCGTTGATCGTGACGGCTGTGGCCACCATGCCCACGTCCATCGCCTTGTCGATTACGCCGGCAGGGGGCTCGTTAATGGCGGGCTCGCCTTTCACGCTTACCGCAACCGTAACAACGGCGGACGCAGCCGCTCCGCCCACGGGAAATGTGACCTTCAACATCGGCTCCACGACGCAGATTGCGGCGCTCAACGCTTCGGGGATCGCGACGTACTCAGGCACAGTACCGGCAACGCCAGGCGACCTCACCGTCTCCGCTGCTTACCAGGGAGCATCCGGGTTTGCGGCCAGTTCCTCGGGTGCGCTGAACGAGATCATCGCCACGGACACACCGCCTGCATTCACCCTCACGGCCACTGCCGTCGACATCGCTCCGGGCGCGAGCAACGGTAATACGTCGACGGTCACGATTGCATCCACCGGCGGATTCGCAGGCGCGATCAGCCTGGCGGCCGCGATCGTCTCCAGCCCCGTGGGCGCCAAAAATCTTCCCGCGTTGAGTTTCGGCTCTTCGAACTCCATCCAGATCAACGGCAACGGTGCAGCCGCGGCAACACTCATCATTTCGACGACCGGCGGAACGACAGCAGCAGCCGATCCGGCGCGGACCGTCCTTCCCTGGTATGCATCCGGCGGAACGGCGCTGGCCTGCATTCTCTTCTTCGGCATTCCAACGCGCCGCCGCGCCTGGCGCGCTTTCCTGGGCATGATCATGCTCTTTTTTGCCTTGGCCAGTGGAGCTGTCGCCTGCTCCGCCAACATTACGCCGGCCGCAAATCCGTCCAGTGACGGCACGACGCCGGGCCTCTACACCATCACTGTGACCGGCGTCTCCGGCAGCACCACGGCCACAGCCAGCTTCTCCCTTACGGTTGAGTAAGAAGCTCGGCAGCCGCGAATCCTGAGAGGGGTCTTGGTAGTCTAAAACATGTGACCGCTCAGCACGATCCGCGCCTGCGCGTGGCCGCCATCGATTTTCTGAATCCCGCGCCGTTGATGTGGGATTTCGAGCACCCGCCGCTCGATACGATACTCGCCCGGCGTTACCGGATCGACCGCATGTCGCCTTCGGAGTGTTCCACGCGCCTGGCCTCCGATCAGGCCGATGTCGGGCTCGTCCCCATCGCTGCTCTCGCCACTACGCCTGGCCTGCAAATCCTGCCGGGCTGCACCATCGCTTCAAAGGACCACGTGCGTTCGCTGCTCCTTGTCCGCCGCGCGAACCAGCCGCTTGCTGCGATCCGCTCCGTGGCCGCCGATACCGCCAGCCGCACCACGATTGCCTATACGCGCATTCTTTTTCATAAATGGGGCAATCCGTCCGCGCTTTTCATCCCACTCGCCGCGGATCTTGATCGCATGCTCCAGCGTGCCGACGCCGCCATTCTCATCGGCGACCCCGCCTTGCTCGCTCTTGAAGAGCGCTCCAACCGCTTCGAGCGCACCGGCGAGCAGCTTATCTATGATGACCTCGCCCACGAATGGCGCAAGCTCACGGGGCTTCCCTTTGTTTCGGCCGTGTGGGGCGCCGCTGCGCGAAGCAGCGTCTTGGATGCAAGCATTGCCGAAGACTTCATCCGCTCCCGTGATCACGGTCTTCAGAACATCGACGCTCTCATCGCGGAGTGGTCGCGCCGTTTGCCCATTCCCGAAAACACCATCCGCAGCTATCTCACCGGCAATATCCATTACCTTCTTGACGAGGAGTGCATGGAAGGTATGCGCGGCTTCTTCCGCATGGCGGCAGAGTGCGGGGTCCTGCCCGCGTACACTATCTCCATACGGTCGCTGGTCCCGCGTTAGGCATAGCGGCTCCCGAGTTTTGCAGTCGTGCACCTTTCACCCGATGCTGCGAATCCAATGTCCGTAGGAGAAACCGGCTCTCATGTCCAAGAAGATCGCATTCATCACGGGAGGCAATCGCGGTCTCGGCTTTCAGACCGCCCTGGAGCTCAAAAACGTCGCCAAGGTCGTTATCGGCTCCCGCGATTCGCAACAGGGCGAGCTCGCGCTCGCGAAGCTCCGGGCTGCCGGCGCTGACGCGGATGCGCTCGTTTTCGACGTCACGCAGCCCGCCAGCCATCAAGCTGCATTCGACTACTTCCATACGCGCCATGGTTATCTCGATATTCTGATCAACAACGCCGGCATTGCCGGCGGCACATTTCCCGGTGCAGGCCCTGAACACTCCGCCGCCGATGTTCCTCTCGCTCTATTGCGCAAGGTCTTCGAAACCAACTTCTTTGCGCAGGTCGCATTGACCAAGGCGCTCTTGCCGCTCATCCGCAAGAGCCCGGCCGGACGCATTGTCAATCTTTCCAGCATCCTGGGCTCGCTCACGCTGCAGGCCACGCCCGGTTCGCCCATCTATGACGCCAAATCATTCGCCTATGATGCGTCGAAGTCCGCGCTTAACGCCTTCACTGTCCACCTCGCCTACGAGCTGCGCGATACCAAGATCAAGGTCAACTCCGCCCATCCGGGGTGGGTGAAGACCGACATGGGTGGTCCACAGGCTCCCATGGAGCTCGAAGAGGGCGGAAAGACGAGCGCCATGCTTGCTACGTTACCCGACGACGGTCCAACCGGTGGTTATTTCCACCTTGGCAAACCGCTGCCTTGGTAGCGGAACAGGGATGACCTACGGCACGATCACCGAACCGGCGCGATCCGAATCGGGGACGATGATCAAGTAGTTCTTAGATAAATCCCTGCAATTGATTGTTTTTAAGAAGAATGATTTGCCGGCTTTCAGGTATTGCGGCTGATTGCAGAGAAACATTTAAGCTTCCCCAGGCTTGTTCCAATTCACCTGATGATTCACCTGGAGTTGCAACTATTTACACTCTCACTACGTCAATGTCACTACGTAAGGTTTGCGGCTGACCAACGCATGGGACGATGCAAGTTTATCGTTTGATTCGTGTCGTGCCTGAATGCCAGATGCTGCGGCCCGGGTGTTTCTCCTGGCAGTGCGCCGCAAGGCAACTGCGCGAGCGGATTGCACCCGTCATTCCCAATTACGATATGAATTGTTTTTCAAACATTCCATGGGTCCGCAATTGGACACATAAGAGAAGAACATGGACCAATCTTCGTTTGTTTCACGGCCAGCGGATTCTCAACATAAATCCGCGCAGAAAAGCCGTCATTGGTGGATTTGGGCGATCATCCTCCTGCTCTTCGGCCTCCTGTTTTACTGGGTGATCCGGCAGCACAATCAAAGCCAACAGGCCCTGACCGGTCGCGGCGGCCGGCGTGGCGCTATGACCGGCCCGATCCCGGTAACCTACGCCACTGCAACCAAGGGCAGCCTGGGCGTTTACCTGGACGCCATCGGCACGGTCACGCCTGTGTACACCGATTCCATTACCGCGCAGGTCACCGGGGTAATCACCGACGTGCATTACCGCGAGGGCCAGTTCGTACACAAGGGCGATCCGCTCATCGATATCGATCCCCGGCCTTATGCCGCGCAATTGGCAGAGGCACAGGGTGCGCTGGAACGCGACCAGAACCTGCTGGCTGAGGCGCAGATGGACCTGAAGCGCTATCAGGATGCATGGGCCAAGAATGCCATTCCCCGGCAGACCCTCGAAGACCAGGAAAAACTGGCGCTGCAAGATCAGGGCACGGTGAAAAACGATGAAGGCACGGTGCAGTACGACCAGGTGCAGCTAGGTTACTGCCACATCACTTCGCCGATCGACGGCCGCGTGGGCCTGCGGCTTGTCGATCCCGGCAACCTGGTCACAGCCAACTCCACGACGACCTTGGTTGTGGTTACGCAAACCACGCCGATTACGGTGATCTTCACGCTCGCCGAGGACAGCCTGCCGCAGGTTGTCGAGCAGATGCGCGGCGGCAAGGCGCTCCAGGTGCTGGCCTATGACCGGACCCAGCAGACGCTTCTGGGCACGGGCAGGCTCATCACGGTGGATAACCAGATCGACACCACTACCGGCACCGTCAAGCTGCGTGCGCAGTTCGACAATGCAAAGGGACTGCTCTTTCCCAATCAGTTTGTGAATACCCGTCTGCTGGTGAAGACCCTCGACAACCTGACGCTGGTTCCCTCCTCCGCGATTCAGCACAACGGATCTACCGATTTCGTATACGTGATTCAGGGCGCCGGAGCACAGAACGCAGGAGCCCCGGGCGGCAAAGGCCAGCATGGCCATGGACAGAAGAATGCAGCCAGTCCGAACGGCGAGCCGCAGGCGTCTTCCCAGGACTCCGAAGCTGCGACGGCACGGGCCATCATGCATAAGGTCACTTCGGGGATCTCGGACAAAGGAAACACCGCTGTCACGGGCATCGAACCAGGAACGGTAGTCGCCAACAGCAGCTTCCAAAAGCTGGTGAACAACTCGCCGGTCTACCAGTCGAAAGTTGCGCTGCCATCGACGGACGAGACTGAGGAAAGCGCTCCATGAGTCCGTCCCGCCCATTTATTCTGCGGCCGGTGGCAACGTCGCTGCTGATGGCCGCGATCCTCCTGGTGGGTATCGTCGCGTTCACGCAGTTGCCGGTTTCGGCATTGCCTGAAGTGGATTATCCGACGATTCAGGTGCTGACGTTTTATCCCGGCGCCAGTCCTGACGTGATGGCCACCACGGTCACTGCGCCCCTGGAGCGCCAGTTCGGCGAGATGCAGGGCCTGAGCCAGATGACCTCCACCAGCGCCGGCGGCGTATCGGTGATCGTGCTGCAGTTCAGCCTGACGCTCGGTCTCGACGTTGCAGAGGAAGAGGTGCAGTCGGCCATCAACGCAGGCGGGTCGTTCCTGCCCTCCGACTTGCCGGTACCACCGGTTTATAACAAGACGAATCCAGCGGATGCGCCGGTGCTCACGCTGGCCATCACCTCCGACTCCATTCCGCTTTCGACGGTCGAGGACGATGTCGATACGCGTCTCGCTCCGCGGCTTTCGCAGTTAGCAGGTGTGGGCCTGGTCAGTATCAGCGGCGGCCAGAAGCCGGCGGTCCGCATTCAGGTCAATCCGGTCCAGCTTTCTTCCTACGGCCTCAATATGGAGGACGTGCGCACGGCGCTCACAGAGGCCAGTGTCAACTCCGCCAAAGGCAACTTTGACGGGCCGCGCCAGGACTATCAGATCGACGCCAACGACCAGATCACTGAGGCCAACCAGTATAAAAATCTGCTCATCGCCTATTCGAACGGCGCGCCGGTCTTCGTGAAAGACGTTGCCAATGTGATCAACGGCGTGGAAAACACCAAGCAGGCCGCCTGGATGGGAATGACGTCTGACAATGCGCCGCCGTCCTTGACTCCGGCCGTCATCCTCAACATCCAGCGCCAGCCCGGCGCCAATACCATCACGGTTGTCAACAGCATCCAAAACGTGCTGCCGCAACTGGAGGCAAACCTTCCCGCGGGCATTCAGGTGACTACGCTCACCGACATGACCACCAGCATCCAGGCATCGGTGAACGATGTCGAGTTCGAACTGATGCTGACGATCGGCCTGGTGGTTCTGGTGATCTTTCTCTTCCTGCGCAGCCTGCGCGCCACCATCATTCCCTCCGTCGCCGTGCCGCTTTCGCTGATCGGCACCTTCGCGGTGATGTATCTGCTCGGCTATTCGCTCGACAATCTCTCCTTGATGGCGCTGACGATTTCGACGGGCTTCGTGGTAGACGACGCCATCGTGATGATTGAGAACATCAGCCGCTTCCTGGAAGAAGGCATGTCTCCGCTGGAGGCTGCTCTGACCGGAGCCGGGCAGATCGGCTTCACCATCGTCTCGCTGACGGTTTCACTCATCGCCGTGCTCATCCCTCTCTTGTTCATGGGTGACGTGGTGGGAAGACTCTTCCGCGAGTTCGCCGTTACGCTCGCAGTCACCATCGTGATCTCGGCGGTGGTCTCGCTCACGTTAACGCCGATGATGTGCTCGCGCATTCTCCGCCACGATCCCGAGGAGCGGCAGACCCGCTTTTACCGCTGGTCGGAGCATGTATTCGAGAGCATGATCGCGTTTTACGGGCGCACACTGAAAGTGGTGCTGCGCTACCAGACCATCACCCTTCTCGTGGCTGCCGCCACGCTCGTGCTTACGATCGTTCTCTACATCGAGATTCCTAAAGGTTTCTTCCCGGTGCAGGATACCGGAGTGATCCAGGGCATCTCGCAGGCCAATCAATCTATCTCCTACACCGCGATGTCCGCCAAGCAGCAAGAGCTGGCAAAAATTATTCTTCAGGACCCGGCGGTCCAGAGTCTCTCCTCATTTATCGGCGCCGACGGCATCAATACCACGCTGAACAGCGGACGGTTTTCAATCAATCTCAAACCAATCGAAGAGCGCCATATCAGCGCTTCCGATGTGATTCGCCGGCTGCAGAGCAATCTGGCGCAGGTGCAGGGCATTCATCTGTACATGCAGCCGGTACAGGACATCACGGTAGACGACCGGGTGAGCCGCACTCAATATCAGTACACGCTTGTCGATCCCGATACCGGGGAACTGAATGAGTGGACCAACAGATTCGTGGCTCAGCTCAAGAAGCTGCCCGAATTGGAAGACGTGGCCACCGACCAGCAGACCGGCGCGCGTGCGGTGCAACTGGAGATCGATCGCGTAACGGCTTCGCGGCTGGGCATCGCGCCTACCACGATCGACAACACGCTTTACGATGCGTACGGCCAGCGTGAAATCAACACATTGTATACGCAGCTCAACCAATACCACGTGATTCTGGAGACGTCTCCGCAGTGGCAGAAGAATCCCACTAATCTCGGCGATCTCTATATCCAGACGAATGCCTCATCGAATGCCTCGGGCGCGAGTGCGGCCACGTCTTTCTCATCCTCGGCATCGGCGTCCGCCGGTTCCAATGCGCTGACTACTTCCACGAAATATACGCCGTCCTCCGCGGTCATCACAGCGCCCGCAACCGTGTTGGCGGGGACAACGAGCACCACGGGAAGTTCTGCGAGCGGCGGCACCGCGTCCGGCACTACGCCGAATGTGAGCGTCGCGTCCGTAGGCGCCAATGCCATTCCGCTCAGCGCGTTCACACACGCCGCGCAAACCACGGAAGCGCTCTCCATCAACCATCAGGGACAGTTCCCTGCAGTGACGGTCTCCTTCAATCTGGCTTCGCACGCGTCTCTCGGCACGGCCATCACGGATATTGAAAAGGTGGTCAAGAATCTTGGCTTTCCCGCCAGCCTGCAATCGGACTTTCAGGGAACAGCGGCTTCCTTCCACAACTCGCTCTCCAACGAGGCTCTTCTCATCCTCGCTGCGCTCGTCACTGTGTATATCGTGCTCGGCGTCCTGTATGAGAGCTTCATCCATCCGGTGACGATTCTCTCCACGCTTCCATCGGCAGGCGTAGGCGCTCTGCTGGCTCTCATGATCTTTCGTCAGGACCTGAGCGTGGTGGCCATTATCGGCATCATCCTGCTCATCGGTATCGTGAAAAAGAACGGCATTATGATCGTCGACTTCGCGCTGGAGGCCGAGCGCGAGCACGGCAAAGACGCGACCGAGGCAATTTATGAAGCCAGCCTGCTGCGCTTCCGGCCCATCATGATGACCACGATGGCCGCTCTGCTGGGCGGCATTCCGCTTGCGGCCGGCACCGGCCTCGGCTCAGAGTTGCGCCGTCCTCTCGGTATTGCGATGGTCGGCGGCCTCCTGCTCAGCCAGATCCTCACGCTCTATGCCACGCCGGTGATTTACATCTTCTTCGACCGGCTTGCGCAGCGCTTCGCGAAGCGGCGGCCCGCATTGAACCCCGCAGCAGAGCCGCGAGAACCGGGTATGGAGGGGGCGTGAGTCTTTCGTCTCCATTTATCAAACGGCCGGTCGGCACTACGCTGCTGACCATTGCCGTAGCGATTGCCGGGGCGATTGCCTTTATGGTTCTGCCGGTCGCGCCGTTGCCGCAGGTGGATTTCCCCACCATCAGCGTCTCCGCCAGCCTGCCCGGCGCCAGCGCGCAGATCATGGCGGCTTCCGTGGCCACGCCGCTCGAACGCCAGTTCAGTCATATTGCCGGCATCACGGAGATGACCTCATCCAGCTCGCTGGGCAGCACCTCCGTGACCCTGCAGTTCGATCTCAGCCGCAACATTGACGGCGCAGCCCGCGACGTGGAGGCAGCCATCAATGCCGCACGCACGTATCTGCCCGCGAATCTGCCGTCCAACCCCTCGTACCGCAAGGTGAACCCAGCCGATGCGCCGATCATGATCCTGGGACTGACGTCGGATAAGTACGATGTGACGAAGATCTATGACCTGGCCTCGACCATCCTCGAGCAGAAGCTCTCACAGATTCAGGGTGTGGGCCAGGTAGCGGTCGGCGGCGGCGCTACGCCTTCGGTGCGCGTGGAAGTGGATCCAACCAAGCTCGAAAGCTTTGGATTAACCCTCGGCAGCGTTCAATCGGTATTGCAACTGCAGAACTCCCACGAACCCCGAGGTCAGCTTTCCGATAACGGAATCACGGAAGACATCATCACCAACGATCAGATCTCACAGGCGGATGAGTACAAGCCGCTGATCATCGGCTATCACAATGGCGCGTCTGTGCGGCTGGAGGACGTGGCAGACGTTGTGAACTCCACGCAAAATATCCGCACTGCCGGCTATATGGATGGGCGCAGGGCGGTATTCGTCATCATCTTCCGCCAACCCGGCGCCAACATCATTCAAACCAATGACCGCATCGAGGCCCAGCTTCCGTTTCTGAAGGCGGTGATGCCACAAGGTATCGATACGACGATCGTGCTCGACCGCACCACCACGATCCGCGCCTCGGTCCGCAATGTTGAAAGCACGCTGATTGGCTCGGTCATTCTCGTCGTGCTGGTGGTCTTCGTGTTTCTGCGCAGCCCGCGCGCCACGCTCATTCCCAGCATTGCCGTTCCTGTCTCGCTGATCGGAACCTGCGCGGTGATGTACCTGTTCGGCTATTCGCTCGACAATCTGTCGCTGATGGCGCTGACCATCGCCACTGGATTTGTGGTTGATGACGCGATCGTAGTGATGGAGAACATTACACGCCATCTCGAAAGCGGGTTGCCCCCCTTCGATGCCGCGCTCAAAGGCGCACAGGAGATTGGTTTCACGGTTTTCTCGATCAGCATGTCGCTGATCGCCGTCTTCATTCCAATCCTCATGATGGGCGGGATCGTCGGGCGCCTGTTCCGCGAGTTTGCCGTCACGCTATCGACCGCCATTGTTGTCTCCATGGTGGTTTCCCTCACCACAACACCCTCGATGTGCGCGCATCTGCTTAAAGCGCATAAGAAGGACGAGAAACACAATATTTTTTATCGAACCAGCGAAAATATCTTCGATGGCCTTCTATGGATCTATAAGAAATCGCTGGTCTGGGTGCTCGACAACTCACTGCTGATGCTCATCGTGCTCCTGCTCACGGTGGCGCTCAATATCGTCGTCATCGTCAGAATCCCCAAGGGCTTCTTTCCCACGCAGGATACGGGCACCGTGGTGGGAGGGGTGCAAGGGCCACAGGATGCCTCCTTCCCATTCATGAACTTCTCGGTCCAGGAGTTGATGAAGCTGGTCAAGGCCGATCCGGCTGTGGCTCATGCGAACGCCTATACCGGCGGCAATGGCGCCAGTAACGGCGGATTCATTTACATCGCGCTCAAGCCGCTCGGGAAACAGTGCAAGGAAGGGCCTTCGTGCAGCGTGCGTCAGACCTCGGCCATGGACGTGATCAATCGCCTTCGTCCGAAGATGAACCGGCTGCCTGTGGCTTCGGCCTTTCTTCAGCCCTCACAAGATCTCCGCATCGGCGGGCGCTCCAGTTCTGCCCTCTACCAGTACACCATTCAGTCGGACAATATCGAAGACCTGGCGCACTGGGGACCCATCCTGCTCGAGAACATGCAAAAGCTCCCCGGCCTGCAAGACGTAAATACAGACCAGCAAAACGGCGGTCTGGAGGAGATGCTTACCTACGACCGCACCACCGCCGCGCGCCTGGGCCAGACCGCTCAGTCGCTCGATTCGGCGCTCTACAGCGCCTTCGGCCAGCAGGAAGCTTCGGTGATTTACACGCAGCTCAACCAGTATTACGTGGTCCTGGAAGTTGCCCCTAAATATTGGCAGAGCCCCGCCGGGTTGAACGACATCTACTTTACCTCCAGCAAGTCTTCGGGCGCAGGCCTCAATTCCGTTACGCCACTGCTGGGCGTGATGAAACCTCACACCGGCACGACACCGCTGCAGGTGAATCACACCGGGCTGTTCCCTTCGGTCACGGTCTCCTTCAACCTTGCCAACGGCCTCTCGCTCTCCGACGCTACACGCGAGGTCACCGAGATGGAACAGCACCTCGGCGTTCCTGCAACGATTCGCGGATTTTTCGCCGGCACCGCGCAGGCTTATCAGGACTCGTTGGCCACCGAAAAATACCTGATCATCACCGCGCTCCTGGCGGTCTTTATTGTTCTCGGTATTTTGTATGAAAGCCTGGTTCATCCGCTCACGATTATCTCCACGCTGCCGTCAGCCAGTGTGGGCGCCATGCTGGCGCTGATGCTGTTCAAGATGGACCTCAACGTAATCTCGATCATTGGCATCATTCTCCTGATCGGCATCGTGAAAAAGAATGCGATCATGATGATCGACTTCGCGCTTCAGGCCGAACGCCTGGATGGCAAGAACACGCGCGAGGCCATCTTTGAAGCCTGCATGTTGCGCTTCCGACCCATTTTGATGACCACCTTGGCGGCGATTTTTGGCGCGTTGCCGCTGGCCTTCGGAACCGGCACAGGCTCTGAGCTGCGCCGTCCGCTGGGCATCACGATTGTCGGTGGACTGCTGCTGAGCCAGTTGCTCACGCTCTACACCACACCCGTGGTCTACCTGTTCATGGATCGGATGCGTATGCGCGCCCTTCACCGTGCACAGGCGCCGCCGCTTCCGGCTCATGCGGAAGGAGCCGCGTCGTAATCTGAGAAGGACCTGACTATGCCTGATCGCAAGGATCGAACATCTTCGATTGCCTCTTCGTTTCCACGCTCCGCCCGGAGCCGGCGGCATTGCAGCATCGCGCCGGCCGCAGCCGCGTCGCTAGGCCTCGCGCTGCTTGCCCTCGCCGGCTGCCGCGTGGGACCGCCCTATCACGCGCCCACTCCACCGAGTGTAGCGGCAGCGAATTACAAGGAGTCGACCGTCAACTTCAAAGATGCGGATGGATGGAAGGTGGCCAGCCCGCAAGATGCTATGATTCGCGGCAACTGGTGGGAGATCTTCAACGAACCCGAGCTGAACGCCCTGGAAGAACAGCTCAATGTGAACAATGAGAACATCCAGCAGTACTTCCAGAATTACATGGCGGCGCGCGCGATGATAGCCGAAGCACGCGCACAGTTCTGGCCGACGCTGACGGCGAACCCGGCCTTCAACCGTCAGCGCAGTTCCTCCAATTTAGGGACGACCTCCTCGCAAGCAAATGTGGGCAAACAGTCCGACCTTTGGTCGGCGCCGTTGGATGTGTCCTGGACTCCAGATTTTTTCGGCAAGATTCGCAATGAAGTACGCGAGGCGCAGTATGCCGCGCAGGTGAGCGCCGGCGATCTTGAAGTAGAGAAGCTGACCGAGCAGGCCAGCCTGGCTGAGTACTATTTCGAAATCCGCGGCCAGGACATGCTGCAGCAGATTCTCGATCAGACCGTAGTGGCGGACCAGAAATCGCTGGATTATACCCAGGCTCAATATGACACCGGAGTCGGCGATTACATCTCTGTGGCCGAGGCCAAGACGACTTTGGAATCCGCGCAAGCGGCCGCGGTCAATGTCGGCCTTTTACGGGCGCAGTATGAACATGCCATCGCCATGCTCCTGGGTAAAGTGCCGGCCGATTTTTCTATTCCCGTGAAGCCCATGCTGTACACTGCGCCTGCGATTCCCACCGGCGTGCCGTCGCAGCTTGTCGAGCGCCGCCCGGATATAGCGGCGGCGGAGCGCACGCTCGCAGAGGCCAATGCCACTATCGGCATCGGCTACGGCGCATTCTTTCCGCAGGTGACAATCTCCGCCGAGGGTGGATTTGAAAGCTCCACGTTGAAACATCTGTTCGATTGGCCGAGCCGCTTCTGGTCCATTGGGCCTTCCGTCTCGCAGGTCATCTTCGACGGTGGACTTTACCGCGCAGAGCTGCACCAATACGAAGCCACATACAACGCCGACCTTGCCACTTACAGGCAAACCGTGCTGACCGCTTTTCAACAAGTAGAAGACTATCTGGCCGCCACGCGCATTTACTCGCAGCAGATTCTTCGCCAGCAGCAGGCAGTGAAGGACGCGCAGGATTATCTCAACCTGGAACTGGCGCGTTACAACACCGGAGTCGATCCGTACGTCGATGTCGTTGTGGCGCAAACCACTCTGTTAACCAATCAGGAAAGTTTGAACAGTCTCCAGGTTGAGGAGATGACATCCGCGGTGCAACTGGTTCAGGCGCTTGGCGGAGGATGGGACCGCAGCCAGCTTCCCACACCGTCACAGGTGGGAGCGAAAACCGCAAAGACGGACTACATGCTGCAACGGTAGCCCCCAATAAAGGGAATCATCTACCTCAATTGCTGCAATTCGCCGCGCGCTGATATCGACCTTGCCGTTCTTGCTCAAAGAGCGCGACGGCACAGACCTTCACTGCACTGACCGATAGCAGATGTTGTCGCCTTCCAGCCGATATTCGGCCGAGCAGACATCACCGCCGCAGATCATCATCTCCCCACAATAAAGCTGGCGGCGGGTGATGAGCCCTAGCGTGCCGCAGCGCGGGCACGACATCACAGCCACATAGGGATTCTGCGCCTGGCCAAGCTTCGCCTGGTTTTCCAGCAGGAAAACCGTTCCGGGGTCCATTCTTTCGGGGATCCATTCTTCTAAAAACTGCAAGTCGGCTGACATCGTTCCCTCCGTGGGTCTTGATGCAAACTCGCCGCACCGATTTTCCGACCGGCCCGGTTGTTGAACAACAGCAGTTACGAATGGCGATAAGACTTTAAAGCTTGTTCTGTTGCATCAGTCTTGCTTACGTGCCTCGATTCGTCAATCAGAATCAGCTTGGAAGGAGCATCACGCGTTACTCCCCACGCGGTACGAACGATCACTCTTATCCCCGGAAAGTGGTAACCTCTCTCACTTAGACGCTTCCATCCCCGCCCTGCTATGCGAAAGTGCAAATTCGTCGATGGCCTTATAGGTCTCCCGGTTGCGCAGAATCGCTTCGACATATTCGCGGGTCTGCGTAAACGGAATGGACTCGACAAATTCATCGATGCCCTGGTAAGGGCCAGCAGCCTGCCAGTCCGTCACGCGGTTGTCGCCCGCGTTGTAAGCCGCCAGCGCATACACCGCTTCTCCGCCAAACTTGTCCAACATCTGCCGCAGGTAACGTGTTCCCAGCCTGATATTCGTTTCTGGATCGAGAAGCTGAAAGGTCTGAAAGTGTGTCATCCCCTCTTCGCGCGCCATCTGGTGTCCAACCACGGGCAGCAATTGCATCAGTCCCCACGCATTGGCATAGGAGATTGCCGAGGGATTAAACTCCGACTCCTGCCGGATGAGTGAAGCTACAAGATAGGGATTGAGATTGTTCTTCGCCGATTCGGCTTTGATCGTATCCCAGTACGGCTCGGGATAAAGGATTCGCCAGTACGCCAGCGGAATGGAATCAATGGAAGCGGTCGTCGCATACGGCAGTGCGCGCTTCAGCGCGCGCAAGGCGCGAAATGTCTCTCCATAATTCGCATAGATCTGCGCCTCAGCCAGTGCGCTCCATGAGTCCGAATCCGGGTCGGCCTTGATTTCATCGGCGATGTACTCATTCAAACCGGCGTTCGCCAGCAGTTTTGCCTTGGCCAAATGGGGACTGTCGACCGGAAAGCTATCCACGAGTTTAGGCTCGGGAAGCGGCTGAAACTGATCGAGCTGCGGCTCGGAGACAGGTTCCATCTTGCCCAGTGCGGCGAGCCGGTCGCGAGCCATTTGCGCATAAAAATAATGCTGGTAGGCGCGGACAATGGCACTATAGGCGGCTGCGGCTGAAGCAGGAGAATGGTCCTGCGTTTCATAGAGCCGTCCCCGCCAGTAAAGCGCAGAGACTGTTTCTGCCGCAGAGGGATAAAGCTTGATCTGCTCGTCGAAGAGGCGCGCGGCTTCGCCGTACTGACCCAGCCGGTAGTTCAACCATCCTGCCCGCCAATGCGCTGCCGCGGCGTTCTTGCTCTCGGGAAAATGCGCAGCCAGATAGCCGTAATATTCGATCGCCTGGGGATAATCGCGCTTCAGCAGAAACATGTTGCCGGCCGAGAAGAGAGCATCCGCCAGCCATGGGCTGCGCGGAAAGCGTGTCTCCATCTCCGTCAATATCCGCTGCAGATCGGCTGCGTCGTCGCGGTCGCGGGCCAGTTCCATCAGCAGTTCAAGCCGCCGTGCGCCGTTCTCGTCACTGGTGTCAGGCAACGCCTGCACCTCAGCCGGCGTGAGCCGTTTCAACTTCAGCTCACAGGCGGCTACAGCCACGGCAAAGCCGTGGCGATCGAGCTCGTTCAGTTCGGGAGCGTGAACCAGCGCGCGGTACTGCTCCACAGCATCGCTGTAGCGCCCGGCATCGTAGTATGCGTCGCCGAGCGTGCGCAGCTCAGCAACGGTCAGAGAGGCCGCGGCTCCGGTCTGCGTGAGCTTGAGCAACGCTGTCTGGGCTTCAGGAGCCAGCGGATGGCTCAGCAGCAACTTCTTAAAGACCTCATCGGCAGTCGTGACTTGACCCAGGGCAAGCTCCACTTGTCCTTCTGCAAGCTGATAGCCGGGCCGGTCGACAGCATCGGTATTCTCGGCCTTGGCCAGCGCTTCGCGCGCAGCGGTAAGATTGTTGACCGCCAGCAGCACAGTCGCCTCAAGCTCGGGCGCCTGATCGTCGAAGATGCTGTCCGGATAGCGCTCGGTGAATCCCTTCAGCAGGTTTTCCGCGGCGGCATCGTCTCCACTCTCGTGGCTTGCTTCGGCAGCCAGAAAATCGGCGTAGTCGGCCAGTTCTTCGCCGTCGCGCCGGGCCTGAGTCAAGCTGGCAACCGCCTCGGCATAACGTTTGTCCAAAAGATACGCGTGGCCCAGCGCCAGATAGGCTGCCGCTGCAGCCTCGCCGGTGTTACGGTGCGCGTACGCGGTCACACCCTCGTAGGCCTCGGGTGTGCGCAGCAGGGCGAGTTGCTGGGCCATCGGCCTCAACTCGGTGGACGCGACAAACGCCTGCTTGATCCGCGCAGTTCGCGCCGTCCTGACCGCGCGGCTCGCCTTTCTTCGCGACCGGTGATGGCTGCTGGACATTGTCTGTTTGGTTGTCTCTTTTTGAGCCGCCGGCTTCTTTACCGTGGATTTTGCGGCACTCGCAGCGGGATCACCAATGCCTGTTGCGTTTTGACCGGCCACAGGAATAGCTGCCAAGAGCAATGAAAATGTCGACCATAACAACATCGGGGCCAAGACGCGCGAGGCCTGGCCAGAAACACGTTGGGGAGAGAACTGCACCTTCATATCTACACTTTATTCCCGTTTTCACTTCATGGACGCGCGCCTGAACCACTCGTGTTAACCAAATCAGCTTTTGTGGTAGGAGAATCGCGGCAACGGGTAGTGGATCAGTTTGAAGGGCACGAGTTGAAGGGCAAAGGTTGAAGGGTACGGGCTTTAGCCCGTACGTCCGTCAACCAGCCAAAAGATCAATCGGGGCTTTAGCCCCTGGGATTCCTGATTCAAACTGACCCACTACGCGGCAACGCCTCGGTTTGGTCCTCTGCCGGGCGGTCCGGTACACTCTTCTTGACGGGCCCATTTTGACGTCTATTGAGAAACTCCGGATTGAATCGTTCGGCGGTCTCGGTAAACTCTTCTTCCCCTGGTTCTCAGCGAATTTCGGGAATTCCCGCATCCAACCTCCATGTCAACCATCCAATCGATTGCAGGAGAAAACGAGCAGCATCCCGACCTGGCCCTGGTAGAAAGGGTCAGAGCTGGCGATGTCTCGGCCTACGACGAGCTGGTCCGCAAGTATGAGCGGCAGATCTTCCGGATTGCGCAGCATATTACGCAGAACCGGGAAGACGCCGAAGATGTAATGCAGGACGCGTTCCTCAAGGCATATGAGAAGCTCGATCAGTTTCAAGGAAACGCGAAGTTTTACACATGGTTGGTGCGAATTGCGGTCAACGAAAGCCTGATGCGGCTGCGCAAGCGGCGCACCGGCAAAATGGTCTCGATCGACGAGGATCTGGAGACCGACGAGGGCACCGTTCCCCGCGATTTGGCCGACTGGGCGCCCAATCCCGAGCAAAACTACAACCAGGCAGAGCTGGGCGAGATTCTGCGCAAGACCATCCAGGGATTGCCGCAAGGGTTTCGTGTAGTTTTCGCCCTGCGCGATGTGGAAGGCCTTTCTACAGAAGAAACTGCGGAGACCCTCGGGTTGAGCGTTCCGGCTGTCAAGTCGCGTTTGCTGCGCGCCCGGCTGCAACTGCGCGAGCGTTTGAGCCGCTATTTCAAGAAGAAAACCGGGCCTGCCATACCGCAGGAAGCGGGGTTGAAATAAAGTGACCTGCTCTGAATTTATCGCGCTGCTGGATGACCTGATCGACAACAGTATCGCTCTTCCCATCCGCGTTGAAATCGAACACCATATGCACGAATGCGAACACTGCGAGATTGTCTTCAACACCACCCGCAAGACGATTGAAATCTACCGGTCGAATGAGATTTACGATCTGCCGCCCAACCTCCGCGAACGCCTCCACGCGGCCATCATGGCGCGATGCAAGAAGGGCTGCTGAGAATCATTTGGTTTGCAAGCCTTCTGGAATGTGTGCAAACCGCCGGGCCTGCTTGCGGTAGTTGAAATTTCCCTTAGGCTGAGCTTGAGCCGAGATTGAGCCGCGATGACACCGGAGGCTGTTCCTCTCCGTCCCCTCCATACCCTTCCCACTCCAGGAATATCAGCAGCGGCACGCAGGGTGTGCTCACCACAACTTTCGTGGCAAATCCGCGTCTGCAACTTCCAGTAGACTTGTGCCGTGACCGTACGCCGGCCACTCGCCTGCTGGAGCGTCAGCCATGGAATCGCTCAAAAGCGCCTTAGCCATCTCGTTGTGCTGTGCGCTCGGTGCGCCGGTGCCTCCCGTGACTGCTCAAGATTCGTCGGCGGCAGGGGTTGCGCATCCCATGCACCGGCCGGCCTATCAGTCCAGCCAGATGCAGGGCGACGAGCGCATTTTGCAAGCGCTGAATCGCTTCACCTTCGGGCCACGCCCGGGCGACGTGGAGGCGGTCCGCGCGATGGGCCTGGACAAGTGGTTCGAGCAGCAGCTCCATCCTGTTGCGATCGATGAAACCGAGCTCAATGCGCGGCTTGCCCAGTTCCCTGCCATGCAGTGGAGCACGCAGAATCTCCTCTATCGCATTCCGAGCAACGCGATCATTCGCCAGGCAATCAATGGCCGGGGAACGATCCCTCAAGGCAATATCCTCCATGCCGTTTATGAAAACCAGATCTACCGGGTCCAGGAAAAACAGGCGAATCAAGCTGAAAAGAAGGCGGATCAGGGTGGGAAGGCGCAGGATACCGCGGCCAATCAAGTTCAAGTCGCGTCCGGCAACAGCATAGGCCAGCCCGCAGCCGCGCCAGCCATGAGCAGTAATGCCAGTATGCAAAACGGATCGGCGACGAACGCGCCGGTCTCGTCTGCGACCATTCTGAACCAGCTCGATCAGCTCAGCATGCCGGCGGATCCAGCAAGCAGCACACAGCCGGCAATGAATCGCGCTCCAGGCCACGCCAACCCTCCCGCGAGCGCTCCATCAACCGATGCGGCCGCTGATCCGGAGCAAGCAATCGTTGCCGATATATTGGCGCTTCCGCCCCGGCAGCGAGTGGCGCGGCTGGCGGCTATGGAACCGGCAGATTTCGACAGCTTCATCAAGTCTCTGCGTGGTCCGCAGCGCGCCAAGCTCAATGCCGACCTCAGCCCCGATTTGAGGGAAACGGCGGCCGATCTCGAAAATCCGCAACGGCTGGTCGTGGAGGAGCTGGTCTCGCAGCGGCTGGCGCGCGATATCTATTCGAACGCCCAGCTCCAGGAAGTGATGACCGATTTCTGGCTGAATCACTTCAATGTCTTCCTCCACAAAAATGAAGAGACTCCATACTACCTCGTCAGCTATGAGCGCGACATTATCCGGCCGCTGGCCCTGGGCAAGTTTGAGGATCTGCTGGAAGCCGTGGCGCACAGCCCGGCCATGCTTCTCTACCTCGACAACGCCGAGAGCATCGGGCCGGACTCGCCGGCAGCGGAGCGCACCAAAATGGCGGCCGCGCGCAATGGCAACACAAAGGCTCCTGAAGGGATCAACGAGAACTATGCCCGTGAGCTGATGGAGCTTCATACTCTTGGCGTGAACGGGGGCTACACGCAGGCGGACGTAATTCAGGCCGCGCGGGTTCTTACCGGCTGGACGGTCGATCAGCCCCAGCGCGGCGGGGAGTTCATTTTCAATCCCAACCGGCATGAGCCGGGATCGAAAAAAGTCCTCGGGAAAAAAATCAAGGAAAACGGAGAGAAAGAAGGAGAGGAACTCCTCCACCTGCTGGTCACGCGTCCAGCCACGGCACAGTTTCTCTCGCGCAAGCTGGCGATCCGGTTTGTAAGCGATGATCCGCCGCAGAGTCTGGTTGACCGCATGGCCAAGACGTATCTCTCCAGCCACGGCGATATCTCCGCCGTGCTCCGTACTCTCTTCCACTCGCCGGAGTTCTGGTCTGCGAGCGACTATCGCGCCAAGGTGAAGACACCCCTCGAATTCGTTGTCTCGGCGGCGCGGGCCAGCAACGCACAGATCGAAAACTATCAACCGCTCGAGAATGCGCTGCGCCAGATGGGCATGACGCTCTACGGCTGCGTTCCGCCCACCGGTTACAAGTGGGAGGCGGCCGATTGGGTTTCGACCGGCGCGCTGGTCGACCGCATGAACTTCGCGCTGAACCTTGCGGCAAACCGTTTGCCCGGCATTACCGTGGCATGGACCTCGGATCCCGGGAATGCAACCCTGGCAAGCGATGCCGAAATTCCAAGCCCGGAATCGGAAGAGGCGCGTCTTGAACCGCTCATCGTGGCCGGCGATGTAAGCGTCGCAACACGGTCTGCGGCTCTGCAGCAATTTGCGGCGCAGTCCGCACAAGATAATGGGTCCGCACGCCCTGTCGCTGCCGCTGCGCGGCCGTTCAATCGCAATCACGCACTGACGGCGCTCGAAAGACAGGATCAGTTGCTGGCCGGCCTGCTCATTGGCTCGCCGGAGTTCCAGCGCCGCTAGCATAAGTCGCGCTCGTGTAAGTCGAAGGAGATGCCATGAAACTTAGCCGCCGGTTCTTTCTGCACAAGGGCGCTCTTGCCGTCGCCGGCACCGCAGCCATTCCCAGTTTCCTCGTCCGCTCGGTTCTGGGTGAAACCACCGGCACGCCCAACAAACGGCTCGTCGTCATCTTCCAGCGCGGCGCGGTCGACGGGCTCAATGTGGTGGTGCCATATCGCGAAAAGAACTACTACTCGATGCGCCCCTCCATCGCGATTCCACAGAACAAAGTGATCGACCTTGACGGCTTCTTCGGCCTTCATCCTTCACTCGCCGCATTCAAGCCGCTGTACGATGAAGGCCATCTTGCGATTGTGCATGCCGCCGGCTCACCCGACATGTCGCGTTCGCATTTCGATGCGCAGGACTACATGGAATCCGGCACGCCAGGGGTAAAAGGCACCGACAGCGGCTGGCTCAATCGCGCACTGCAGGCCGAAGACGCCAATGTCGCCCTGCGCCGCCGCTGCGCAGGCACCTGTGAACAGCACTCGGCCTTTCGCGCGCTTGCGCTCGGGGCCGACGTGCCGCTCACTCTGGCTGGCAAGGTCCCCGCTATCGCACTCAACAACGTGAATGGATTTACCGTGGCCGGCCGCGGTCCGGCTCCTTCGCCGGCAGCCAGCGCCTTTGAAGCCATGTATGCTGACTCCGGCGACCACATCTTGCATACCACCGGAGACGAAACCTTCGAAGCCGTCAAGATGCTTCGTGATGCGAATCCAGCGCAATATCAGCCGGCGCCGGGAGCTGACTATCCCAACTCCGAATTCGGCAACAGCATGAAGCAGATTGCGCAGCTCCTCAAAGCCAACCTTGGCGTGGAAGTCGCCTTCACGGACGTAAGCGGCTGGGATACCCACCAGAACCAGGGCGGCGTAAACGGCCAGCTCGCCAACCGGCTCAGCGATTTCTCTGCGAGCATCGCCGCTTTCTGGCGCGACATGGGCGACAGTGCGGAAGATATCGCGCTGGTCACGATGTCGGAGTTTGGCCGCACCGCGCATGAGAATGGCACCGGCGGCACCGATCACGGCCACGCCAATGCAATGTTTGTGCTGGGCGGCGGGGTGAATGGCGGCAAGGTCTACGGTCGCTGGCCGGGCCTCGCCAATGAGCAGCTTAATCAAGGACGCGACCTGGCGCTCACTACCGATTACCGGCAAGTCCTCGGTGAAGTGGTCACGCGCACGCTCGGCGCTGAAAATCTGGAGACGGTCTTCCCGAATGCGGGTCTCTCATCGAGCCGCTTCCTGCGCCTGGTATAACAGCACGATGCCGCACCGGCCCGGTTCACGACGCATTTTTTCCCCGAGCGATATAATCGGGCCAGGCTGGTGCAGCGCGTGATGACCTCCAGGGCCCTCTTCCTTCTCTTTGTCGCGGATTTGATGCTTGCCTGCGGTACGGCTCTTGCGCAGGCGCCGGCTGCAAATCCATCCGCAAGTCCATCCTTCGACGTCGCAACCATCAAGCCCTCGGCCCCGCTCGACTTGGCCAAGCTTCGCGCAGATGCGCAGGCAGGCAAAATGCCGCGTTTCGGGCCGCATATCGACGCATCGCGGGCCGAGTACATCTACATGACGCCCAGGCAGCTCATCGCCATTGCGTATCACGTGAAGGAGTATCAGATCAACGGCCCTGACTGGCTGGGCGACGAGCATTTCGACATCGAGGCCACGATCCCCGAGGGCGCGAACCATGATGATGCGTCCGCCATGTTGCAATCGCTGCTTAAAGAGCGTTTCAAGCTCACTGCCCACGAATCCGTGGAAGAGCACAAGGTGCTGGCGCTTGTTGTCGGCAAGGATGGACCGAAACTCAAAGAGAGCTCCGCGCCTGCCGCCATCGACGTGAACGCCCCGTTGAAACCAGGCGAGCAGCAGATGGACGGACCCGACGGTCCGATACGCATCATGCGGAACTCCGACGGCTCGACCACGATCAACCTTGGCGACAAAGGCACCGTAATCAACCGCGTGAATGCGCAGACGCAGAGCCTTACCATCGAATCGAACGGCGTAACCATGGCGGGCTTTGCGGACACGCTCACGCGCGTACTGCGGCTCGGCAACCAGAATGGGCCGCAGGTGGTGGACCAGACGGGCATCAAAGGTTACTACGAAATCACAACCGAGATCTCGTTCGCCGATCTGATGTCCGGCATACGCGCATTCAATCGCGGAGCTCCGCCCAGCAACAGCGATGCCAATGCCAACCCGGCCTCCGCCGCTTCTGATCCCACGGGCGGGCAAACGGTCTTCGCCTCCGTTGAGAAACTAGGGCTCAAACTGGAAGAACGCAAAGCGCAGATCGAGCAGATGGTCATCGACCACATGGAAAAAACGCCCACTGAGAATTAACGCGCCATTCAGTGCCGGCTGTACATTTCCATTACATCCTTGCGCAGCGCAATGCGGCTCGTCTCGCGTGTATAAAACATGTGGCCGCCCGGATATTCGTGAACCGAAACGCGCGTCGGATCTCCCATGACCGGCATCTGGTTCACGGAAAGAACAGAGCCCATGAACGGACAGGAAAGATCGTCCCAGCCGTGCACAATCATTACGCGCAGCTTGGAATCGGCGGCCACGGCCTGGCGCAACTGCGGCACGGACCCCTTGCGCAGATCGGCGTCGCGATCCCACTCCTGGGCTACGTCGTAGCTGAGCGCGTTATAGCGCGCGTCCACCTTCCATCCCACTGTGCGTGTGAGAAAGTCCACCATGGCCGTGGTGAGCGGCGCAATGATGCTGGCCAGGATGGGATCGTTCGCTTCCTGCTCGGGCGCGTACGGAAACGGATCGAAAGAGGTCACGTTCGAGTCATAGACCGAACCCAGCTTGCCCTGCTCGCGATGTACCTCCCGCAGATAAGCGCGTGTATCCAGGCGCCCGCCGGAATATTTTACAAACTCCGGATCGAGGCCAGTCATCTCCGTAACGCGGGCAATCATCCGGTCGGTCGCGGCCTGGTCCGCGCGGCCCTTAATCAATGTGGTCGCGTATTCGCCCTCCGTATACGCAATCACCTCCTGCATGGCTTCCGGCGTCAGCTTGTTTTGGCGTTCCAGGTTGGCCGCGGTGATTGATGGCAGCGTTATCATCCAGGGAATCGGCGAGAGATCGCCGTTCTGCTCGATGGTGGGGTTCAGGTATGGCGAGACCAGCACCACGCCGTTCATTGCCACGCCAAGCTCTGATTGCAGGTCGTAGGTAATGCGGGGTCCGCGAAAGCCCCCATAACTCTCGCCTACCAGGTATTTCCGCGATTCCAGCCGGTCATTCTTCACCAGCCAGTCATACATGATGCGCGAAAGATATTCGATGTCGGGTTCGGTCGAGTAGAAAAGCTTTTTCGCCTCGTCTTCGGAGACTTTCGCCCGGCTGAAGCCTGTGCCGATGGGATCGATGAAGACAAGATCGGTGAAATCAAGCCACGTTCCCTGATTATCCGCCAGCACCGTGGGATCGGAGGGGCTGTCGCCTTCATTACCAAACTGCAAGTGCTTGGGACCGATGGCCCCGAAGTTCAGATAGACGCTCGATGCGCCCGGGCCGCCATTGAGCGCAAAGGTTACGGGACGTTCGTTGCCGGGCATGGTGTACGACGTGACGACGACTTCGCCGGTTACTTTACCGTCCTTGTTGCGCACCGGCAACGCACCTACAGTCACCGTGTATTGAAGCTTTTTGCCATCCAGTTCCATCGACTGCTGCACGCGCGCTTCAAGCGGCAAAGGTGGCAGTTCTCCTTTATCGGCATCCGGTTTATTCGCTGCGGCTTTGTCGCCGGCCGTTGTCTTCTCAGTCTCTTGCGCGGGCTTATCGGACTGCGCGTAAAGGCGCGTCACTGGAACCGGAAGAAAGCTGAGGGCACACATCAGCAGTGCAACCCGAATGCGAACGATCGGCAGGAGAAAAATGCTCATGCAGATACGATACTAGAGCGGTACAGAATCACAGGACGATGTAGGTAGTGGGTCAGTTTGAAGGATACGAGCTTTAGCTGAAGGGTACGGGCTTTAGCCCGTACGTCAGCTAGCCAAAGGTCTATCGGGGCTTTAGCCCCAGAGAGAAAAACATTCAAACTGACCCACTACCTGGAGCATGCTACTTTGGGGACTTCCTCTGTTTGGTCGTCTTCATGTTGGGCTTCTTGGAGGGCGGCCGGTTCTCGGTTATGGCACAAATGCTTCGACTACGCTCAGGGCAGGCTCTGGGGCACCCGGCCCCCGGCTGCAGCCCGATCATTCAAGCACTGTCATGTTGAGCGGAGTTGCGAGCGTTTTTGCTCGCAACGGAGTCGAAACATCCGCGGTTGTCTTTGTAAAGGCGGCATGGGTTGACCTGAGTCGAGATTGGCACGATGTGAAACCTGCCGATTGCGGATCGCATGGATGATTAGAAGCAACCGCGGATCCTTCGACTCGTCGCCGCGGCGACTCGCTCAGGATGACAGTGCTGGGTTGGGATTTGTGCTTTCCCAGGTCTTCCGCCGCGGCGGACAGACCTGGGGCACCCAT
>JASHQE010000021.1 GCA_030037705.1 Acidobacteriaceae bacterium | reverse complement strand
CCGTGGCCCGCGATGATGCGGGCAATTATGTCTATGCGTCCTCGACCAATGGATTTTGGAACGACGGCGATCGATTCATCCTGGGCCGCGTGGATCGCAGGAAACTCTCGGCTCTGGATAGCTCCGATTGGTCGTACTATACCGGAGGCGATGGCGAACGCGACTCCGGTTGGTCAAAGCTGATTGCAGACGCGAAGCCGATTCTCTCTGCGCCGGAGCATTGCGGACAGGGACCGATCTGCTTTATCCCGGCGCTGGATCTCTACCTGCTGATCGCCTGGTATAACACCGAGAGGCTGACCCAATGGTTTGAGCCGACCCGGATGCAATACGACTTTTATCAGGCGGAACATCCGTGGGGACCATGGTCGCTGGTGCACTCTTTTGATGACAGCTTCATTTCGAACGGACACATGTATGGGCCGAGCCTGTGCGCGCGGTTTCAGGAGCGCGAAAGCCTATCGGAAGTGAAAGTCTCGATGTTCACCTCCGGCTGCCCATTCAAAGACGTGCCGGAGGGCCTTTATAAGCTATGGGAGATTCCGCTCATCCTGCGCACGGAGCCTTCCCCCGAATCCTCCGAAGTTCCCGGCGACGACCCACGCGTGGCGTATGAGGGTGTGTGGCATGGCGGAGATGCAACGATCGCGGCCCTCAACCCGCATACCCTCTACTGCAGGACAATGGGAGCTGCGGCTGAATTTGAGTTTCATGGAACCGGCATCGCGCTGATCACCGAAAAGGGTCCGGAGTTTGGCGCGATCGAGGTTCTTCTTGACGGACAACACAAGGCAAGCCTGGATCTGCATATGGAAGACTTTCCAAGAATCTCTTCCGTACAGGTCTTCTCCGTGGCCGGGCTGGAGTACGGCTCGCATACCATCCGCGTGGTGAACAAAAGCGACTCGTTTGCGGCCGTAGAGATGTTCCGCGTGAGCTCATGATCGCGCGCGAACTCTATTCTCAGAACAGCTCCGGAATGCTGTGGAAGGCGATCCGCGTGGGCGCGGCTTTGTATGCGGTGAGCATGGCAGCGGGAGCGAGCGTGCCCAGGCCATATTTGTTGTTCAGTTCGTCCATGGCCGCCAGCAGGCGCGTGCGGCTCCGCGTATCTTCGAGAGCATCGAAAAGATTCAGCGAGTGCAGATGGTCCGGCACAAGACCCGTCAGATGAACGCCGATGAAGTACGGGCGGCCGCACTCAGCTCCGCCGGGCCGCGACTCCCACAGCCGGCGTAACGCGGCAATCAGCGTAGGATTGTCCTGGCACTCGCTCAGCCGCAGCTCGCCGTGCCATCCACGTGCAGGAATGCCGAAACTGCTTACCGGGGCCACGGGCGGTGCGTCTTCATCCGCTTCGTGGGCGGGCGACTTGCGGGCTCGCGGAACCTTGAAGCCAATCGCAAGTCCGATGCCGCTCGCCCAAAGGCCGTGCTTGCGCAGACGCATGGCGCCTTTGTGCAATAGTTTGTGCGCCACCGCGTAGGCTTTTTCCGGGGTGCGCATCTCGGGTGCAAGGACATGCTGATGGCTGATCGATTTCAGATGCTCGGTCTCAGAAAGCTCGAAATCTGCGCCGCGCAGCCAATGCCATAGCCGCTCGCCCCACACCGATCCCCAGAGCTGGCCGGCCTGTTCGCAGTTGAGAGCGAGCAGTTGCTCCATGGTGCAGATGCCTTTGGCGTTCAGCCGCTTCTCCGTGCGCGCGCCCACGCCGGGCAGATCGCGCAGCTCAAGTGTCTTGAGCGCCTCGGGCAGAATGTCGAGGGTGAGCGGGACCAGGCCGTCGGGCTTCTCCATGTCGCTGGCCATTTTGGCGAGATACCGGTTCGTTGCGAGGCCTACCGAGCTGCGCAGCATGGGACCGACGCGTTCTTTGATGCTCGCCTTCACGCGCCGGCCCAATTCGATAGCGGCAAGAAGCGGCCTTTCGCGGCCCATCAGCCGGCAGGCCATCTCGTCGATGGAGCAGATGGCGGTGACGGGGACACAGCTCTCCACTGCTTCGACCACACGGTGGTGGTACTCGGTATATAGTTCGTGGCGGCCTTCGACCAGCACGATCTCCGGGCAGAGGCGTTTGGCATCGGCGACGAGAGTGCCGGTTTTGACACCGTAGGCTTTGGCCTCATAGCTGGCAGCGATGCAAACCGTGGTATCGGCCATGGTAGGCACGACGCCGACTGGCTTGCCGCGCAACTCCGGCCGCACCTCCTGCTCGACGGATGCGAAATAGGAGTTCAGGTCAACGAAGAGCCAGTTCACCTCCGGCTCGCTCACCCGGCCGGATCGGGCGCGGAACTGCTCTATCTCGCCGGGCGGATGGCTGGTGAGAGGTGAAACCGAAGCAGCAGCCGCATCAAGCATATTCAATATTCGCTTTTTATTCTCTATTTGGCAATAAAATATGGGCAAATTCGTGTGGGGCAAACCTGCCGATAGTAACCAACGTCCAACAAATAGGTGGGGAGGGTTCTGGCGAGAGCCGGTTATCATGGGTTATCGGTTAATCCCCGGATCGGTACACGGACATGCATAGCCTGATGCGCTGGCTTGGAGTTAACGGGAATGTGCTCGCCGTTTTGATCACGGTGGGCGTCGCCGTGCTTGTTGCGTGCTGCCTGGAGTGCTCCAACTGCGGGTGCCGGGAAAAGGACAACCTCTTCAATCGGCATGAAATCTGAGGCGAGCGCGCTCCCCGCGCTCACAGAGCTACTCGATGGACGGTTTTAAATATTGTTCAAATTGCGCCAGGATTCTGTCGTATAGATGCGTTCGCGCGTCCGGGCCGTTGATGGAGTGGGTCTTGCGCGGATAGATCTGCAGATCGTAGGGAATTCCGGCCTCGATTAATTGCTGCACAAATTGAACCGTATTCTCGATGTGCACGTTGTCATCGCCTGTGCCGTGCGCCAGCAGCAGCCTCCCTTTCAAATTTGCGGCGGAGTTGACCACGGAATCATCGCGATATCCATCCACATTTTGTGTGGGCAGGCCCATATAGCGCTCGGTATAGATCGAGTCGTAGTCGCGCCAATCCGTCACCGGCGCTACCGCAATTCCGGCGCGGAAGCGGTCCGAGTGAGTCATGGCGTAGAGCGTGAAGCTTCCGCCCCAGCTCCATCCCCACCAGCCCAGACGCTGGGGATCGAGTTGCGGATACTTGGCCAGAACGGCATCGACAGCAGTCAACTGGTCTTCGAGCTGCACGGGGCCGAAATTGTGATACGCGGCCTGGGCAAAGTCGCGGCCGCGCATGCCGGTTCCGCGATTATCCGCATGGAGCACGGCGAATCCATGCTCAGCCAGCAACTCATCGAAGAGCAGAGCATCACTCCAGCGATTGGCCACCTCTTGCGGTCCAGGTCCGCCGTAGGGATTTACGATCAGCGGCGCGCTTGCGGGGTTTGTGGCATCCGCAGGCAAGAGCACCGTGGCGTAGAGTGTGGTGCCGTCGTGGGCTTTGATTGCAAGCTGCTCCGGCGCATGCAGCCCATACGGCTCGAGAGCGCGCGTCTGCCAGAAGACGCCGCATTTCTCCGCGGATTGGCAAAGCCGGTAGGCAGGTGGATCGAGACGAGCGGATTGCTTGTCGACGAATCCATCTCCCTCCGGCGCAAAGTTGCCATCGTGGAAACCGGCACCGGAGCTCAACTGGCGGCGTGTTCCATCAAAACTCACCTGCCATAATTGCTGCTCCAAGACATTGCCTTCATTCGAGGCATAGTCGACAAACTTGTGGTCGAAGTCGACGCGATAGACGTCGCTCACTTCAAAGCTGCCGCTGGTGAGTTGCTTTTCCAGTTTGGCGGGTCCGTCGGTGGGATGATGCTCGTCGTAGCTATAGAGATAGAGGTGATTGTGGCCGTCGGTCCAGTTGGTTAATACGATGGCGCCTTTGCCGACCGAAACGTCGTAGTTTTCATCAAGAAACTTGTCATCTTTGATCTCGAGCGCGAGATGCGCATCGCCCGCGCCGGGATTGGCGAAGAAGAGATCGCGTTGTTTTTGATCGCGCGTAAGAGTTTCAATCCACAGGGTCTTGTCGTCGGCCCAGCCGAAGCGGGGAATGTAGTCCTGCCCGGGATCGAGCGGCAATCTGATCCAGGAGACCCGGCCTCCCTTGGCGCTGACAACGCCAACGCGCACATCGGGATTGGCGTCGCCGGGCTGCGGATAACGCTGCGTGTCCACGGTTGCGTGGACGGGAATCCAGTCTGTGAGCGGGTACTGCGGCACCTGGGTCTCGTTCATCTGCAGAAAGGCAAGATTTCTCGAGTCCGGCGACCAAAAGTAATTGCTGCGCACGTCGAGCTCTTCCTCGTAGACCCAGTCCACCTGGCCGCAGAGCGTGGCGGGGTTCGGCGCAGGCGCAAGCATGGCGGGCGGCGTTCCTGTCTCGTGCAGGTGGATCACGGCAAGGCCGTGGTCACGAATAAAGGAGATGGAGTTGCCATCGGGAGAAAACTTCGGGTCATCGCCCGATGCCGCGCCGGAGAAGCCCATCTGGAGACCTACGCCATTGCGCAAATCGTAGAGCCACAGGTGCCCATCTGAATCGAACAGCATGTGCTCAGAATCCGGCGCCCAGATGTAACTGGCCATGCTGTAGCGGCTGCGATGATCGCGGTCGCGCTCGGAGCCGCCCCCGGTCATGAGCGGGGCCATCTTGGCGCGGCTGACGAGCACATGAGGCTTCCCCGTTCCGGGATCAAGGTCGATCAACTCGCCGCCGTCGAGATACGTGAGATGCTTGCCATCCGGGGACCAGGTGAGCTCAGCGGGCTGATCGCCGAGCAGCGAGCCGTGCCCATAGATGGCATCGATCGTGAGGGGCCGCGGAGGAGCCTGCGCGGTGAGCGACATGCAGGCAAAGGCTATGCCGAAAGCGCCGGAGATAAGTAAGGCGGCTGCACGCGTCAAAGAAATTTCCTCCTGGAGCGAGGTGCGGCCCGGCAGGCCGCGATGAAGGGAGCGGGGCTTTCAAAGAAGAGTGTAAACCACGCAATTTCAAAAACGGCCCATAAACCGGTCTCATCAACCGGATTCATCGGCTTGCCCCAATCGACCTGCCACAACCCTTAGGACCCGCCTTGTTAGCGGATTCCATACGTGCGACTGGCCGCATAGATGTTTATAAGACCGGTTGATGACGCGGAAGAACATATCCCCTGCCAGCGGTTTCTTGAATGCTGTACTCTGAAACCGCTGCACCGCATAGGCCTTTCAAATGCCTTTTACGACGGCGCGCGCAAGCAAGCGAAGAAGGAGAACGGCGGGATGCAATGGACGAATCCTCAAGAACGGCGTAAGTTCGGCCAGACGCGGCGTAAACAGCTCGGCCGCCAACAACATCATGAGCTGCACCCGAAGACGCGGCCTGCCTCGGCGCTGGAATTGATGGAGCGCTCCATGCGCGGGCGCGTGCCTGCACTCGTCAAGCTGAAATACGAGCTGATGGCCGAATCGCCGTTCGCGTATTTTCGTGGGGCCGCACCGGTGATGGCCGCAGACCTGGCGGTGATTCCGAATACGGGTATCGTGAGCCAGCTCTGCGGCGATGCGCACGTGCGCAACCTGGGCGCCTTTGCCGCGCCCGATGGCCGGCTGGTCTTCGACATCAACGACTTCGATGAGACGATTCGCGGACCCTTTGAGTGGGACCTCAAGCGCATGGCGGCATCGCTGGTGCTGGCCGGCCGCGCCGCGGGACACAAGGAAGGGTCCGCGCGCAAGGCCGTAGAGGCCTGCATCGAACGCTATGCCGCGCAGATGCGCGATTTCGCCCGTATGCCGCATCTTGAAGTGGGCCGCTTTCAGGTGCATCGGCTCGGATTAGCCAGGCCGGTCCACGCTGCATTGCTCAAGGCAGAGCGCGCCACGCCGCTGCATACGCTTGAACAGCTCACGGAACCACTGTCAGCCGAACCCGGCGCGCCGCGCCGCTTCAAGGAAGCGAAACCCATGCTCACGCGCGTGAGCGCCGCGCAGGCTCGGGCCGTGCTGGCCTCGCTTGTGCCGTATCGCGCCGTGCTGGAGCCGCAGCGGCAGCATCTGCTTTCTCTGTATCGTCCCATCGATGTGGCGTTCAAGGTGGTGGGCACCGGCTCGGTGGGGCTGCGCGATTACTGTATCTACCTTGAAGGCAACGGGCCTGCCGATCCGCTGTTTCTGCAAATTAAGGAGGAAGCCGCATCGGCTTACGCGCCGTATCTGGCAGACGCGCAACCTGCACACCACGACGGCCAGCGCGTCGCCGATGGACAGCGCGCCATGCAGGTGCAGACCGACCCGTTTCTCGGCTGGACGCATATCGGCACACGCTCGTTCCTGGTGCGCCAACTGAACGATCACAAAGGTTCCATCGACATCGAGGATCTCGCCCGGGGTGGGCTTGCGGCTTACGCCGAGGTCTGTGGCGAGCTGCTGGCTCGTGGCCATGCCCGTTCCGGCGATCCGCTGGTGATCTCCGGTTATCTGGGCGCGGGCGATGGTTTTGCCGAAGCGCTGGGGAAGTTCGGCTCGCTCTGCGCCGACCAGACCGAGAAGGATTGGGAGGATTTGCGCCGATCGCGAAAGGTACAACACAAACCGTGAGCGTAGGCGCCGGCGGAACGGCGTTGAAACATAGCAAATGCTGCTTGGAATTCGAGAGGGAGCGCGGATGAATTGGCGGACTTTCGCAGCCGGAGTTCTTCTTCTGCTTCCGGCGGTTGTTCTCTGGCCGCAAGACAACGGCGTGCTGGGCAACTGGCAGGACCCGAGCGGCTCGGTGATCCGCATTAGCCCGTGCGGTGCGCAGGTTTGCCTGTGGATTACCCTGGTGAGCCCAAAAGCTCCCGCCGCGACGGATATTCATAACCCCCAACCCAGCGAACGCGGCCGCGCGCTGTGCGGCCTCAAAATCGGCAGCGGTTTTACCCTGCGCGATTCCAACCATGCTGCCGGCGGAACCCTTTATGACCCGAAGACAGGCAAGACCTACCACGGGACGATGAGCGCCGAAGGCTCAAAACTTGAGTTGCGCGGCTATGTCGGCATCCCTCTCTTTGGGGAGTCGCAGACCTGGACGCGGACGATCGAGCCGGCGGGCCATTGTGCAGCGGCCGCATCAAAAAACTAGAATTTCGCCCGTAATATGGCCCGTCTGATCTGGCCCATTTACACGTAAATGCGAGCGCCTTCCTCCAAGTCTGCCGTTTGGCTTCGATGCGATCAGCTATTCTCCTTTCCGAAGTGCATGCATAGGGCGCGCTTTAGTTTTTGTTTCCCGCTGTAAACCCGGGACTTGATGGTAATGAGGCTGACGTTGAGCGAGTTAGCCGCCGCGCGGTGCGAGAGTTCATCGAGCACGCACAACTGCAGCGCGCGCCGGGAAGCAGGGTTGAGTTTCCCAATTTCGCTGCGCAGAAGCCATTCCATCTCTTCACGCGCGCAGCGCTCTTCGGGGCTCTCTGCAGGATGAGGCGGATCGAATACGATTGTATTGCCGTCGGCGGGATGGGTCTGCTCCAACGGCAGATACATACGCCCTTTCCGATTGCGCAACCAGTCGCGCGCGGTGTTCTGGACGATCGCGCGCAGCCAGGTGCTCATCTGGGCGTCGCCGCGAAACTGCGCGAGGTTGCGGAAGGCCTTCAAAAGGGCTTCCTGCACAATGTCCTCGGCTTCCTCGCGATGAGGCGTAATGCGCCGCACCAGCCAAAGCAGTTGCGCGCGCTGTTGTTCTGCCGCTTCCACGAAGGTATCGATCTGCGCTTCGGAGACGGCAGGTGCCGATTCGAGCTCCGTGCTGACCATGGAGGTATTCATGCGGCCTCCATCGGATTGAGCCAGGCAAGCGGGCGAGAGCCCGTGGCGCGAGGTACAGGATGCGCCGGAATGCGGTTAGAAGGTTCACCCCATCCGGCTTGCACATCCGAGCGCAGCACGTATGTGGGATATGTTGAGAACGTTGCGAGGCGAGAACAGAACCAATGAGGCCCTGTGGAATGCATGGTGTGCTCCTCCACGAAGAATGGCTTCTGTGATGCGTGCATGTAGAAAGCACGCGGCTAGAGCGCCAGCCTTGACGCGCAACCGCGCCGCCGACTATGCGAGCAAGAAGCTTTGTGGAGGGGGTGAACGGAACGGGATTAGAAAACGAAATGAAACAGGCCGCTGCGCATTCTGTTCAGACGCGCGAGTCAGGCTGTTCTCGATGCGGGGAAGTACCGGAGCAGACGCAGAAACTGCGGAAGCAACAGAAAGCAGATGGGCGCTGAGCTTGAGCCGGGCCGCCGACCCGAGAGAGTCATTACGCGGTTCAATGCACAGCTTCGCTGCGGCGGCGTGCGCGGCTGAGCTCGGATGAAGTTGATATTGGGATAGCCGGTAGCCGAATCCCCAAAGAGTAATTGCAATCGCCAGCCCCATGAGCCCCAGAAATTTGGGCTGCATCATCTCTTTTCGCAAAGAGGTCCGATTATCCGGCAGATTTTTTGCGCAGGCCGCACTTGCCCCAGGCGTGCCGGCTGCGTTCGGAATTGGGCTTTGGGCGCGCACTTTCGAACC
>JASHQE010000194.1 GCA_030037705.1 Acidobacteriaceae bacterium | reverse complement strand
TTGTGCATCGCGGCGCGGATGGACACAGAGCTTTCGCCATCCCGGTAATTGTCGCGCCCTATGCAGCCAATCTGACGGCCGTGTATGGATGGTATCCGGAACGGTATGGCGCAAAAGATGCTTTCCGGATGGGGAATTACGGATTGTTATCTTATCTCGTTGGGAATATCAGCCTGGAGTTTCTTTCCCCAGCGCTTCATGCGAAGCGGACTTCTTTCCTCACGCGTTTGCACTTCGATAATCGCCACCTGGCGCTCGGGCCGGATACCTCACCTTAGTCCGGATTAAGAATGCACGTGGGGTATTTCCCCGCACCAATTCTTGGAGCAGTTTTCCGGTTCGTGTGGCATTTCCGGCACCGTGCACCGCGCCTTTTGCCGGAGAGAAAAGGCACTGAAGCGCAGTCGAACTGCTTTACGGCAACTGGAAAACCGCTGAAATTTGGCAGAGGCAACCTGCGCTGCGGCTGCGCGATTGGGATTCGCAAATTTGCCTTTTCTCATTTTCCCCAAAATGCGATGAAGTTGTGCGCGTTTCCGCCGATTGAACAGGTTAAGGGCGAATCGCGGATGCGCGCCTGCGGCAGTAATCGCTGGAGGTGTGGTCGTGTCCTGCCTGACGGCTGAAGAGGCTGCGATGAGTGAACAAACCGAACTGCTGGAGTCCGCGCTGGACAGCCTTCCGGACGGACTGGCGGTTTTTAACACAGACAATCGAGTGATCTTGTGGAATCACGCTGCGGAAGCTATCACCGGTTACGCGGGCATGGATCTGCTGACGCTCGAGATTCCTAAAGCTCTGGAAGGACTGCTGCACGAAGAGGCGCAACCGGTCAAGGTGCGGCCCATCTCCGCGACGCGCGCAGGCCGCGGCGCGCTGGTGCGGGTGAGGCATAAGCTGGGCCACGAGGTGCAGGTGATGGCGCGGCTCCTGACGCTGCGCGACGGGCTGGGGAAGCGCATAGGCGTGGCGGCGATGTTTCATCCCGCGGAGAACCTGGACGCGCTGCCGCATGGCGAAACGGGCGACGATGCGAATGTGGAAACCAACCAGGTGGATCTCGAAGACCGGCTCAACTCGGAATTTGAGGATTTTCTGCGTGGCGGCCCGCCATTTGGATTGCTGTGGATCTGCGTAGACCAGGCGCAGGAGCTGCGGATGACGCATGGCGCCGGCGCCTGCCACGCCATGCTCGAAAAGGTGCAGCACGCGCTGGCCGCGGGGTTAAGACCCTCCGACGAGATCGGACGCTGGGGCCAGAACGAGTTCCTGGTGATTGCGCACGAGCGCACGCCAGAGATGCTCGCGGCCCATGCGCAGACGCTTGCAGGATTGGCCCGGACGGCCGATTTTCGCTGGTGGGGCGACCGGGTTTCGCTCACCGTGAGCGTCGGCGCAGCGCAAGCAGATGGCAGCGGCGACGAGACGCTGGCTCAACTGCTTGAGCGTACGCGAAAGGCGATGATCGCCAGCATGCACGAAGGCGGGAACCGCACCGCTTTGGCGGGAGGGAGAAAAGAATGTTTGCCATTGTAGGAATTCTGGTTGTGTTTGGAGCGGTGATCGGCGGCTTTCTGATGGAGAAGGGGCATCTGGCGGTGCTGCTTCAACCCGCCGAGTTAGTGATCCTGGCTGGAGCGGCCACGGGCACACTGCTGGTGGCCAATCCGCTGCGCCTCTTGAAGGCGGTGGTCAGCGGAATGCTGGGTACCCTCAAAGGGTCGCCGTTCACAAAGGAGCGTTACCTGGCCACGCTCAAGATGATGTATGAGTTCCTCAACAAGGTGCGCAAAGAGGGGCTTCTGGCTATTGAGGCGGATGTGGAAAAGCCGAATGAGAGCGCGATCTTCAAGAATTATCCGCAGTTTCTCGGCGATCATCACGCGCTCGATTTTGTCTGTGACACGCTGCGTATGGCCATTACCGGCGGCGTAGAACCTTTCGACATGGACCAGATGATGGAGCTGGATATGGAGGTGCATCATCACGCTTCCATGCAGCCTGTGGACGCGTTGACGACGGTAGCCGATTCGCTGCCGGGGCTGGGGATTGTGGCTGCCGTGCTGGGAGTGGTGATCACAATGGGCGCATTGGGAGGCCCTCCGGAGGAGATTGGCGCGCATGTGGCGGCGGCGCTGGTGGGAACGTTTCTCGGCATCTTGCTTTGCTATGGCGTGGTGGGGCCGCTGAGCGCGAATATGCGCAAAACAGCCGATGAGCACAACGAGTATCTCCATGTGCTCAGGGTGCTGCTGCTCGCGTTTCTCAAAGGCGGAGCGCCGATCATCGCCGTCGAGATGGGACGCAGGGCGATCCCGGCTCATGCGCGGCCCAGCTTCGAGGAGATGGAAAAGGGTTGTAAAAACCAGGCTGCTCCGGCAGCGGCTGCGGCTTAGACCGGTTTCGCAAACTGCGAAACCGGTGTAGCGAAGGCACAGGGAGAAACGGAAGATGGCCGCAAGGACGCGCACGATCGTCATTGTGAAGAAAAAGAGCGGACACGGCGGCCATCACGGCGGCGCGTGGAAGGTGGCCTACGCCGATTTTGTCACCGCAATGATGGCGCTGTTCATTGTGCTATGGCTGATGAGCTCGAGCGACAAGGTGAAGAAGGCCGTGGCGGGCTACTTCAACGACCCGAAGGGAACGGCCAATCTGCTGGGCACCACAATGTCAAGCAATGGCGTGGAGGTGATCCAGAACGACGAGGCGATGAAGAGGCTGAAGCAGAAGCTCGAAGAGGAGATCAAGGCCAAGAAAGAGCTGGAAAAACTATCGAAGCAGATTGAGATCACGATCACGCCGGAGGGATTGCGCATCGAGCTGATCGAGTCAAAGAACGGCACGTTTTATCAGAGCGGAAGCGCACGGCTAAGCGATAGCGGCCAGGAACTGCTGGCGCTGCTGGCGGGCGAGCTGAAGACCTTGCCCAACAATCTGTTGATCGAGGGCCATACCGATGCCGCGCAGTACTCGACGAATGCCGATTACAGCAACTGGGAGCTATCGGCGGATCGCGCCAACTCGGCGCGGCGGCTGATGCAGCAGGACGGCGTGCGCCAGGACCAGGTGACGCAGATTCGCGGCTATGCGGACCAGTTGTTGCGGGTGAAGAGCAATCCCTACGATCCTTCGAACCGCAGAATCTCGATTCTGGTGAAGAATCAAAGCAATGGAACGGTGCCGCAGGTCACGCAGGGGCAGGTTGTAGGCGGTGGAGAGGAAAAGACCGCGCCGCCGGTCCAATCGCAGAACACAACCGCCCGTGCAGCAGCAAAATCGGCCGCACCTCCTGCGTCTACGGCCAAACCGGAAGCGGGCAAACCGAGCCTGATGGGCAAGCTGACGGCCATGCTGCCGGCCAAGAAGAGATAACGAGCAAGGCACGCAAAACCTGTTTGGACATTTCAGAAAGAGACCAGTCGGTCTCTTTTATCCACGCTTGCGAAGCGCCAGCTCGACTACGCGCAGCATCTCGGCTTCGGGCGCAGGTTTGCCGGTCCAGATTTCAAATTGACGTGCGCCCTGCAGCACGAACATCTCGAGGCCGCTGATCACGGCGAGGCCGCGCGAACGGGCCAGTTTGAGCAGAGGCGTCTCCAGCGGGGTGTAGACCATATCGAAGATGAGATGGGCGTTCAGCTCGTTCTCTGCGATGGGCAGCGATTGAATAGCGCCAGTCATGCCGCAAGGCGTGGTGTTGATAATCGCGTCGAAACGGTTCTTGGCGAGCTGATCTCGTTTGAGCGCCTTGGTTTTGGCTTTGCGCGCAAGAGCTACGGCGGTTTCATGGGTGCGGTTGACGATAAAAACCTCGGCTCCTTGTTCGACCAGGCCGAAGACGGCAGCCCGCGCGGCGCCGCCTGCGCCGAGCACGAGGATGCGTGCACCTTTGAGCTTCATGCGGCGCTCGAGCGGCCGCACCACGCCCGCCACGTCTGTATTAAAACCCACGATCTTGCCGTCGCCGCCGACACGGAGGGTATTGCAGGCGCCGATGCGTGTAGTGAGCGGGTCCATGTTGGCGAGATGCGGCAAGACCTCCTGCTTGAGCGGCATGGTGACGGCGACGCCGGCGAGCGGCAGCTCACGGGTGAGGGTGAGCAAATCGTCGAGGGACTTCACCTTGAGCGGCAGCATGACGGCGTTGACGTTTTCGCGGCGGAAGGCGGTGTTGTGCATAAGCGGCGAAAGCGAGTGACCGATGGGATTGCCGGCGACGCCAAAGATACGCGTGGCCTGATCGAGCTGCTCGAAGCGGTAAAGGTCGATGAGCGTGCGGACGGCGGCCTGGCCGGGCGCGGTCTCTGCGCCATCGCCCGGCGAAGCGAAAGTGAACGCGGCGCCGGCGCGAGGGCCAAGCACGCGGCTGATCAGGCCCTCCTCACCCATGGCGATGCCCACCATATTCGAGTGCAGCGAGAGGTCTTCGATCAGACGCAGCATGGCCAGGTTATCCGCCAGCGTGCGCGCAGTGGAGACGACTTTGACGAAATCCGGCTCGAAGGCTTTGATGCGCTGCCCAGCTTGCGCCAGGCCTTTGGTCCGCGAAAAATCGTGGAAACTGATCAGCAGCGCCGCGCCTGCGGCCCGGAGGGCGGCGCGGAACTTAGCCAACTGCGGTTTCGTGGCCTGCTCGGCGGATTCAACTTCGATATCGACGATCTGGCAACCGGCTTCGGCGGCCTTCACGAGAATGTCCAATTCGGTGGTCAGCGATCCGGTGAAGTGGCCACCGAAGTCCTTGCGGCGGCAGGTTGCAATCGCTGTGACGTCGCGGTTCCGGGCAAGGAGATCTCTAAGCTGCGGAAGCCCGGACGCGGGCTTAGCGAGTCCATCCAGGCGAAACTCAAGAAATCGGGCGTCTTTGAGCGCGGCTTCCGCGCGGGTGAACAACTCTTCGGGTGTGCTGCCCTGTACCGCCACGCACAGCTTGGCGAGCCGCAGCCGCGGACCCGATGGTCCGGATACGGGAAGGGCGGCGGTAGCAGAGGCAGAGAGGGACATAGCTATCAATTGACGCATCTTAATGCGGTTGGGCCAAGGATGCAACTTACTCGCGGGCAGGGATGATGCAGGATGAGTAAACCGTTCGCGGAGGAAAGGGAGCCAAAATCGCGAAGGGCGAACCCTCATGAGAGTTCGCCCCCGCTTTCCGTGTTTTCGAAGATCCGGTTATCGGCTACCGGATCACGACGGCTGCGATGCCGCGATCAGGCGGCGAATTCGAGCTCAGCCCGAGTTTCCCTCACCTTTCCGCGATCGCAGTTGTTGTATGAGCTTCCTAGCTGCCATGTTTGAGTTTCGTGACCGATTCTCTTGATGGCCATCGGCTACTCTCTCCTTTGGGAAGATTGCTCTTCCGGTGCAATCTTAGAGTCGGGACTCTGGGGATGAGTTGCCGCGCCGGCGGCGTGCGCGAGACGAATTGAGCGCACGCTGTCGAGAAGGATTGCGTGAGATCGGAAACGATTTGGAGCCATGAGAAACGGCTTCAAAATCGCCATTCAAATGGCCGGCGGGCATGTTGTTCGCCGGCGGCGAGCGCGGGATATTCGTCTTCATAGCAGAAGGCATGCCGGATTGTGCCACATGACGAAAACGAGAACAGGACGGCAAGGGCCGTATGGTACAGTTGCGCCATGAATCGGAAGGATTTCGCGATGTTTGCCCTGCTGCTGGCGGCAATGGCTCCGGGGTTCGCGGCGGCTGCGGGGCAAGCGTCTCAGTATCCGGCGTCGTCGGGCATTGCGCGACCTTCCACGACGGCCACTCCGTCTGCCAGCCGAGCCTCTTCCGCTTCCGCAGTCCCCGGTGATGAAGGGACACCGGATAATGGTTCGGCAGAGGAGCAGCCTGCCCATATCGCCATCGCCACGCCCGCGCCCGCCCCGTCACCGTGGCCGTGGCAGGATCGCATTGCCTGGGCGGCCAACCTGGTGTTGGTTGTTCTGGGTTATGCCGGAATCCTCCTGGCCTTGTCTGTGCTCCGGAAGATCGAGCAGCAGATGCAGTATGCCGAGGCCGCTGCACAGGCTGCGACAGAGAGCGCGCAGACCGTGCTCATTCATGCAAAGGCCATCGAGCGCGCTGAGCGGCCCTGGATCCTGGTTACGGCCGAGCCCTCGCGCCGCGTAGAGAACCGGTTCATCCTCACGGCCACGAACCGCGGGCGCGGTCCGGCAAGAATTCTTTCCTCTGTGGAGATGATCACGGTCGAACGCGACCAGGGCTCGCTGCCCGCTGAGCCATCCTATGAGGAAGCGGAACAAAATCCCTCGCTGAATGGGGTGATCCTGCTGCCTGGCGAATCGACGCCGATCAAAATCTTCGGCCGCGATGATCTGAGGCGCGTTTGCGGAACCGAGGAACGGCTCAGACGGGTGGAACGATGGGAGGAAGAGATCTTTCTTTATGGCCAGATCATCTACGAAAATCTCATTGCGACGAGTGATCTGCCTGCGCACGAAACGGGATGGTGCTGCGGTTACATTCACGGGGCGCAAAACAGCGGAATGGAGATGACGGGGCCGCCAGCGTATAACCGGCATACCTAAGCCATGCGGTGAAGGTGCGGTTGAGAGATCAGGCGGTCGCGGTTTCGCGCAGTGGCAGTGATGGATCGGCGAATGCAGGGTCGGCTTCGGCGAGACGGATCAGGCGGTGCAGGTAAGCGCGCGAGATGCACAGGCTGCGCGCGGCCAACGTCTTGTTGCCGTTGTTCTCGCGCACGGCCGCTACGGCGAGCTTGATCTTGTAGTCGCGGAGCTGGCGCTCGAAGGAGCCTGCGGGCTGGTAATCGCCGATATCCACGACGCCATCGAAGCTGGCAACGTCGTCTTCCTGTAAATGGAGACTCAGATCTTCCGGACGCACAGTGCGGCCGGGAGCGAGAATGATGGCGCGCTGCATCACGTTCTCGAGCTCGCGCACGTTGCCAGGCCAGGAATAGCCTTGCAGCATCTCCAATGCCGCAGACTCGATGCCGTCCATCGGCTTCTGGAAGAGCTGCGCGTAATGGCGCAGGAAATGCTCCGCGATCAGCGGAACGTCTTCGATGCGGTCCTGGAGCGGCGGCGCCTCGATGCGCATGACGTTGATGCGGTAGTAGAGATCCTGGCGGAACTTGCCCTCGGCCACGAGCTTGGCCAGATCCTGGTGCGTTGCGAAGATGAGGCGGGCGCGCAACGGGATGAGCCGGTTCGAACCAAGGCGGCTGAACTCCATCTGCTGGAGCACGCGCAACAGCTTGACCTGTGTGTAGAGGCTCAGGTCGCCGATTTCGTCGAGGAAGAGCGTGCCGTCCCCGGCCTGTTCGAAGTAACCCTCGCGCGCGCCGACGGTGCCGGTGAACGCGCCTTTCTCGTGACCGAAGAGCTCGGCTTCAATGAGCGTTTCCGGAATGGCGCCGCACGAGACGGCGACAAAGGGTCTGCTCGAACGCGCGCCGAGATTGTGAATGGCGCGGGCAATGAGTTCCTTGCCGGTGCCGCTCTCGCCGGTGATAAGCACCGAGGCATTGAGATTGGTGACGCTGCGGACGAGCTGAAAGACGCGCTGCATGCCGGTGCTCGAGCCAAGAATCTGGTCGCAACTGCCGGGATCTTCGATCTGCCTTTGCGCGCTGTGGAGCTGCTGTTTGAGCGAAGAGTTTTCGTAGGCCCGGCTCAGCATGGTCTTGAGATCGCGCACGGACGGCGGACGGCGGCAGTAGCCGAAAGCGCCGGTGCGAACGAGCTCGAAGGCTGTGGAGCGGAGCGTGTCATCCGCCATTAGAATGGCCGGCACACTCGAAGCGATCAGAAGCCGGGAGCGCTCGATGCGCTCCTGCAGGGAATCGCGATGCGAATATAGATCAAGAATCAGAACATCACATCCGCTGGAGGCGACGAGAGCGTCCATGCCATTGCCATCGGACTCGAGAAGAACTTGGAAATCTTTGCCGAGAGCAGAGGCAAGCAGGGGCTGCAGCGTGCGATCTTCCGAATAGAGTCCGATCCTGATCATGGTGCGCGAGATTCCTCCCTGCTGGATTCCGCGATCTCCGTCCTCAAGCGGCTCGGATGGGGGCGATGTAACTCCTATCATGCTGGATCGTCACTAGATTGCCAATCCCTGAATAGTGCTAAGGAACGGGACATTGGTAACTTGACGGATTCGCGCGTTCAGGATCGGGCGGGCTAGGCTGGGGAGGCGCTTATTTTTGAGATATAAACATTTTAAATTCAAGTAATTAGAGTGAAGGTTCGGGGCGCGGCGCGGGCACCTTCTGATAAAAGGGGCGAAAATTTTGAGGTACGTACTTTAAATGAATGATTTTAAGTGCGTTAGATGTAATAGAAATGAGAAATGAGGGCTCTGGCATCCCAGTGACAGGGGCCAAAAAATCCACAGCTTCTCACCCAGTAGTAACACTTTTGTGTTATTCGAGGAGGGGTTTAGGTGATTACCTCGGAGTGGCGTTTTTTTACGGCAGTGAGGTCGCCCCGAAAAACGGTACGGGGATTGCAGGAATGTGAGAGACGCAGGAAATCCGGGGGCGAAACGAAGATCCTGCGCGAGGCAGATTCCGCGGCCCGACTGCGGCCAAGAACTGGAGAGAATATCCGGAAGATTGTCGGAAAGAGCTCAAGGCCGCGTTTTTGAGGCCGATCTAAATTACTTATTTCATTTTTTTTAGAGTACGACCGAGCTACGGGTTGGAGCAGATGGCGGTGCGCTGGGGTCGGGTTCTCGGGCAGCGAAAGAGGGGGTTTGTCCGGAATGGCTCGGTTCAATCGTGTATACGGTCCGCTTCACCGGCCCGGATACCGCGTATACAGCCGTCTACACTTCATCCCTCTTACGCTGGTAACCGATTGAATTCAAGGGCATTTAAAGCCTTGGCGGTTTGGTTGGCCAATTGCTCCAAGCTAGTTGCTACCCAACTACGGAGAGGAAAAAGGAGCATGGGGATGCACTCGTTTGCTTGGTGGCCCACGTTGATCGTCGTAGCTGTTGCAACGGTTACGGATCTTCGTGCGCGACGCATCCCGAATTGGCTGGTGCTTCCGTTTCTGCCCGCGGGCATCGTGGTCTCAGCCTGGTTGCATGGCTGGCACGGAGTGGAGCAGAGCTTCGAGGGGGTAGGCTTAGGAATTTTAATTTATGGAATTCTTTATTGGAAGTTCGGCATGGGAGCGGGCGACGTAAAGCTGTGCGCAGCGATCGGGGCTTGGATCGGACCCAGCCAGTTTCTCATTGCGGCGGTGCTTACGGCGCTCGCCGGAGGGCTGGTGATTTTGATCTGGGCGGCTTGCCGGGCAGTGCTGCGGTTGCTGAATCCGGAAAAGCGCGAAGAGTTGGCCTTCAGCCGGCTTATGGAGAGCAAGATGCCGTACGCGCCAGCCATCGCGATCGGAACACTCATGTCATTTTTTGCACGTTAGTTTAGATAGAAACACGGAGTAAACCATGGATAGCTTGTATTCAAACGACCGGGGCTCAAACGATTCTCAGGAGGAACAATACGAGATGAGGAGCGACCGCGCAGTAACCACTGATTCTTCCCCGTTCTTCAATAGTTCGCATTATCCCGAGTCGATTGGCGCGACGGCACTTTCAATTGCGCTGATCGGTCCGGATGAGGAGCGTCGTTCCGCCGCAGTGCGGGCCATGGCCGGAACAGGCGGGAACGACGTGCGTGAATTTAGTTCTTACCCGGCCAGCCTGGATGAAGTGCTGAAGATGCTCGAGCGCCATTACGACATCGTGATGATGGATCTGGATTCGGATCCGGAGCATGCGCTGGAGCTGGTCGAGAATATCTGTGCGAACGGGTCGGTCACGGTGATGATGTATTCCGAAAAAGCCGAGTCGGATCTTCTGGTGCGCTGCATGCGCGCCGGCGCCCGCGAATTCCTGAACATTCCCTTTGACTCGAACCTGGTGGCGGAGGCGCTGGTGCGCGCGGCGGCGCGGCGGCCGATGGTCAAGGTTACCAAGAAGGCGGCGGGCAGATTGCTGACGTTTATCGGCGCCAAGGGCGGATCGGGAGTGACTACGATCGCGTGCAACTTTGCAGTCGCACTGGCGCAGGATCCGAACCAGAAGACGCTGTTGATCGATCTTGATCTGCCGCTGGGCGATGCGGCGCTGAACCTGGGGATCACGGCCGAGTATTCGACCATCAATGCGCTGCAATCGACGAGCCGGCTGGATGCGAGCTTTCTTTCGCAGTTATTGGTCAAGCATAGCTCTGGTGTTTCCGTGCTGGCGGCGCCGGGAAAATTTATTCCCTATGAGGCCTCTGACGAGGCGATCGACCGGTTGTTCGAAGTGGCGCGGCAGGACTTCGATAACGTGGTGGTCGATTGGGGATCGAGAGTGGATTTCTCGGGCACGAGCGTGCTCAAACAGGCGACGACGATTTATCTGGTCACGCAGGCGGGCATTCCTGAGCTGCGCAACTCGAATCGCCTGATCTCGCAGTTCTTCACCGGTTCCGGACCGCGGCTGGAAATCGTGATCAACCGGTTCGAGCCGCGTTCGCTGGGCGTTGCCGAGGAGCACATCACGAAGGCGCTGACCCGGCCTGCGCAGTGGAAGATTCCGAACGACTATCCTGCGGTGCGCAAGATGCAGGTCAACGCAACGCCTTTGGCGCTTGCCGATTCACCGATTTCGCGGTTGATTAAGCAGATGGCGCGGGCGGCAACCGGGCAGTCCGAAACAACGCAGACGAAGAAAAAGGGCTTCAGCCTGTTTGGATGAGAGCGCAGAAGCCGGGACGAGAACGACTTTTCAACTCTTTTGAATGCAGGGGCGGTACAACGTGGAATTGCTGAATCTGGAAAAGTACAAAGCGGAGATACACCGGACGTTGATCTCCAAGCTCGATCTGGAAAAGCTGTCACGCGTCAATTCCAGTCAGGCGCGCCAAGCCGTATCAAGCATTGTGAAGGAGATCATCGCGGACCAGCGCGTGCCGCTGAACTACGATGAGCAGGAAAAAATCCAGGCCGACCTGTTGGACGAGGTCTTCGGCCTCGGGCCGCTGGAGCCGCTGCTGCGCGACCCCAAGATTTCCGACATTCTGGTCAACGACAGGGATCATGTCTTCGTGGAAAAGGGCGGCCTGTTGCAGAAGGTGAGCACCTCGTTCCGTGACGACCGGCATCTGCTGCAGATCATTGACCGCATCGTTTCGCGCGTGGGGCGGCGTGTGGACGAGTCGTCGCCGATGGTCGATGCGCGACTGCCGGATGGATCGCGCGTCAACGCGATCATTCCGCCGCTGGCGCTGGATGGGCCGTCCCTCTCGATCCGGCGCTTTGGCACCGGACCGCTTGCGGCGAACCAGTTGGTGCAGTTGAAGAGCATCTCGCCGGAGATGATGGAAGTGCTTTCGGCGGCGGTGAAGGCGCGCATCAGCATCGTGATTGCAGGAGGCACCGGCGCCGGCAAAACCACCTTCTTGAATATTCTGTCGCAGTACATTCCGAATAACGAGCGGCTGGTGACGATCGAAGACGCTGCCGAACTGCGGCTGGCGCAGGAAAACATCGTGCGCCTGGAGACCCGTCCTCCGAACATTGAAGGACAGGGCGCAATCCGCCAGCGGCAACTGCTCATCAACTGCCTGCGTATGCGGCCTGACCGCATCATCATGGGCGAGGTCCGCGGCGAAGAGGCGTTCGACATGCTGCAGGCGATGAACACGGGCCACGAAGGCTCGATGACCACGATTCACGCCAACACGCCGCGCGATGCGATTTCGAGACTCGAGTCGATGGTGGCGATGGGTAACATGAATATGCCCGAGAAATCGGTGCGGCAGCAGATCGCTTCGGCGATCACGATTGTAGTGCAGGCGACGCGTCTCAGCGACGGCACCCGCAAGGTAACGAGTGTAGCGGAGATCACCGGCATGGAAGAGAACGTGATCAGCATGCAGGAGATCTTCACCTTCCAGAAAAAAGGTATCGGTCCGGATGGCAGGGTGATTGGAGTATTTCAACCTACGCGCATCCGTCCCAAGTTCCTGGAGCGGCTCCGGGTCTCGGGAATTGTGCTGCCGCCCACCATCTTCGAACGTGAGACGCTGGTTAACTAACAGAGCAGGAGACGGACATGCCGGCAGTTTTCATCCTGATCTTCATCGGAGTGTTCACGATTGTTGCGGTGCCGATCATCGCAATCGGATCAACCCGGAAGACAAAGCAGGTTCTGGCTACGCTCGATTCCGCGCTGGCGACGGAGAGCCCGTCGACCAGGGAGCAGATCGTCAATATCCGCAAGGATGCCGCGCTCAGCAGCATTCCCTGGCTGAATGCGAAGCTGTTGCATTTTCAACTGGCGCCCTATCTCCACGGATTGCTGAAACAAGCAAATATAAAGTGGAGTGCGGGCCGGTTATTGGCAGTTACGATCGCCTGTTTCATCATTCCTGCCTTTGCCGTTTACAACCAGTTCGGGACGCTCCTCGGAGGGCTGGGCGCCGGACTTTTAGTTGCGGCCGCGCCATTCGGCTGGATCTTTTTCATGCGCAACCGGCGCTTCGAAAAATTCCAGGAAGGATTGCCCGAGGCGCTTGATTTGATGGTGAGCGCGCTGCGCGCCGGGCATAGCCTGATTGCGGCCATGGGATTGGTGGCGCGGGAGTGCTCTGATCCTGTGGGTGGAGAGTTCCGGGCGTGTTTTGACGAGCAGAACTACGGGCTTGAGTTGAAAGCAGCGCTGGACAACATGCAGCATCGCATGCCGCTGCAAGACCTGAAGATCACGGCGACAGCGATCATGATCCAGAAGGAGAGCGGCGGCAACCTGGCCGAAGTGCTCGACAAGACGGCTCACGTGATTCGCGAGCGCTTCCGGCTGAAACGGGAAGTGAAGGTGCATACGGCGCAGGGGCGCCTCACGGGGTGGATCCTGAGCCTTCTGCCGGTAGCGCTGGGCACGGCGCTCTATTTTGTGAATCCGGGAATGATGAGCGTTCTCTGGCACAAAGAAATCGGCATTAAGTTGATTTGGACAGCAATCGGTATGACGATCCTGGGCGGAATTGTGATTCGCAACATCGTCAACCTGGATATGTAGAGGCGAACCATGGCGATTACGATCTGCACTTTTGCTGTGCTCTTTCTATTATTTGCGAGCGGCGGACTTTTGCTGTTCTATCGCGAGGCCATGCTCAAGCGGATCTCAGAAGCAATTGATCCGCATTCCAAGCCTGCCAAGCGTTCACTGCTCGATACCATCCAGTTGACAGGGTCATCGCTGGGCGGAATGGTGGAGCACTTCGAGCATGTGCTGCCAAAGAGTCAGGCCGAGATTTCCGTGATCTCTCAGCGCCTGGTCCGCGCCGGCAACCGGAATGAATCCGCGGTGAAGGTCTTCTATGGCATGAAGGTGCTGCTTCCGTTACTGCTCTGTATTGTGGCGCTGGTATCGGGAGTGGCCCACATAATGAGCCCATTCTTTGTGTACGCGGTTGCCTTAGGCCTGGGATTCCTGGCGCCGGATTTCTGGTTAGGAAAGCAAATCGCCAAGCGGCAGAAGGCCATTGAGAAGGGGCTTCCTGATGTGCTCGATCTCCTGGTGATCTGCATCGAGGCCGGCCTGAGCTTGGATCAGGCGACGTCGCGCACGGCGGAAGAACTGCACACAGCCCAGCCGGAGTTAAGCGACGAATTGATGGTCGTGGTGCTGGAGCAGCGCGCAGGCCGCCCGCGCGCTGACGCGTGGAGGCATCTGGCCGAACGGACCGGCGTGGAAAGTTTGCGCAACTTGGTTTCCATGTTGGTGCAATCAGAACAACTGGGCACCAGCATCGCCAAGACCTTGCGCGTTCACGCCGACACGCTCAGAACGCAGCGCGTGCAGAAGATCGAGGAGCAGGCGGCGAAGACCTCGGTCAAGCTGGTTTTCCCGCTGGTATTTTTTATTTTTCCTGCGCTGTTCCTGGTCGTACTCGGTCCGGCAGTGCTCATTATGATGGACTCTTTCAAATCGATTATTGGTCAATAAGCAAGGGAAGGAGGATAAGCAATGGATACGACGATCGTCCGGGTAGTTGCCGGCGTGCTGTTTGTGGTTGTGTTAGTGCTTTTGATCCAGCGCCGCCGCACCCGGGTGAAGTAAGCGGACTGCTCGAAGCGTTCCATGGCTCGGGTGAAGAGAAGATGCTGCTGCGATTGGGCATCACAAAATGAATTTCGGCACAGGTTTTTCAATGCGGGGCCCGTATACGGCCGATTGCAATCTTGAGAGGAGGAAGGCTCTATGGAGACGACTATGTTGGTCCGGCTTGCCGCCGGCGCACTGTTTTTTGTCGTTTTAGCGCTTCTGGTTCAGCGTCGGCGCACACGGGTGAAGTAACGCGCGGCACAGGAGAAAAAGCGGCGCTCTGAAAGTAGTTGAGTGCCGCCCCAGATTGGAAGCGTTTCGCTGATTTAGTGGATGCCACAGGCGGCAAAATCGCCTTGGCAAGCTAGCTCATCGGCGGAAGAGGTATTGTGTACCCTTTTGTCTTCCTGGCCCGGCGAGTTATCCAAGAAGGGATTGGTTTGCATGTACGGGACGCAAGAGGTAGAGCAGCTTTTCGGGGGGCCGGAGGTTGGCGCGGCAACGGACGCGCCGCTTCCCAGAGGGACTATGGAATCACGGACACATTGCGCCTATAACCAGACCCGGGAGTGTTTTCTCGGGTTGGAGGTGACGGCCGCCGATCTGTCGTATGCGGGCATCGTGGAACTGATGTCCACCATGTCATTGAGATCAGGCGAGGGCTTGTGGATCGTGCCGTTCCGCGGTATTCCTGCTACCGGGCTTCCCACTCCGCTGGATTTGATCTATCTCGATGAGGATTGCCGGATTATCGACCTGGTGGAGTCGTTTCCCACCTTTCGCATCAGTTCTTCACGCCCGCGGGCGGCGAGCGTGCTGGTGCTGCCGGTGCACTCCATTTATTCCTCGCAAAGCCAGGCCGGGGATCAGCTTGTGCTGTGTGTGGCCGATGAAATGGAGCAGCGGCTGGAGCGGATCAGCGGCTTGCGCGGCGATTCTACGACGGTGCAGAGCGCAGTTCTGCTTCGGGAAAAGCCTCTGTGGAGCGGAGGGCCGGGTCTGCTGGAACTGGACAACAAGTCGCAGCAGGAGTTCACCCTCACGCGGCGCACGCATGAGATGTCCCTACTGCAGCCGGGAGAAGATCCACCGCGGCCGCCGCGGTCGTGGCTGGAGCGCTGGTGGTCTCCGGACCCGCGCAGGGCGCCCCGGGAGATTTTGCCTGGACTGGCGGCCTACTACTGGAATGGCGCGGCGCCGGAGCCACACGGCATTCGCGACATCAGCTCGTCGGGATTGTATGTGGTGACCGAGGAGCGCTGGTATCCGGGAACGCTGGTTCTGATGACGCTGCAGAGGACCGATGTGGGCGAGGAGATCGAGGAGCGCGCGATCGCGGTGCAATCGCGGGCGGTGCGCTGGGGCAACGATGGCGTAGGGCTGAAGTTTGTGCTGCGCGATGGCCAGGATGCCAAGCGCGGCGGAAACAGCCATCTGCTCACCGAGGGAGCAGATAGGAAGGCATTGGAGAGATTTTTGAATAAGTTGAAAAAGATGTAAATGGCAGGCGCGAGGGAGCGCAAGGAAAGAAAGCGCGTGGTTAGCCGGATGGAATGGCCGACGCGCCAGGAGGAAGACGGATGAAAACACCGATCGTACGCGTGTTAAAGACGCTTCTGAAGCAGCAGGGCCGCAGGCGGTCCGGAACCTTCGAGGAAGGGAATCGAAGGTTACGGTCGATTCACTGCCGCATGTCAAGCCCCTGTTTCAAGGACGAGGAGGGGCAGTCGCTCGTCGAGTTTGCGCTGGTGGCTCCGATCCTGATCGCCGTGCTCATGGGCATCTTTGAGTTTGGCATCGCGTTCTACAACCAACTGCAGCTCACGCAGGCCGTGGGGCAAGGAGCGCTCTATCTGCAGCAACAGGACCCGGCAAACTCGGGCATCACTGATCCTTGCGCATCTGCGTTCACATACATCAAAAACTCAGCGCCTTCGCTCAACCCGAATAACATCACGCTCACGGTCACCATGGGCAGCAATCCTCCGATAACCGGAAGTTCATGTTCCTCAGACATATCTGAATTCGCCGCGGAAGAGCCCGTGACCATCCAAGCGACTTATCCATGCAACATCACCCTTTTTGCCGTCAATCTTGACCATATTTCTGCATGGAACTTCAATTGCACTTTGTCGGCACAAGTAACGGAGTATCAGTACTAATTTCAATGAATTCGAGGACAATCCCATGAAAAAGACAATCGTGAACTTTGTCCGGGAAGCATTCCATGACCAACAGGGGCAGGTGCTGCCTTGGATAGGACTAATGTTTATTTCTCCGATTCTTCTGGGGGCGGCTGGCCTGACAATTGACGTCGGCCGTGGCTACATCGTTCGCAGCCAGCTCCAGAACGTCGCCAATGCAGCAGCGATGGCATCGGCGAACGCGCTCTATAACAGCGGTGCAAACAGTGCGCAAACAGTTGCGACTCAATATAGCGCCGCATCGGGAGACGAGAATGCGAAAGCCGGTTTTGGAAGCGGTAATCTCTCATTCCAGTCAGTTTGCG
>JASHQE010000193.1 GCA_030037705.1 Acidobacteriaceae bacterium | reverse complement strand
GGCGCCGCAGGGACCTGAATCCAAACCTGGCGCTCGAGATCAGGCCCATGCAGGCTCATGGTGGTTCCTACGTTTTAAGAAATGGCGCGGCCCTTTCAAACTCCGGCTAGGAGAGGCTTTAGTGTGGTGTCTTAGAAGTTCATAGCATAAGTCGAAGTCCCGAACCGCAAATCCTCGCCACGGCGAGTCTTCGGCTTCGGCTCGTCGCTGCGGCGACTCGCTCAGGATGACAGCAGGAGCTATGCTGCGAACTTCAGGGACAGGACACTAGAGGTTCAGGTTGGCCAACACACCGCCGGCAAGCATCATTGCGAGCAGCCAGTAGGCCGCATTGATGGCGAACAGCTTGGCAGGCCGCCTTTCAAAAATGTGCTGTGTGAACATCGGCGGAGCCATAAAGCCCAACCAGCACAATGCGCCCATGGCCACGCCCTGGCGGAAACTGGTTGCAGCCGACCACAGCACGATATGCGCCAGCACAAACGACAAAATGAGATTGGCGATGAAGGCAGTCACCATGCCGAACCACGCACTTCCTGGCTTTTGCCCATCCACGCCCACCAGCGACTTCCATCTGGCCTTAAAGACATAGCCATACCAGAGCGCGCCGAGCAGCCACTGAATCACGGTTGCGATCAGCACAGGCAGGATATGGACATGAAGTTGGTTCATTGCAAACAGCCTCCACACTCGTATTCGTATCCGGCTCACCGGCCCGGATAAGCCGGAATTGACAAACAGCGCTAGCCGCAAAAGGGGTCGCGTCCCCACTGTGCGGGAGTGCGGAAACGGGTGTCAAGGCAAATCGCACGATGGTAAGTTACCTAGGCAGATACATATACAACTTCAGAGGGAGGGTTCAAAATGAATCATCGGCGTTTCAGCGCTTCCAGTTCTTCGAGAGTCCGCGGCCAATCGGAGCCCAGCAGCCGCGATAGACTACGATCGGCCAGCACCTTGCCACCCGTCTGGCAACGGGCGCAGTAGTTGGTTTCGTTGTCGGCGTAGCGGATGCGCTGCACCTTTTCGCCGCAACGCGGGCAGGGCTGGCCGAAGCGGCCATGCACGGCCATCTCCGGACGGAATGCGGTGACGCCCTCAGGGAATTTTTTGCGGGCTTCGGAGCCGAGCCGGCCGATCCAAAGGGTAAGCGTGTCCCAGGTTGCGGCGAAGAACCGCTCCCACTCTTCGGGCTTGAGTTTGTGCGTCTGGGCGATGGGCGAGAGCTGCGCGGCGTGCAGAATTTCGTCGGAATACGCGTTGCCGATGCCGCTCACGATGCGGGGATCGGTGAGCGCGCGCTTGAGCGTGCGGTTTTCCAAGCTCAGGGCCGTGCGGAACTCGTCCAGGTTCGAGGAGAAGATCTCGATGCCGCCGGGATCGATGTCGCGGAGGGCCTGCTCGCCGCGCAAAACGTGCAGCGCGGCGCGGCGCTTCGAGCCGGCCTCTGTGAGGATCAGGGTTCCGTCCGGAAAATCAAGGGCGAGCAGCGCATTGCGGCCGGCGAGCTTGGCTTGACGGGGCTTCCAGTGCAGGCGGCCGGCGATCATGAGGTGCAGCACGAGCCAGAGATTTTCGTCGAAGCCGATGGCGATGCGCTTGCCGATGCGGCGCAGCGCGCGGACGGTTTTTCCCTCGACAGAGGAGATGGGAGGGTCCACTGTCCGCAGGACGAAGACGCTGGCCAGGCGGATGTGTTCGAGCGGCTGGTTGAGGATGCGCGGCTCAAGCGCGGTGATGTAGGCAGAGATGTCGGGGAGCTCGGGCATGGGTTTCAGATTGCAGCGATCCTGCGCGCTGCAGCAACAGAATTCTTCGCTTCGCGCTTACGACAGGATCACATTATCGATAAGCCGGGTCGAGCCCACATATGCGGCCATCGCACATAATGAGCCAGGAACGGCGATCTCCACCGGCTCCAGCGTGGCCCAGTCGACGAGCGCAATGTAGTCCACGCGGACGGCGGGTTCAGCGGCGAAGGCATTGCGTGCGGCGGCGACGAGAGCTTCGGCGCGGCGTTCATTTTGCGCTACGAGCACCTCCACGTGACGGAGCGCGCGGCTCAGCGTAAGCGCCTGGGCGCGTTCGGTTGGGCTGAGATAGATGTTGCGGGAGCTCATGGCGAGGCCGTCGGGGTCGCGGACGGTGGGGCAGACGACGATCTCGGCGGCGAGGCGCAGATCGGCGGTCATGCGCCGGATCACAGCGACCTGGGCTGCGTCTTTCTGGCCGAAGAAGGCCCGGTCGGGCTCTGCGGCGATGAGGAGTTTGGTGACGATGGTGGCGACGCCGCGGAAGTGGCTGGGGCGGGATGCGCCATCAAGGCGATTGCTCAGGCCCTCGACCTCGACAAATGTCGTGGCTCCGGAGGGATAGAGTTCTTCTACGCTGGGCGCGAAGATGACGTCTGCGCCTTCCCTTTGAGCCATTGCGCAGTCGGCGTCAAAGGTGCGCGGGTAGCGGGCGAAGTCCTCATTGGGGCCGAACTGCGTGGGATTGACGAAGATTGTGACGGCGACGGCTCCGCATGAGGCGCGGGCGGCGCGGATGAGCGAGGCGTGGCCGGCGTGAAGAGCGCCCATGGTGGGCACGAGTCCGATGGTATGGCCGTTCTCGTTCCGTTTCTGGCGAGACCAGTGCCGGAGTTCGGCGACAGTGTGAAGAATTGGGGTGCCAAAGATCTCCATCAGGCCTGGGTGAGCTCTTCCCAGTCGAGAAGAGCGTCCTGATTCACGATTCCGTCCCGGTCGTCGAAATGCGGATTATCCAACTCTGTCTGCACGGTTTTACGTGCCGCCGCGGGCAGATGGTAGCTCTCGGCGTCGGAAGGAAAGGTGCGATGCTCCACATCTTCGCGGTAGCGCTCGACGGCCGAGCGGATCAGCGCGCCAGCGTCGGCATAGCGGCGCACGAACTTGGGCTGCGGCGTAAATGTAAGGCCCACCAAATCATGAAAGACCAGAATCTGGCCATCGCAGCCCGGGCCGGCGCCGATACCGATCGTAGGAATGTCGAGTTCGGCAGTGATGGCCTCTGCCGCCTCACGGGCAACGCCTTCGAGCACAATCGCTCCCGCTCCCGCTTCCGCAAGTGCCCGCGCATCGGCACGGAGCTGCCGGATGGCCTCAGCCGTGCGCGCCTGCACGCGATATCCGCCCATGCGGTGCACACTTTGCGGGGTCAGGCCAAGATGGCCGACAACAGGAATCTCAGCCTCGACGAGCGCGCGCACCAGCTCGACGCGCGGCCCTTCGATCTTGACTGCCTCCGCTCCCGCTTCCTTGACGAACCGCACAGCATTCGCGAGCCCCTCGGTTGTCGAGTTGTGATAGCTGCCGAAGGGCATGTCGGCCACGACGAGCGCGCGATGGACGGCCCGGCGTACGGCGCGCGTGTGGTGGAGCATCTCCTCGACAGTGACGGCGAGGGTATTGTCATGCCCCAGCACGACCATCGCCAGCGAGTCGCCGACCAGGACCAGATCGACTCCGTTTTCGTCGACGAGGCGGGCGGTTGCATAGTCATAGGCGGTAAGCGCGCAGATCGGTTTGCCCTGGCGCTTCATCTCGGCCAGTGCGGGGATGGTCACTTTGGGCAGGGAAGTCAAGGTAGCCGAAGATTGGTCACCGACGGGAAAATTCGTGAAGCTCATCGTCGTCTCCAGTGCCGCTCCGCAAACTCAGGATGCAGCCCGAACAAGCTTAAGTATACGCCGGTTGCGGCGGATGGGCCGGGGCGGGCGTCTCATTTCCGCTTGTGGAGCTAAATCTGTATGATTCTTGCGCGTCCAGGGCTGCAGCCAGCAAACTGGTGCTTGCAATGGCCTCTCTTGCGACAGGAATTTCGGCAGCATTCGGCGCTGCGGCTGGCCTGGGACTGGTAGCCGGGGGGTGGTTCTACGCGTCGCGCTGGCCGGCATCGCGCCTCTTTGGCGAAGCGCTGACCGCGCCCGCACGTTCCGGCGAACTGGCGCTGACCTTTGACGACGGTCCGAACCCGGCGTGGACGCCCAAACTGCTCGATCTGCTTGCACATCATGGTGTGCAAGCAACCTTCTTTTTACTGGGAAGCTTTGCCCAGGCGGAGCCGGAGCTGGTGCGGCGCATTGCAGCGGCGGGCCATCTGATCGGGAACCACACATGGTCGCATCCCCATCTTTCGAGTACGCCGGCGGCGAAGGTCCACGAGGAGCTTGCGCGCACCAATGAAGCCCTGGAACAGATCGTCGGCGCGAAGGTGAGATATTTCCGCCCGCCCTTCGGAGCGCGGCGGCCGGTGGTGTTTCGCATCGCACGGGAGCTGGGGCTGACGCCGGTGCTGTGGAACGCGATGACCTCGGACTGGAGCGAGCCGTCCGCGGAACGCGTTGCCGCGCGGCTGGCTGCAAAGATCGACAAGCTCACGCAACGCGGGCGCGCGGTAAATCTTGTGCTGCACGATGGCAATCATCGCGAGCGGGAAGGGAAGCGCGGGCCGTCGGTGACGGCTGCGGAACAACTGATCAGGCGCTATGAGAGCACGCATCGGTTTGTCATGGTGGATGCGTGGCAGTAGCGGTTCGCAATCCGCGCGTCTACACCGTTTCCGAAAAATGCTTTATCGAGCAGCCACGACCTGAAAGGCCGCGCGCGCGGCGGCAATCGTGGCCTGGATGTCGGCGTCGGTGTGCGCGTAGGAGAGGAACGCAGCTTCGAACTGCGAGGGTGGGAGCCAGACGCCGCGATCCATCAGGGCGCGATGAAAGCGGCCGAAAGCGACGGTGTCGGACTTGGCGGCCTGCTCGTAATTCGTCACCGGGCCGGGAGTGAAGAACCAGGTCCACATGGAGCCGACGCGGTTGAGCGTGAGCGGAATACGGGCGCGGGCGGCCTCTTGGGCCACTCCTTCAGCGACAGCTTTTGTCGTGGTTTCAAGGCGCGGGTAGACCTCGGCGGCGTGTTCCTGTACATAGGAAACGGTTGCGAGACCGGCGGCCATGGCCAGCGGATTGCCGCTGAGTGTTCCGGCCTGATAAACGGGGCCGAGCGGCGCGAGCAGATCCATGATTTTGCGTTTTCCGCCGAAGACGCCGACAGGCAGGCCGCCGCCAACAATTTTGCCAAGGGTGATGAGATCGGGATCGAGGCCGTGGATCTGTGTTGCTCCGCCAAGAGCTACGCGGAAGCCGGTCATAACCTCGTCGACGACGAGCAGCGCACCGCATTGGGCGGTAAGCTTGCGCAGGCCCGCAAGATAGCCATTCGCTGGCGGAATGCAGCCGGCGTTGCCGACGACCGGCTCCAGAATAATGGCGGCGATTTGTCCCGGGTGGGCGGCAAATGCAGCTTCCACCACGGCGATATCGTTGAACGGCAGCGCGAGCGTGAGATGCGCGATCTCCTCCGGAACACCGGCCGAGCCTGGAATGCCGAAGGTCGCCACGCCCGAGCCGGCCTTGACGAGCAGGCCGTCGGCGTGGCCGTGATAGCAACCCTCAAACTTGATGATGATCTTGCGCCCCGTAGCCGCGCGGGCCAGCCGGATGGCGGACATGGTCGCCTCTGTGCCGGAGCTGACGAAGCGCATCTTCTCGATGGCGGGATAGCAGGCGGTGATGCGCTCGGCAAGATCGGCCTCGGCCGCCGTCGAGGCGCCGAAGCTGGCCGAGTTGCGCGCGGCGCGCTCGATGGCCTCGACGACCGGCGGAAAGGCGTGGCCCAGGATCATCGGACCCCAGGAGCCGAAGTAGTCGATGTACCGATTGCCGTCGATGTCGTAGAGATAGGCGCCCTCGGCCCGTTCGATAAACGGCGGCTCGCCGCCCACGGCGCGAAAGGCGCGCACGGGCGAGTTCACGCCACCCGGGAAAAAACGCTCCGCGCGCTGCTGAAGGGCCTGGGAACGAGGGCGAGAGATCATGCTGGCTTCAGTATAGAAGCCAGGCCATCGTTATATTTCGCGCGTGCGGCGGCACTGACGAAGCGCCATCAGATTCACTCCGATGGAGATTCCGAGAAGCAGCCCGAAGATTGCCTGCAGCCAGGCGTGGTTCGGGTTGCTGTCGTGCCCGATACAGATCCGGAGGGTCAGGGCTGCCGCCAACGAGAAGTTGCCGAAGATCATCCTCCGCCGCGTCCTGGCATCCCGTTGCTTAAATGGCACGCACATACACAGCCTCCTGTTTGGTTTCAACCGTTGAACCGATACCAGAGCATCATGGCCATTTTGACCACTACCATGGCGAACATCACAACCAGTAAGTCCCAGCTCAGCACATGGTCGTGGAAGAAACGGTATTCGAAGAGAGCGGCGGCCAGCAGCGCGCCGACAATTCCTGCCAGGCTTGTCGAGCGGCGGCGATACTCAAGAAAGCGCTCGTCGACGAACTTGCCAAAGAAAGGAACTCTGCTCAGCGGATGGGTCATTGCGGGTCCTCCAACTGGAAGATCTGGTCTGTGGGGCAGTTGAAGATGCGGGCGAAGATGAGCGCCAGCTCGAGGCTGGGCACATAGCGGTTGCGCTCGATAGAGTTGATACTTTGCCGCGAAACGCCCGCAGCGGCGGCGAGCTGCTCCTGGGTCCAGCCCTGGACAGCACGGAGCTCTCTCACGCGGTTTGTGATGGCTGGAGCCATGTCAAGTTTGCTTTACAAAATCCAAGATAGCCTGGCTTAGGTGGCATGTCAAGCAAACTTTCCATTCTCCAAATAAAATAGTCGCCAATCTTTTGGTTGGGGTGGTTTCCGGTTGTGGATTCGGCCTCCCGCAAATCCTGCTAGAATCTTGCTTTCCGCATCTTCGCGCCGCGGCAAAATCATCTTAGAAAGCCCGCACTGTGCCTGACGAATCCAACCGCAAATCCGTGACGTATGCTGACGCCGGCGTGGACATCTCCGGCGGTGACCGAGCCAAGGAGAAGATCAAGTTCCTGGCGCAGAAGACCTTTAACCGCAATGTCTTAGGTGGAATCGGCGGCTTCGGCGCGCTCTACCGGCTCGACCTGCAGCGCTGGAAGAATCCGATCCTGGTGAGCTCGGCGGATGGCGTGGGCACCAAACTGAAAGTAGCCTTCGAATTGGGGCTGCATCATACGGTCGGCGCGGACCTGGTGAACCACTGCGTGAACGACATCGCGGTGCAGGGCGCCATGCCGCTCTTCTTCCTCGATTACTTCGCCAGCGGCAAGCTGGACGCCGAAGTCACGGAGGATGTGGTCACGGGGCTGGCTGACGCCTGCAAAGCGAATGGCTGTGCGCTCATCGGCGGCGAGACGGCGCAGATGCCCGGCTTCTATTCCGACGGCGAGTACGATCTGGCCGGGTTCATCGTAGGCGCGGTCGATCGCGACAAACTCATCACCGGGGCAGACATCAAGGCGGGCGACGTGCTGATCGGGCTGCCGTCGACCGGGCTGCACACCAACGGCTACTCACTGGCGCGCAAGCTGCTGTTTGAAGTGGCCGGGTACAAGGCGACGCAGTATGTGACGGCCATCAAGGAAAAAGCCGGCGCCGCGCTTTTGAAGACGCACCGCAGCTATCTGAATGTGATCCAGAAACTGGCGACGGCGGGGCTGACCACGGGCATGGCGCACATCACCGGCGGCGGCATCACCGAGAACCTGCCGCGCATCCTGCCCAAGAGCCTGACGGCGCAGGTGGAGCTGGGCTCTTGGCCGGTGCTGCCCATCTTCGAGCACCTGCGCGAGCTGGGCAAGGTGAGCGAAGAGGAGATGCTGCGCACCTTCAACATGGGCATCGGGCTGATCGCGGCGATTCCGGCGGCAAAGTTTACGCGCGCCAAGAACCTGCTCGACCGGGCGGAAGAGAAGTTCCACGTGATCGGCCGCGTGGTCAAAGGCGAGCGGCGGGTGCAGTACACGTAAATGCAGCGGAGCTAGCGGAGTTAGCACGGTTTAGTGGTGATGCCAGCGCCTTTTTAGCTCCGCTAACCCCGCTAACACCGCCAACTCCGCTTCAAGAGGGCTATTTCGTTGGGCAATTCGCAAATGGATCGATCGCCTGCCATGCCCCTGCGCCTGGGCATTCTCATCTCAGGGCGGGGATCGAACTTTCTGGCTATCGCGGAATCGATTCGCGCAGGGCGGCTGAAGAGTGTCGAGATTGCGGTGGTGATCTCGAATGTGCCGGATGCTGCCGGTCTTGAAAGAGCACGGGAGCTTGGGATTGCGGCTGCGGTCTTCGATTCGCGAGGCCGCAAGCGCGCCGAGCACGATGCGGATGTGGCGGGCTGCCTGAAAGAGCACAGGGTCGACTTAATCTGCCTGGCCGGCTACATGCGGCTGCTTTCGCCGCAGTTTGTTGCCGCGTTTCCGAACCGCATTTTGAACATCCATCCTTCGCTGCTGCCGGCGTTCCCAGGACTCGAAGCGCAGGAGCAGGCCTTTGCCTACGGCGTGAAGGTTGCCGGCTGCACCGTGCATTTTGTCGACGAGGAGCTCGACCACGGAGCCATCATCCTGCAGCGGGCGATTCCAGTGCTTGAAACGGACGATCCGCACTCGCTCACCGCGCGCATTTTAACCGAGGAGCACAAAGCGTACTCCGAGGCTATCGCCATGGTGGTGAGCGGCGAGTACGAGATCCGCGGCCGGCGGTTCATCAAACGTGCAGCTTTCCCTTGAAAACCGGTTAGGTCTGTGACTGTTTGATTCAGTACGAATCCGGGTGCCCGGCTCTTTCCGCGTTCGATATTGCCGATTTGATCTTCGGAGAGACCGGCTAATCTGCCAGTTCAGCTAGCTCGCGGTGATGGGTAGAGCACGATGATGGTCACCTGTGAAGTTTCAAGAGGTAGTCGATTCGATCTGGACCGGAGAAGCTGTTTGTGACGAGCAACTCAGGAGAGCGAATGGACTATCACAAGAATGCCCCATGGCCGGCAATGAGTCGAGAGCGGCTGGCGCGCATGGTGGTCGAAGATGGGGTGAGGCTTCAAACGGCGGCTTCACGTTTCAGTATCAGCTGGAAGACGGCGGCCAAATGGGTGCAGCGTTATCGACAGCACGGAGCTGCCGGCCTGACCAATCGCAGTTCGCGCCCGCACTGCAGCCCGCGGCAGACAAGGTCCTTCTTCGTGGAAAGGGTCCTTGCACTTCGTCGCGGACACATGCCCGGCTACGAGATCGCTCGGCGCACCGGGGCTGAGTCCGGCCTCGGTCAGCCGCATCCTGCGCAGAGCAACCACTACTACAACCACCAACGACCCCATGCTAGCCTCAACTACATGCCGCCCTGCAGCCGCTCCGATTCCCGAACAACCTCTTGAGCTTCTACAGCCACCCGGCGAGAGAGTGGCTTCGCAAAGAAACACGAAGGCCGTTCGCCCCGGGCGAACGGCCTTCGTGATGCGAGAGAACCAGCGGCAAAGGCGATCAGTCTCCGGCTACCGGCTCGGCTTCCTGCTGCCGGTGCCGGTTGATGGGCGAGGCGGCGTTGTTGCTTGCCGGGCGGATGGAGTCCAGAGTTACGAGGCCGTCGACCGGTTTTTCACCGAGGACGTGCTCACGGTAGAGCTTGGCCATCTTGGCGTTTTCGGCATCCTGCTTGACCTTCTCTGCTGCCGACTTGCTGTCGCGTGCGCGGATTTTTTCTTCGCGTGCGTTCTTGGCGATGCCCAGTTCATCGAGCGTGTGATTGGCTTCAGCATTCACGTGGTCCATGTTGAGTTTCAGGTCGTGGCCCACCTGCGACATGCCCACCTTCTTGCCGCCGGCGAAGATCTCGTGCCGGCCGTGCTCCTCATACCACTTGGTGAGCGTGGCCGTCATGTGCATCTTCTCGATGATATTGCGCCAGCCGATGCCGGTGTTGTAGGCGCAGAACGAGATCTCGCCCTCCTGGGTTGCGTAGGGGATGATGCACTGCTCGGTGCGCCGGAAGTCGTAATTGAACAGGTCCTGGAACCACATGCCGGCAATGAACAGGAAGTTCCATCGGTCCTTGCGGCGCTTCTCGATATCCTCCAGCGTGCGCTCGCCGGTGACCTTGCCGTAGGCACCGCCGCGCGCCTTCTTGCTAGCGCCGAAGCTCTTATCGAACTTCATCAGCAGATCGAAGA
>JASHQE010000192.1 GCA_030037705.1 Acidobacteriaceae bacterium | reverse complement strand
TTTTATGATATCTATAAAACGCTTCCCAACGATACTGACCTTACCGTATTTCGCCCACTTAGAATCCCAAGTTTAAATTTTGCATTTGGTGCGCGCGGCGAAACTTATCACTCCAGCCTTGATAGTCCACAAAACCTTAGCGCGGCATCGGTGCAGCAGGATGGATCGTATGCGTTGTCACTAGCCCGCTATTTTGGACAAGTTAACCTGAGGTCATTGCAAGGTTCAACATCCGACGTCGTCTTTTTCGATGCATTCGGTAAGAACCTGATCGTCTATTCCGAATTGTGGAGCATAATCGGTGAAGGTGCTGCAACGATTCTATTTGCAATCATACTGGTGTCTAGCCGTGGCTTTAAGCTTATCCTGCGAGGCGTAGTTGCGCCGGTGGTGCTCTTGGTCGGCGTAGTGGCCATACTTGTCATAACGTGGTGGTGCCTCCATTTTGTGCTTGGAGAGCGTACTCTTCGTGGAGACATACCGAGCAACGATTGGCTGTTTATTGGAATGGTATGCTTGGCAGTGGCGGCAGCTAGTCAGTTATCTCGGCCGATACAGAGGAGCAGGTGCGCCGATGCTATCGCGTTGAGTGGAGTGGGCATTCTTTGGCTGTTAAGTTTAATTGTCGCAATCCTTCTTCCGTCTGCACTTTATAGTGTTTGCATCCCACTGCTGCTGCTGGAGTGCGGCCATCTCGGTGGCGCGGTTCTCAGAAGCAGACCCATGCTATCGCGAGGATGGCTGACTGTCTTTTGTGTGCTGAGCGGGACTATGGCTGTTAGTATCTTTGCACCGCTTATTTATCTTCTTTATGTCTTCTTAAGAATGGGGTATTTGCTGATGATGGTGACTGGGATCGTCGTAGGTATGTGTTTCGTGATTCTGATTCCATTATTCGACGCAATGCTACCAAAGAAACCAGCTTCATGGTTAGTGCCGCTTTTGTTTCTTGCCGGAGGCGCAGGGTGGATCAGTGCCGGGATTACCAAATCGGGATATAGCATCCTACATCCGAGAGCGGACTCGATTCTTTACAGCCTAAATGCCGATGATCATTCGGCTGCGTGGATTAGTCGTGACCCATATCCGGACGAGTGGGTTGCAAGATTTATACCCCAAAGTACCCGGCATCACCGGGCAATGGAGGACTATTTAGTTGGATCTAGTGTGAGCGTGTGGACGGCGCCTGCGATGCCTATTGAATTATCTCCTCCGATCGTCGAGATAAAAGCGAGCCAAAACCCCGATACAACGCGTAATGTGGACCTGACCTTCCAGTCGCAGCGCGACGCGGATGTCCTCGAGGCGAGGCTTGGGCCCGACGTAACTGTGCTCAGTGCGAGAATTTACGGAAGGCAGGTGGTGGCCCCCAGGGCTGGCGATGGCCCTGGGATGTGGTCACTGCGCTTTTACGGATGGCGGAGGAGAACAGTCCATATGGAATTGACGATTGAGGCGCCCCCAAACACAACAATGTGGGTGGCCGACGAGTCTGAAAACCTGCCTGCGACTTCGCCTCCACGACCCTCGGATACTATAGGACGCAATGGAAGTGATGTGACGTTGGTATGCAGGAAGTTGATCCTGTAACGGGCCGAGCGGGGCCGGTGCCATCTTATTGGGTGAATCATCAGGGTCCTAAAAGATCAGCGCACTTGCAGCATGAGCGCATTGCCATTAACAACTAGTTATGCTTGCTATGCTTGCCAGCAAAGAACCGGCCTTCGCGCCTAGAGCGGTCGCACCGCCTTTCCATTCAGAGAGTCGGCACTATTCTATGGATATTAGGGACAAGATAGCGGCGAAGATTCACGGGTACAAGGATTGTTTGGCGAGAGTCGAGTCTGAGTTAAACTGTGAAATGCTGAGACAATTTGGCGATAGGCGCTTTAAGTACCTTCTTTTCTTGGCACTAGAGAGAAATGTGTACTCTTTCGGTGTGTCTGAACTAGAAGAGCTTTTGCACGAAGAGGCGAGAGAGTCTTGATGAAGAGGGCGAGGACCTGGCGGATTTTCGCGTGGGGAGGCGTCGGAGATGTCTTGCTTCTGACCCCCGCATTGAGAGCTGTAAAGAGAGAGCATCATGCAGCGCGTCTTATCGTGTATTGCATGACGAAGCGGGATAAAGAAATTCTGAGGCACAATCCGAACATAGATGCAATCAAATGCATTACAGTCGTTCACCGGTTGTTGCACCGAATGGGTATCCTTCGAGTGATGTTGGCTGATTACGCGCGGGTTTATCCGAGCTTGTGCTGCAAAGCCCATGCAAGCAGGATTATCGCAGAGATGTTGGGGGTGTCTCTGAGAGATGAAGGCGTGGAAATCTGTCTGACTTCGTCAGAAGAGATACAGGCAAAAGAGAACCTCCATGATCTAGAAAATCCAATCGCAATTCACGTAACGGGCGGTTGCACTGCTAATAAAACTTGGCCGGTTAAGAAATGGGAGTCTCTGGTGCAGGCTCATCGAGAATTTGACTTTTTTCAACTCGGTCTCCTCACGGACGATCTGATTAAAGGCGCGCGAGACTTTCGAGGGCGTTCGCTTCGTGAATCATTCGCGCTCATTAAGTCTGCTAAAGGCTTCGTTGGGATCGATTCAGGGTTTGCACATGCGGCCAGCGGCTTGGGGACCCCAGCAGTTGTTCTTTTCGGCCCGTCGACCCCCGTTATTTGGGGTCATACGTCCAATCGCAATCTATATAAGAGATTCCGGTGTTCACCATGCATTGACATCCTGCGGGACGTACCGTGTCCCTACGGCAAGATGTGCATGGAGAGTATCGCAGCGGAAGAAGTGGGGTCCGCTCTTAAAGAAGAGATCAGGTCGAAGGAGATGCTTACGCAATCTGTCCGAGCACCTTTAGCCCGGTGTTGAGAAAGAGTGGGGAGCGAAAAATAACTTTCTATGCGTAATGCGTCGCCCTGTCAGGGAGCGAATCAGGGCCCGGATTGATATCTGCAGCAGATCGCTCGATGATTGCCGTGCCCCGGAGATGCTGGTGCCTATGGATACCACGACCTGAGCGTGGGAGAGCGAAAGTCCCGAAAATTGCGTGTTAGTGGCGTGTGCTGAAACACGATTTAATATCAAAGGCTAATGAACTCGCAAAGACCCATTTATCCCCGAAGCCTAATTGACCTGCTGCAAGAGAGAGCGCAGCAAAAGCCAGAAATGATGGTCTATGTATGGCTTGATCAGGGGGAAACAATCACAGAAACCATCACCGTTGGTGAACTCGATCGACGCGCTCGCTCGATCGGCGCTGCCATAGAGAAGATTGCCGACCCTGGAGACCGCGTACTTCTGCTCTATCGTCCAGGTCTTGATTTTATCGCTGCATTTTTTGCATGTGTTTATGCTTCGGTTATTGCTGTGCCCGCTTATGCGCCTTACCGCGAACGCCGAGTCACGCGAATCGAGTCTATGCTGCAGGATGCAGAGCCACGGGCTATTTTGACTACATCGCAGGACCAGGAAAACATTCAAAAACTGCTTGGTGCGCGGGCCCGAACGATAACGCATTGGATGGCGACCGACAAGATCAATTTGGACGCGGGTGCGTCATGGAAACGCCGGGGGTTTTCAGAGCCAGATATTGTGTACCTGCAATATACGTCCGGATCAACATCGGATCCACGCGGCGTGATCATTCGAAATTCAAATATCTTAGAAAACTTACGCTACATCGCAGATCAAGGTGATTTTGATTACGAGAGTGTTTCCGTGACATGGCTTCCCCACTTCCATGACATGGGCTTGGTCTTCGGGTTATTACAACCCCTGTTTTCGCGCTTTCCTGCTTATCTGCTTTCACCGGCTGCCTTTATTCAATGTCCCGTCCGATGGTTGAGCGCTATCTCCCGTTTTCATGGCACACATTGTGGTGGTCCTAACTTTGCATTTGACCTCTGCGTCGATCGCATCTCTTCTGCCGAGCGAGACTTACTCAAACTAAACTCATGGCGTGTGGCTTTCAACGGTTCAGAACCAATCCGTCGCAAAACTCTCGATCGCTTCTCAGAATTCTTCGGCCCGTGCGGCTTTCATCCTGTGTCGTTCTACCCAGTCTATGGTTTAGCTGAAGCGACGCTAAAGGTAACCAGCGTGTCCCCCGGTGCAGGTGCCCTGATCAGAAAAATGAGCGGGCAGGCGTTAAAGCGGAATAATGTGGTTCACGTCGAGGAATCGTGCGAATCCGCAGTAGATTTTGTAGGATGCGGCACGGCTGGCCAACGGCACTGCATTGCTATTGCTGATCCTATCGAACATCGAAAGTTGGGCGACGGCTGCATTGGGGAGATATGGGTGACGGGACCGAGCGTTGCACAAGGCTACTGGAACCGGCCGCAAGAGAGTGAACAAACCTTTCACGCAAAACTGAAGCCCAATGGAAAACGCTCCTATCTGCGGACCGGAGATCTTGGATTTATCTGTGATGGGCAGCTCTTTGTCGCGGGTCGGATCAAGGATTGCATTATCATTCACGGGTTGAATCACTATCCCCAAGACATTGAAGCAACTGTGGAGGAGTGTGATTCGGCAATCTGCCGCGGTGGCGTGGCCGCCATTTCGGTCGATATTGACTCCCAAGAGCATCTCGTCATTCTGGCTGAAGTTCGCAGTCAAAGCATCGTTGAGATTTCAGCTCTTGCCTCTTCTATCCAGCACAGCGTCGCCAAAGAGCATGAAGTGCACGTGTACGCTATAGAATTATTGGCGCCGAACACACTACTCCGCACCTCAAGCGGAAAGATCCAACGCAGTGGCTGCCGTGCCACCTTTCAAGCCAGCGCGTTCAAGCCATTATTTCACTGGACCGCGGAAACTAAATGCACAGCTGACTCTACGTTTGAGCTAAAAAGCCGTAGTGAAGCGGGAAAGTCGATCATAGCATTAGATGCTAAGTTGCGAGCTGCCATAAGTTGTTTGATAGAAGAGATATCTAATGCGCTCCACATTTCTCCAGACAGTATACAGGAAACCTGCACGCCCACGAGTCTTGGTATAGATTCGGTTACTGCAGTGGAAATTGCTCATCGCGTGGAAGTAAGGTTGAAGGTCAAGTTAGACGCCATCAGCATGCTGGAAGGAGCGAGTATTCTCGAATTGGCATCGCACCTAGGCAGCCAATCTATCACAGATTCGGTCAATCCACCGAGAGACGAATCTGCGGAGGAAGCCTATTTTCCCCTATCTCATGGCCAAAGCGCACTGTGGTTCCTTCAACACATATGCCCCGAGAGTACAGCTTGGAATATTACACGGGCCATGAGGATCTCTGGCGCGTTAAACCAGCACGTGCTGAGATCTGCAGTGCGGCAGCTCGTGAAGCGGCATTCTATTCTGCGAACTACGTTCGAAGCGGTCTCAGGCATTCCAATGCAGAGGATCCACGATTCGGCCGACACGTGGTTCGATATTATCGATGCTTCCGAATGGACACCGGAAAAGATCCAGTCGAATTTGTCGGCCGAAGCTACCATTCCTTTTTCTCTTAACGTGCGGCCTCCATTCCGCATAATTTTGTATCGGTTATCGCCACAGGAACATATCCTGTTTTTTTCTATTCATCACATCATTTCGGATTTGTGGTCGTTGA
>JASHQE010000191.1 GCA_030037705.1 Acidobacteriaceae bacterium | reverse complement strand
TTGCTGATCACGTCTTTTTCCACCAGCGGCTTGTACCGCTCCAGATCAGACTGCGCCTTGAAGTTGTTTGCCTGGGCCTGCAGCACGCGGGCATGCGCGGCTGCCAGTTGCTTCTCCGCCTGCGATACCTGCGCCTGGGTGCTGCTGACATCGGCTCCGGCCGACCTCAGGTTGCTACCCGTGTTGATGGTCGTAATGGGCACCGTCACCTTGGCAGCGGCGGCGGCGGCCCTGGCGCTATCCAGCGCGGCCTGGGCGTTTTCAACCGCAACCTCGAAATCTCTCGGGTCAAGTTCGGCGATCTCCTGGCCGCGATTCACAAACTGGTTCTCTTCCACGTCAACCTTGAGGATCTGACCGGCGATACGCGAACTCACTTGAATGAGATGGCCGTTCACCTGAGCGTCGTCGGTATCTTCGCTGTACGTTGAGCGCCACCAGATGCCAAGGCCAATCAAAACCAGTAAGACAACGACGGCCACGATGATGCCGCGGCGACGCTTCGGCGGCTGCGTTATCTCGGTGTCTGCGGCCGGTTCTTCTCTCGCCGATGTTGTGTAAGTCTCCGCCACGTTTACTTCCCTCCCACGTAATTCTTGTAGCTCTGCCCGGCTCCCAGGGCACGGGCCAAGCTAAGCTTGGCTACGTTGTGCCGGTAGAGACTGATGACATATTGATCGTTCGCCTGGGCCACGGACTGCTGCGCCTGGCTCACTGCAAGGTTGTCGCTCACCCCGTTTGCGTAGCGCTCCTGCGCTTCTTTGAGAGCCTCGTTGGCCAGATCCACGCTGGAACGGGCGACTTCAACCTCTTTCTGTGCCGACTGAATATCCAACAGCGCATCGCGAACGTCGGCATCCACCTGGGCTTTTTTGTCGCTCAATTGCGCCTGCGCCGTATCGAGCCGCGCCTGCGCCTGTTGGGCCTCGCCGCGCAATGCGAATTCCTTAAAGACAGGAACGCTCAACGTAGCTGTCGCATCCACAGTGCCGTGCGAGTGGCCAAGCGTGGTGCCAATGTCCCCGTAATCGGCGTCCGCCTTCACGGTGGGCAGCCGGTCGTCGGTAGCCGCCTTGCGCTGTTCCTCGGCAACTTCTGCCTGTTCCACGAGTGCGGCAAGATCTTTCCGGTTCGCCTGGGCCTGCGCGATCAAGGCATTTACATCGAACTGGTCGAAGGCCGCATACGGCGCCTGATCTGTAAGCGTAAAACTTTGCGCGAGCGGCAGCCCGATGGTGCGGGCCAAGGCAAGCTTATCTTTTTCCAGAGCATTTTGCGCCGCGATCAACTGCTGCTGCAGTGATTGATAATCGACGCGCGCCCGGAGTTCATCGAGCAGAGGAGCGGTTCCGGCATCGTGGTTGGCTACGGCCTGATCGAGCGAGACCTTGGCTGTCTGCACCTGCGCTTCCACACTGCTCACCTGCGTCTGGTCTGCGAGCACCAGCAGGTAGGCGTTGCCGACTGTGAGCACCACCATGTCCCGGGCGTCCTCCTCCGACAGTTGAGCGGCCGCGAAGTTGTGACGGGCAGCGAGGTAATTGCGCAAGGAGGGCAGGTCAACAAGCGACCAGCTCAGCGAGGCCCGCACATCGGTGTAGCTGAAAGGCCCGATGACCTTGGGAAAGCCGGGAAGGCGCAAACCTTCCGCGGGCAGATCGACCTGTTGCACGGTCTCCTTGGCGCTGAAATCGACCGAAGGCAGCAACGATTGCAACTGGCTCAGTCTCTGTGCGCGAGCCGTAGCGGCTTCCGTTCCGCTGAGGATCATGCCGAGATTCGTTTTCAGTCCTCGCTGGATCGCGTCATCGAGAGAGAGCCCTATCGGTTGAGATGTCGCCTCACCCTTCACAACGCTGCCCTGGAACGAGCCGGCGTTCGGAGCAGCCGCTTGCGGCGGCGCTTGACCCAGCGCTCCGATGGGAATCGTAATGGCGAGGCTCAAAAAAAAACTGGCCGCACAGGCAAAAATTTCGTTCTTGACGATGTTTTTGGACAAATTCAACCTTACTCAGCTCATGGCGAAACACTTCGCCTGAAAATGGTTGTTACAGAAATGGATGCAGAGAGTGGCCGCGGGGATTTTAAATGTGAGCAGAACGAGCTGGAAACCGCTCACCTTACCCCGTAAGCTCCTGCTTAAAACGAAACCAAGCGGAGTTCTTGCAGGCCTATTCGAACCAGAATTTCGAGGCTGTTTTGAGCCTGCTCGGATAGATGCAACAGAGCGGATGCAGGACTAGCGCGCCGCTGAGGCATGGAGGAGCTGTGAGGCCAGCGAGCAGAGACCTTGGCGAAAAACTTCCCGAACGGATTCCGGGCTCCAGTGAACGGCGTCGTGTCCGCCGTAGGTGGCCAGCAGTTCGGCGGTCTCGCCAGGGGTAAATCCTGCTACGGCCCGGAGAGCGAAGACCGTACGCAGCGTGGCTGGCAGCTTAGCCAGCCATTCCCGAACCCTGACCCGGTCAGGTCCAGCGATCATGCGCTGCAACTCCTCTGCGGAGACGCCGACAGCCTCCAGATCGTCGTCCGCGATGCACGTCGCCGGAGCAGAGGTTATCGCGGGTGCGGCCAGGCTTCCAGGTTCTTTCCGGACAATCGTCTCAATGGCTGCCTTCACCAACGCCAGCCGGCTGCTCTTGCGCGCTTCGAGCGGACCGTCGGACTTCGAAACGTCAGCGGTAGCCACGGCCTCTTCGACGAGACGCACACTCTCTTCCCCCTCACCCACCAACATCGAGGCCAAGTTGTACAGGCCCGCAGCGATCAGATCAAACATTGCATCCATGTCTTCAAACGCGCGGCTCACAGTCGCATCGTCCTTGGGCTGGCCATCTAAAAGCCCATGCACCTGCCTTGCGAAGGTATCTGCACCTTCAGGAAGAGGTTGAGGAGGGAACAAGCTGGAATCCGGAGCTTGAGTGTTCTGAACCATGGCGCAATCTCCTCTTGAGGGCCGCCTGGCGAAACGGCTCTCTCTTTCATCCTCGCCTCTCCGGTTCGGGGCGTCAATTCCGGCATCGAGCGGACGAGGTTGAGCACTGTGAAAATTTCAGGCTCGAACCAGCCCGAAATGGGAAAGACAGGGTGCCTGGCTCTACGGCTCGTAAGTTCCAGGCTGGCGATATGGCGACGCGGCCGCATAACGGCGCTCTTCTCCGCGCGGGTCTTTTTCAATGCGGGATGAGCTATCCCAGATCATTGTATTGCGGTCCTTCAGGTCGTAGGCGGGCCAGGCCGGAAGCCCAGGATGGTTAGGACTTCCCGTAGCCGCATAATGGATCAACATACCGGACATGGTATCGGCGAGCGGCTGCGCGGCGGCCAAGTCCTCTGGCGAAGAACCGACCTGGCCTGGCGCTGCGTCGAGATTGTCGAACATGAAGGGGATATCGATCGTGTGCATGGCGCGTGCGCCAGGAGCGTTGCGGTGCCAGTTCATCTGATAGACCCAGGTGCGAGGCTGGCTCTTCGGATTGCTGGCGCGGCGCTCGGCTTCCAGCACCTGGCCGGGCCACGCGCGGAAAGCTGTAGCCGCCGCAATCACGATCTCAATGGGTGAGCGGTCGGGATAGAAACTACGGAATTTGGCCACCACTTCTTCAGCGGTGTAAGGACCGAGATAGATGGCCACAGTGTTATGGAGGGCGGTCGGCGCGTCGTCCCAAGTAAGCGTGCCGCGCCAAGGGACGGCGGTTTCGTCGTGGACATTGCCGAGAATCATCGGTATGTCTTCCGAGAGCGACGGTGCATCGGGTGTGAAGGGATCGCGCGGAAGCACCAAACCATCGACGACCGGCAGCCAATCCGAGCTTGTAGAAGCGGCTGCAGTCTGAATCTGTTCCCACGGGATTTTCTGCAAATCGGCAAGATTCGACCGGGATATGCCAAGCTTGCCGAGCATCACCTCGGTGCGCTTGGCGGCGATCTCGATGGGAGCGCCCTTGACCTGCTGGCCGCTCATCGTCATGACACGATGGAAGAGTCCCCTGGCCGAAGGCATGGCCATCAGGGTGGCGCACTTCGCTCCCCCTCCGGATTGCCCGAAGGTCAGAACCCGGGAAGAATCGCCGCCAAACTCGACGATGTTGTCGCGCACCCATTGAAGGGCCAGCACGAGGTCCAACATACCTACGTTGCCGGAATCGAGATACTGCTTTGCATCCAAAGCGGCGAGATAGAGGAAGCCGAAGGCATTGAGACGATGATTGACAGTGACGACGACCACGTCTCCGCTGCGGCAAAGGCGCTTCCCGTCATAGAGCGGGCTGTTCACCGAGCCATTGTTGTAAGCACCGCCATGAAAGTAAACCAGCACCGGCCGCTTGCGATGATCGCGCAGTCCGGGCGTAAATACGTTCAAATGGAGGCAGTCTTCGCTCTGCTCGCCAGCCTCAGGCATTGCGCGCGGAGCTGCACCGGCAGGTCCAAGACTGGGTGCGGCAAGCGGGCTAGGCGCGGCAAACGATTGCGGACCACGCCCCGCAGTGAGTTGCGGAGCGCGCGTGGTGAAGGCGTCGCAGACCTTGATGCCGGTCCAGGGAACGGGAGGCAGCGGCGCCTGAAAGCGCACAGACGCGGTATCTGCGCCATAAGGAACTCCGCGAAAGACGTTGACGCCATCTTCGAGTGTGCCGGAGATCCGGCCATAGCGGGTTTGGGCCACAGGCGTGGATGAGAGAGGGGGCAGAGCGCACCAGCCGGGCCGTAAAGCAAGAGAGACCGTGGCAAGTCCGGAATATTGCAAAAACTCGCGACGACGAATTCGATTCATGGTCAGAATCCTGGGATGATGGGAATATGAATGCGAGACAGTCTATGGTACTACCGGCGGCCGGCCTGCTCAGGCTCTGTGCGATTCCGGGGCCGGTGCGCTGAGAAGCCTCAAACCAGCCAGGCCAGCCGGGCATGGAGCTTTTCTTCTGCCTTTAATACGAACGCGCGCCTCGGCCTGTCACGATGACTGAAACAAGGGATTTCGCTCTCGACAAGGGCGTGAACGTGAGCATGGACGTGCCACGCCTGGCGTGAACGCTGTAGACTGCCAACACGGCGCACGGAATCGAAACATGGCCAGAATGAATCAGAAACTCAAACTCTTTAACGGCCGGGATCATTCCTGGATGCAATTCAACCGGCGCGTGCTGGAGGAAGCCGAGGATTCCGCCAATCCCCTGTTGGAGCGGGTCAAGTTTCTGGCGATTACCGGCTCCAATCTCGACGAATATGTCGAAATCCGCCAGGCCGGCCTGATGCAGCGGATTGAGGATGGATATCGTGAGCCGGGCTATGACGGGCAGCGGCCGGACGAATCCCTCGCCACTTTGACGGCAGACATTCATGACTTTGTGGCTGCACAGTACCGCTGCTGGAACAAGCAGCTATTGCCCGAACTGCGCAAGCACGGCGTCCGGCTTCTCGAATGGGACGAACTGGGCGAAGAAGCCCGCAGCCATGCACACGATTATTTCCAGCGTGAAGTCGATCCCCTGCTGACTCCCATCTCGATCGATCCGGCCCATCCGTTTCCGCGCGTGCTGAACAAAGCACTATGCCTGGCGCTGTTGCTTCGCGCCAAACGGCGCAGCTCAGGCCCGCAGGTCCTGGGCGTAGTCACAGTGCCGCGCGCCCTGCCGCGTTTCGTGCGCCTGCCTTCGGCTGACGGCAATTACGACTACCTGCTTCTTCAGGATCTGATTGCACAGCACCTCGCCGGTATGTATCGGGGTTACGAGGTGCTGGCTCATGCCTCTTTCCGGGTGACCCGCAACTCGAATCTCTACTTCGAAGAAGAGGAGGCGCGGTCTCTGCTCGAAACCATCCGGGTGGAGCTGCACAACCGCCGCAAAGGCGATGCGGTGCGGCTGGAGATCGAGACAGGCGCCGATCCTGAGATCGTCGAGCGGCTGCGCGTTAACTTCGAACTCGATGAAGACCAGGTCTTTCGTGGTGAAGGACCCGTGAACCTGTCACGGGTGATGTTCTTTTACGAAGATGTAAAGCGGCCGGAGCTCAAATTCCAGCCCTTCACGCCAAAGCCCCTGGTGCTGAGCCGGAAGTCCGCAGGCGTCTTCGATGAGTTGCGCCACCGCGACATTCTGCTTCATCATCCATATGATTCTTACGATCCGGTCGTTGAGTTTGTGCAGCAAGGTGCGCAGGACCCGGCCGTAGTCACGATGAAGCAGACGCTCTATCGCACCAGTCACGATTCCCCCATGTTTCAGGCGCTGATCGAAGCCGGCGGGAACAAGGAAGCGACGGTGGTGGTGGAGTTGATGGCCCGCTTTGATGAGGCATCGAACATCCGCTGGGCGCGCAGCATGGAAGATGCGGGTGTGCAGGTCTTTCACGGCGTGGTGGGCCTGAAGACGCATTGCAAGCTGGCCATGCTGGTGCGCCGCGATGAAGACGGGCAGACGCGCCGTTACTGCCATCTGGGAACGGGGAATTACAACCCGGTGACGGCGCGGTTCTATACGGACCTGAGCCTGCTCACGTGCGATCCGCAGATCACCGAGCGTGTACACATGGTATTCAACTATCTGACAGCGCACGCAGAGGTCGACGATTACAGTCCGCTGCTGGTGGCGCCGCTTACGATGGCCGAAAGTTTTCTGCGATTGATCCGCCGCGAGGCCGAGCACGCCGGTGCCGGCCGGCCGGCGCACATCGTCGCCAAGATGAATGCGCTCCTTGAGCCGTCGGTAATCGAAGCGCTTTACCAGGCATCTCAGGCAGGCGTCGAAATCGACCTGATCATCCGCGGCCTCTCGATTCTGCGGCCCGGGGTTAAGAATCTGTCGGAACGGATTCGCGTGCGGTCGATTGTGGGGCGGTTCCTGGAGCACTCGCGCATCTTTCACTTCGCGAACGGCGGCGACGATGAATTTTATCTGGGATCTGCAGACTGGATGCCGCGCAATCTCTTCGAACGGTGCGAGGTTGTCTTCCCGGTCCGCGATCCGGCGGCGATTGCGCGTATTCACGATGAGATTCTGCCGGCCTATCTTGCCGATACAACGAAGGCGCGCCTGCAACAACCGGATGGCAGCTATCTTCGAGCCAGCAAGGTCTACAAAGACGCACCGGTATTTTCCAGTCAGGATTTTCTCATGCAATTGGCGGAGGGTAAGGTCGATCTCGAAGCGATTCCCGCATACGGTAAAGTAAAAGCGCCTGCGAAAACCGCGCCGAAAAAAGCGACAGCAGCCGATTGAAGACGTGCATCCCTTAAAATAAGGGAGACGTTGCCGCTGTCCATCCCCAAATCGCCAGCACGAGAAGAAAGCCTTGCGGTCCGTCCTCTTCGCAACCGTGAGCAGACACGGTCACAGCATTCATCCTTGCCGCTGCGCTTTATCCGCAGCTCGGACGCGCCGCAGCCGCTCACATTTTGGCATTTGGCGAGCTTGGACGCTCCCACGGTTGCGGTTGTCTGGTCATGGAGCTTTGCGTGGGTTGCGAAAAACCGTCTGCCGCTCTGGTTCCCTGTCCTGCTGGCGCTGACGGTCTGGACGATCTATGTGGGCGACCGGCTGCTTGACGCTCGCTCCGGATTGCATGATCAGGATCATAACCGTCTCTGCGCGCGGCACTATTTCCATTGGCGGCATCGCGGGATCTTGTTGCCGGCGGTTATCGCAGCAGCGTGCTTGGTTGCATTCCTGATCTTCGCCTTCATGCCTGCGGCTGAGCAGGCACAGTATTCGATTCTGGCCCTTGTCTTTCTGGCTTATCTTGCACGGATCCATTGGGGTGACAGGTTCCATCCCTTTCTCTGGCGGACGCTCAGCAAGGAGCTGCTGGTGGGCTTTCTCTTCACGATCGGCTGCGCACTGCCGACGTTGAGGCTCCTGCCGGATTTGCCCAGCACCTCTACGGAGCTGATTCTGTGCTCAGTTACTTACTTTGCTTTTTTGGCGTGGCTCAACTGTTCGGCCATCAATACATGGGAGTCGCGGGCATGGGAGCCGTGGAACCAGGATCGGGCCGTGCAAAATCAGGCCGTGGATGATCAGGCGTGGCCTTTTTCGATGGCATGCTTTCTAGCCGTGGCGGGCCTCTTGCTCGCAGCCTTTCTGCCGGCGGCGCAGATCCGCGCGGCGATTTTACTCCTGGCGGGAAGCCTCAGCGCGATTCTGCTGGCGTGGCTTGATTGCCTACGAAACCGGCTGAACCCGGTGGCATTGCGCGCAGCCGCCGACTTCGTGTTGCTTACGCCGGCTGTCTTCATCGCAATCACGTGGATTGCCACGCGATGACCGCTGCGCCAAGCCCGGCAAAAGCAGTCCGCGCCAGGACAACGGACATCCCTGACTTCGATGGCCTCGCTCACCTTTATCGCTGGATGGAATATGCCACATTCGGCCCCTGGCTTTGGCGGTGCCGTTGCGCCTTCTTACCCGAGCTGAGTGAGCGA
>JASHQE010000190.1 GCA_030037705.1 Acidobacteriaceae bacterium | reverse complement strand
GCGGAAGTTTGTCGAGGAAGCCCGCGTAGCGCTTCTCCACACAGAGCGGGCAGTGCAGGCTGGACGCGCCGCAAGCCAGGACGCGGAAGTCGTTCTCAACATCGGGCGGTCGCCCTACACCGATCCCTTCCTCGTCACTACTCTTCTCTCTATCAAGCTGCCACTGTTCCCGCAGTTGAAGATTGAACTGACTCAGCAGTTCTCGTGCGATCTGATTCGTGAAGTCCTGGCCGGAGGGCTGGATCTCGCGATCGCCACGGAGCCACCGGAGGCAAAACGTCTCACGATGGTCAAGGTCAACGAATCGCCCTTTTATATCGCAATGTCGGAGAAAGATGAATTGGCGTATGAGAGTTCGGTGACTCTCGACGCATTAGCAGGCCGGCCGTGGGTGATCTTCGAGCGCAAGATGCATCCGCCCGTCTACGATGCCGTCATGCGGCTTGCGAAGGAAAGAAATGTTGCTCCAGCGAACATTCACCATATCATCGTCCCCGAAGATGCGTATCCATTCATTGCTCACGATGGCGGTGTGGCATTCGTTGTGAAATCAGGTGCGATCCGCATTGCGCGCGACGGAATTACTGTACGTCCACTCGCGGAGGAGTCGCTGATCCTAAGGACGTATATTGCGTCTCGTGCCGAAGAAAAGTCCAAGGTCGTAAGTGAAATGGTGAGAGCATTCATGCGAAAGCTGTCTGCTTTCGATAATCTCCGGCCTTCACAGGCCTGCATCCCAGCCTGCGAAGAGCGGAACATTCTCTTGCCTAGTCTGCGGACCCTTTATCGACGATCCTGATATTGATGGGCGCCGACCGGTCACATTTGGGGCAAGTCGCAAATCCTGTTGCACCTCCTGGAAGGCCAAGGTCTCCGAGGTCGATTGAAAACCCGCACTGCGGACATATATGGGCGCTCGATTTGGGTGTCTTCTGGTTCTTGGTCGGTTCTTCGCTCATCTCTGTTGCTCCGCCTATACAGCCATTCCAAAGGACCAACCACGGCTTGCTCCGGCCTACCCATCTGTCGATAATTAGTTGCTTCACAGAGTGCCGATGAAAGGTGTCAAACGACGAGTTTCGCTGGTCATGACAAGGCGGGTGCGGGCGGTTTGACGATTCTTTCTGGTCGCGTTATCGAGGGCACTAGTGCGAGACGAGAGTCTGTCGGAGTACCGCCTTTTAGGCAACGCCGCTGCCCGCGATGCTCTATAAGTACTCCATCGCCTAGGGCCCCCCTTCCAACCCGCTATTTCGACTTGGCGGAGCGTGTTCATGCGGACTCCAAACGGCTTATGCCGTCGTGTAGGAAGTAGAGGGGCGCTGAACCCTTCGTTGAAGGGCTCATCTCAATGCTTGTAATACAGAAGGCATCAGCGCCGTAGAACACCACACTTCGGTTTGAAGGGAGCCAGACAAGTATTTCCATCAACTCGTTCGGCGATACCGGAAGAACGAATGCATCAGCAATTGGAAAGGGCACCCGGCGCGTGTCGGGTCTAAGATCGAGAACGACAAGGTCGTCGGGATCTTGCTCGAGAAGGCTCCTGAACTCCTTGAACGAAACCCACTCCATTGGCCGACTTTGTCTCCTTGCGGGTTTCGGCACGATTCGAAGAGATGCTGATGATTGCGAGATGGATCGGGTCCCAGTCAGAGACAGATGCTTACCGGAACATCTGATGGTCAACAGAGGATCAATCAGAGTTGCGAAGGCGATTGCAAGCGTAAACCAGAGCAAAAGTGACATAGGAAAATACATAGTTCGCTCCTCCACGGAAAGAAGGTCTTCAGGATGTTAGGGTCCCTGAGCGCTCGGAGGCACAGGTTGAGCCCGGCACACCCCTTCAGCGCCGGTTACTCTGTGCGAGGGTATTGTGGGGGCGGAGAACGGAGCGGGATCGGGAGATCGAAAGATAAGAAGCAGCACCCATGCACACGAAGCCTGCTACGCGCGGTGCGATCGAGGCGGGGAAGCCACGGTATCGAGTTCGCAAGTGCTTGTGGGTTGGAAACGAGATGTAGCCGACCCTTGAGCCTGGATGCTGCGGCAATGGAAGCATTGGAGGGGTCGATCCAAAGTTTCACAATCGTGGCTTGGAGGGGTGGCGCAGGATGACGGTGGTAAAGGGAAAGCTTGTAACCGAAGCCAGATAAAGTCACAGTGATCGCGAGCCCGACAAGTCCCAGAGAGGACGGACTAATTACTTGTTTCCACGAGAGACACAAGCGCCGTGCTCTGATCTGGGGAGCGGACTCTCGCATACTATTGTCGAACGTCGCAACTGACGTCAGAGTTGACAACTTGCTAAGCCCCTCCCACGGCTTTGCGGGCTTAGATCAACATACATCTATAAATTCAGACGCCTTTTACGGCACAAGGTTTTAAGTTCCGGAATAAAAATCTGCCATCTGCGACGGTCATCACAATTCTCTGTAACCAGGTTAGTGCAGTGCCTCTTCGGTCCCCTCATCGGTATCATGTACCGTGACAACGCGGTCCGCCGCGGCACATTTAACCGTACGGAGTCTACAATGCATCCGACTTCCTCTCCGAATACTCAGCCGGTTTACGCGTCTTGCACGAATGCTACCTCTTCTGTGGGGGAAAATTCCTGAATAGCTTCGAGGTATCGACAGCAAGTTTCTTACTGTTCTTGCCCGAGTCGTCGGATAGGTCTTCGGTGGCGGAGCCTCGCCATAGCAAAGCCTTTGACTTACTGTCGAAGATGTCGACGACCAGTCTCCCTACTCTCATGTCTACTGTGTCGGTGGTGGCATCGCCCATTCCACCCATTCCACTCCAACGGCCTCCACCCCAGCCACCCCCCATGCCCACGTACGTCGTTTCCAGTTCTTGTTCGTTATGCACGCGGTCCTGGGCAAAGATGGTGGTTTCTCCGCCTGACGGAACCATCCGCCATCCCTTGGCCTGCAGCGAATGGTCCACCGCCTGCTTGACGCGCTCCACATAAAAAGGGTTTGCGGTGGTGACCTTCCCCCAGGAATAGGTATGGTAATTGGAGAAATCTACCCCATGGTCATAATCCGATTTCAGTTGGTCCGCCGAAGCTGCAGAAGCCACACATGCGAGAAATGCCGCGGCCAGCACGCAGTTTAAAAGAATTCTCATTCTACCTCTCCCCTTGTTGTGCAAAGCCAGGTGAATATTGAGCCGACGCACGGTCTAGCAACATACATCAATAAACTCAGACGCCTTTTACGGCACAAGGTTCCCTTCCTGCAACAAAATTTCCGCCGCAAGAGCAACCTGAGCCTCACCATTCCATCACTATGTTCAGTGAACATTCTTTCACCCATAAGACCTGAGAACGAATGGAGTGTGCATGGAAGCAGATTTCTCGTCTCACGATTTAGTGACCGATTCCCTGACAGAGATTGCGCTTAACCTGCGATGGTCATGGAACCATGCCGCAGACGACTTGTGGAGCCAACTTGATCCCGAGTTGTGGGAACTGACTCGCAACCCATGGGCCATGTTGCAGACCGTGTCCCAGGAGCGACTGAAAGCTTTAGCCGCCGATGCACAATTTTCAAAAAAGCTCGATGAGATTACGCAGAGAAGACAACGACGCGAGCGGACTTCCAGCTGGTTTCAACGGACGTACAGCGAGCCTCCCTTCATACACGTGGCGTACTTCAGCATGGAGTTCATGCTGAGCGATGCCCTCCCGATCTATTCAGGCGGTCTGGGCAACGTGGCCGGCGACCAACTCAAGGCCGCCAGCGACCTCGGTGTTCCGGTGGTGGGGGTAGGCCTGCTGTATCAAGTTGGCTATTTCCGCCAACGCATCGATGCAGAAGGTCGGCAGCAGGCGCTCTATCCCTTTAACGATCCGGGACAACTGCCCATTCGTCCGGTTCGGCAAGCGAATGGCGAATGGCTCCGCATCGCGCTCGAATTGCCCGGGGTTCGGCTTTGGGTCCGCGCCTGGGAAGTAGAGGCGGGGCGAGTAAAGCTCTACCTGCTCGACACCAATGATTCGGCCAACCTGCCTGAGTACCGGGGCATCACCAGCGAACTCTATGGCGGCGGACCGGAACTACGTATCAACCAGGAACAGGTGCTGGGAATTGGCGGATGGCGGCTGCTGCGCGCGCTGGGAATCCGACCTGCGGTCTGCCATCTCAATGAAGGCCACGCGGCCTTCGTGGTCCTGGAGAGAGCTAGGGACTACATGGAAGATGCGCAAGTTTCTTTCGATGCCGCGCTCGCCATCACCCGCGCCGGAAACCTCTTCACGACGCATACTCCGGTAGAGGCTGGCTTTGACCGGTTTACCCCAGCTTTGATGGAACAGAATTTCCGTCACTATGCCCAAGATGTATTACACATTTCCATTTCGAATTTTCTGGCACTCGGGCGACAAAATCAGGAGGACGCATCTGAGCCGTTCAGCATGGCACTGCTCGCACTGAGGGGCTGCGGCGCAGTGAACGGCGTAAGCCGCTTGCATGGAAAGGTCAGTCGCCATTTCTTTCAAGACATATTCCCGCGTTGGCCCGAGGCGGAGGTGCCGATCGGCTACGTCACGAACGGCGTTCATGTGCCTATATGGGACTCGGAAGCAGCGGACGAGTTGTGGACCGAGGCTTGCGGGAAACAGCGTTGGGACAGCGACCTAAAAGAGATCGAGGAAGATATCCGCCGTGTGCCGGATGCGCACCTCTGGCAGATGCGCGCCGCATCTCGAGAATCACTCATTGAATTCATTCGTGCGCACCTGACCCGCCAAATCGCAGGGCATGGTGCATCGGCCGAGGAGATTGGGGAGGTAGAGCAGATCTTCGAACCCAACGCACTCACTCTTGGATTTGCGCGCCGCTTCGCCACCTACAAACGACCCAATCTTCTGCTCCACGATCCCGATCGTCTACTGGCAATTCTCACGAACAAAACCCAACCGGTACAGCTTGTCATCGCCGGCAAAGCACACCCGCAGGATTCTCGCGGTCAGGAGATGCTTCGGCAGTGGATCGATTTCATCCGCCATACGCGCGCGCGAACCCAGGTCGTCTTCCTAGCCGACTACGACATGCGCCTGACTGAACACCTGGTTCAGGGCGTCGACGTATGGCTGAATACGTCCCGGCGTCCGTGGGAGGCGTGCGGCACCAGCGGCATGAAAGTGCTGGTTAACGGAGGTCTCAATCTTTCCGAACTCGATGGGTGGTGGGCAGAGGCTTATACACCGGATGTAGGATGGGCTCTTGGCGACGGGTGTGAGCACGGCGACGATCCCGCCTGGGACGCCGCGGAGGCCGAGCAACTCTACACGCTGCTGGAACAGCAGGTGATCCCGGAGTTCTATAACCGCGATGAAGCCGGGGTTCCTGTGGGCTGGATCCATCGCATGCGCGAGAGCATGGCCCGCCTGACACCGGCGTTCTCCGCCACGCGATGTGTGCGTGAATATACCGAAAAGCACTATGTTCCACTGGCAGCAGCTTACCTGCGGCGCAGCTCGGATGGGCACAAAACAGCCGAAGGTCTGCTGCATTGGCGCCGCCAACTCTCCGACCACTGGTCCAGGCTGCGATTCGGCGCCATGCACGTTGAGACTGAAGAAGAGGAGCATCGCTTTCAGGTCGAGGTTTATCTCGAAGAAATGGACCCGGATGCTATCCAGGTCGAACTGTACGCCGATGCGCTCGGCGCCGACGAGCCGGTTCGTCATGTCATGGCTTGCGGAGAGCTGCTGGTTGGTGAGAATGCTTTGCGCTACTCGGCAGCAGTCCGAGCAAACCGGCCGGCAAGCGACTTTACGCCCAGAATCATTCCCCGTCACCCGGAAGCATTCATTCCTCTGGAGGCGGCACAAATCCTCTGGTACGGATGACGAGGAACGGCAACAACGCCCGCTCTCGGGAGCGATCTGTGAGATTTGGTCTTACCGAACGAATGGCAAGGATCTGTCGACACCTCTGAACCCGGCGGGTGTAGAGACCCGCGACGATAGGCACGCAATGAGTTTTTCGTTGGATCATTCTATCAAGCATCCGATCGGTACAGCCGCGATCACGGCTTTGCTCTTGATTGGCGCTTGGAGGCTGCAGGCTGCTCAGCAGCCCGGTCCTCTGTCTCCGGTGCAACAAGCCCCGGTGCCGGCCGCGCCGCTTCCCCCCGAGCAGTTACAGGAGTTGGTCGCGCCCATCGCTTTGTATCCGGACTCTCTGGTTGCTCAGATTCTAGCAGCGGCGACGTATCCGACGCAGATTGTCGAGGCCGAGCGCTTTCTTGAGCAGAATCCCGGCTTGATAGGCGCGGCGCTTGGATCTGCTGTGGATCAGCAGGACTGGGATCCGAGCGTGAAAGCGTTAACCGCGTTTCCTTCGGTGCTCTCGGATATGAACCAGAACCTCTCCTGGACGTCGGAACTTGGGGATGCGAATTACAACCAGTCGGCGGATGTGATGAACGCCATCCAGTTTATGCGGCGGAAAGCGCAGGAGGCAGGCCATCTGAACAGCAGCCCACAAGAAGCGGTGAGCGACGAGGACGGGAACGTGGCGATTGCTCCGGCTGATCCTGAGGTGGTTTACGTGCCGGAGTATGACCCGGAATATGTCTACGGCTATCCCGTTGGACTGTGGCCGGGATTTGATCCGTGGTGGGGTGTTGGTGGCCCCTACATGTCCTTTGGCCTCGGCATCGGCGTTGGCCAGTTCTTCGGATTTGGCTGGGGTTGGAACCACTGGGGATTCGGCTGGGGACGCGGCGGAGGGCTGATGTTTGGTGGTAACCGGTATTTCTCCAACAGTCGCTCATTTTATGACCGCAACGCATTTATGCACGGGAATTACCGCGGATTTGGCGGTCGGGGAGAAGGTGGATTCTTCGGAGGCGGAGATCGAGGAGGCAGGGTCTTCGGAGGATCAAACCGCGGAGGCGGAGCCGTCAGCGGGGCAAATCGTGGCAGAGGTTTCGAGGGCGGTGGCCAGAGAAGTCTGCGCGGCTTCGGCGGCCGCGGATCATCCGGTATGCGGTCTGGAGCTTTTGGCGGGTTCAGCGGCGGTGGAGATGCCCGCGGCTTCTCGTCTCGCGGGATGTCAAGTATGCGTGGCGGGTTTGGCGGCGGAATGCGCGGGGGTGGCGGACGGCGCTGATGCTCCTGATCGTTGGTAATAGGCTGAATTCAGATCAATTCATGGAAACCAGAGGAAATAGCGATGGCTCGCTTCAGAAAACGCAATGAGGGACATAAAGGGAACACCGCCGGTTGGTTGGTCACTTTCTCGGCGATGGCGATCGGCTCATGTCTGATTCCAAGCGTGGTTGCTGGGCAACCGGCGGCATCACATGCGGTGGCTCCAACGCCGGTATCGGTTACTCCAAGCGCACCGGAAAAAGGGCAACAGACCTTCGCTTCTGCTCAAGATGCGAGCCAGGCGCTGTTTGAAGCCCTGCAAAAGGACGATTCTCCTTCGCTATCGAAGATATTGGGACCGGGCGCAACGGAAATCGTGTCCTCAGGGGATGAAACCGAAGACAGAGAAGACTGGGCGCAGTTTGTCGAAAAGTATAAGCAGATGCACCGCTTGCTCACTGAGCCGAACGGGTTCACAACGCTCTTTGTCGGCGCTGAGAACTGGCCGACCCCCATTCCACTAGCGCACAAGAACAATGTTTGGTACTTCGATACTGCAGCCGGGGAAAAGGAGATTTTGTATCGTCGCATTGGACAAAACGAGTTGACGGTGATTCAGGTTTGCGGGGAATTAGTAGCTGCGGAGAGGGAATACTATGCGCAACCGCGCGACGGCGACGCGGACAAGCAATATGCGCAGAAGATCTTGAGCAGCCAGGGCAAGCATAACGGACTGTACTGGGAGGCTACACAGGGTGAATCGGAGAGTCCGCTGGGGCCCTTTGTGGGAGCCGCCGAGCAGGAAGGATATTCGGAAGACTCTTCGCAAAAGCGGCAGCCGTTCTATGGCTATTATTTTCGAGTATTGAGGAAGCAGGGACCTAAAGCTCCGGGAGGCGCAATAAACTATTTGGCCGACGGCAAAATGACACGCGGCTTCGCCTTCTTGGCTTATCCGGCAGAGTACCGGTCATCAGGAGTTATGACTTTTCTCGTCGGTCAGGATGGAGTTGTCTATGAAAAGGACCTCGGCCCGAGAACGAGCGAAATCGTCAGGTCTCTCCAAGAGTATGACCCAGACCCAAGTTGGCGAAAAGCAGAATGATTATCTTCTCACGGAGTTGGGGCGTTTGAACGAACACCAGTCCATCATCGTGTCCGCTAAGATAAGCCTGAACTAGAGCGAGAAAATTCAAGCCGACGGCGTGCTGTGTTGGTTTCGGATATTTGCGGGAAATGGCAACCCTTATGCACGGCTCTGACGAAACTCTTCTTCTCTACTTTGGCGGTTTACGCTTGAAATTCGGGTCCGGTCTTCATCCTCCACCGAGCCCGATGGAGGATGCATGGCGTGGTTGATCTTGCTTATTGGACTGGTGGTTGGAGCCTTCTCCGGCGTGGTGGGCATTGGCGGTGGTATCTTGTTCGTTCCTGCACTTGTTTGGCTGCTGGGGATGGACCAATACAAAGCACAGGGCACTTCACTGGGTGCATTGCTTGCGCCAGTGGGAATCCTGGCCTTCCTTGAGTATTATCGCAAAGGACATGCAGATTTGCGCGTAGCACTATTCCTGGCTGTGGGCTTTACTGTCGGTGGGTTCTTTGGCGCGGCGACCGCGACAGATATTCCGGAGGTGTTGCTGCGCCGCATCTTTGCATTGACTCTGGTTGCCATTGGCGGACGGATGTTCTTCTTCAAATAGAGTCGTTCCGTGACGAGCGGGCGCAATGAGGCCGAGGCCCGCAGAGTCGCCTGTCAGCTCGGCTGCTGCGTTCATCGCTGTGTGCACAAGGGGTAACGATACGTGGCTCGATAACGGCTTCTTGGACCTTTCCAAAGGACTGCCATTGCCATGCTCCAATATGGCCGGCGATGCGTGTCTCAACGCCCCGTCTCATCTGTAGTCTTTGGCGCAGGCACTGTGTCAGTGAGCATTCGGATGGATGCAGTGGGAATCTCCAAAGCGCCGATTCGGCCAGAGTCGGGATCGCGCACGGCGACGCGGAGATAGAAGTTCCCCTTCGCAGGAACGGCAATCGGAACCTCTGCGCCAATGCCGGCGCTTCCGATCTTCTCCATGTTGTCGCCGTTCACGTGCAAAGGCACCGCATCGTCGAAGGAGTTTACGATGTTGCCGTTGAGATCGTAGACGACTGCGAGGAACTCGATGTTTCCCTCATAGGCGTCCATGCCGCTGCGCACGAAGGCAATGTTATTTGGATCGACCGAGAAGCGAATCGCGAAATTACGGTACGGATCCTTGCGCCACTGCGGTGCGAGGTAGTTGCCGGGAGGCAGAGAAATGTCGCGCTCGATTTTTTGTACCTGCGCATTCGGCGTGATGTGCACTTGAAACAGCACCTGAAACGGGGCCACAGCTCCGAACGACATGGCCTGCCCAAGAGAATCCTCCGCCGGATTGGCCTGCGGCGCATACGGGAACACGGTGGATGATCCGTTTGGCTCCAGACTCGTGCGGAATCCGTGATACATATCCTGCGCGAAGTATCCGTTGCGGTATTCGAGATGGAGTTTGGCTACGTTCAGGCCGTTTGAGGTGAGTGTGCCGGCAAAGCTGACTTTGATGCTGCGAAAAGCTCCATCCCAGTTGTTGTTGGTGGGAGAGTAAGAAACGGAATAGTAGTGCGAGCCGGTGGAAACGACTTCTGCTACAGCCTTTTCAATCGCGTTGGAATTAAAGAACGCCTTGCCGCCAGATTTCGCCGTGAGAGCCGTGGCATCCTGGCCTTGTTGCAGAACAGCGGCTTCTGAGTCACGGCGAAAATTAACGGATGCTTGTGGTGAGACATGACTGATGCCGAAGTCGTCATATCCACTATACGGAAACGAAATGTCTTCAAGGTTGAAGACAACGCCTCGCGGATCGACGGTGTAAATAGCGACGCCATTGAATGTGAGTGTGGCCGTGGCTGTGCTCGTGGCGCTGCCGAAGGGGCTTTCATCGATGCTTGTTATATCGGGAAACAATCCACGCGGCCTGCCTGGCACAATTTGCGGAGCGTATCCGGTGAACCAGATCAGGTTTTTGCGCCCGGGAAATGAACTGAGATAACGCGCAAGTTGTTGGAGCCCGAGATTCCTGCGGAAAACTGGAGTGAAATGGAGAAGCTTCGGTTTTTGCGCGTTCCGCCTGCTTTCAATGGCCTGCTCGAGTGCGGAAGTGTCGGTAGTGAAGTCTTGAATTAGCCGCAGCCCCCAGGGGGCGAGATCGAAGACGCACATCGGCGTCCCTGGTTTGACCCTTTTTAGATAGTCGGCGGCCTGATCGCGTGCGTAGGCGGCGTCGGGATCGGAAAGCTGGCTCGTGTCGAACAGCAGCACGGTCATAGCCGTGGAATTGACCACGGGCTCATGGTCTGCAAAAGTATTTGGCGGCAGCTCACGCTGCGGTGTGACCGACGGCTCGGCTGATATAGCGTCACGCTCGGTGAAGCTCAGGAGCTTTTGTGGCGCACCGTCTTCAAAGAGCACGAAATCGGTGGGTTTTAATCCCTTCACTGGATTGCCGTGATCATCCACCACGACTATGTCGAAGGCGACGTTGCGCACTGTGACGTGAAGCGTTGCGCCTACGGCAGTCGCATCACCGCCATTTGTGGGAACTTGAGCCGCGGACGCAGCGACAGGTCCGCGAACCCCGCGGCAGGTAAAATGTAGAATGTAGCAAACGAGCAACGGCCCTAAGAGTCCTCGACCTATCGTCCGCATTCTGACCTCCGTTCAAGGCAAGGCGAAGGCAAAGATATTGATTCCCGCGGCAACAGCGAAGTACTGTTTCCCTCGAACTGCATAGCTCATAGGTGACGCGCGAATCAGTCAAGCCCGAGTGATCTATGGCTATCTCCATCTTAATTTTGGACCGGAGGTAAAAGTCCTGCGCGTCTGCGTACCCTGGTGGACAGTATTTGCTTTGCGCGGCACACCCTCGACTTGATCTTACCGACGCTGACGTTTAACGCGGCCGCTGCCTCACTCTGGCTATTCTCGTCCAGAACGCACCTCTGGAATGCTCCTTTGCAACAAGGACCCAATCCGTCGAGTTCATTCCGTAGAATGATCTGCATTTCAGCCCTCTCGTATTGATTCTCCGGATTACTTCGAGCATCGGGCGGATCGTACGCAGACATCCCATCGTCATCGAAGAAGTGTTCCAGCGAAATATGGAGGGATTCTTTTTGGTTTCGCAAATGCTCAAGAGTTGCGTTGCGCACAATCGCGTACAGCCAGGTTCTCATTCGCGACTCGCCACGAAAACGCGGCAAGGCTCTGAATGCCCTAAAAAGGGACTCCTGCACGATTTCCTCCGCGATTTCTCGGCGACCAACGACACGCTGCGCCAGCCAAAGCAGTCTGGGACGATCTTGGGTGATGGTCTGCTCAAACCTGGCAAGAGTCGATTCCAAAGCGCCTAACCCAGACTCGCCGTCAACTTCGGCCTTGGCTGCTGGCTTTTGCGCCAAAGTGCTTCTTTTGGATCGAGGGTTGAGTTGCAAATCCCTTGAGTCGGTTGCCTGAGCCCAGCTTGATTCGATGTTTGTGCAAGCGAGTTCTCCTGTTATCGTTGGCGGGTAAGCGATTACGGACTCTGACGGGCTATCAACGGGCATCTTGCCGGCTCCTCTCGAAGTGACTGACCAGAAGGCGCCCGATTCTGCCGCGCAAGACTTCCGGCGTTTCTCCCACACCGACACGGTCGTCGTACAGCGCATCCTCCAGAAACCCCTCGCCATGG
>JASHQE010000020.1 GCA_030037705.1 Acidobacteriaceae bacterium | reverse complement strand
GGGCTAGTGACAACGCATACGATCCATCCTGCTGCACCGATGCCGCGCTAAGGTTTTGTGGACTATCAAGGCTGGAGTGATAAGTTTCGCCGCGCGCACCAAATGCAAAATTTAAACTTGGGATTCTAAGTGGGCGAAATACGGTAAGGTCAGTATCGTTGGGAAGCGTTTTATAGATATCATAAAAAAGCGACGATCCTTCGGTATACGGAGCAGCGTATTGAACCGCCCTAACTAAGCGCCCGTTATTTGCACTGGTTTCAAACAGCAGCGCCGGGCCTTCGTCACCGCGTGCATCGAAGTTAATGATCAGACCGATATCTTTGACCCACGGATGCCCGGTCATGAAGGCTTCCGCACCGAGCAACCCGGGCTCTTCTCCGTCCGTAAAGAGAATGATCAGGTCATTCTTCAGCTTGGTGCTGGCGCGAAGAGCACGTACAGTCTCAAGGATTGTGGCGACTCCGGATCCATCATCGGCGGCACCAGGAGTGTTCGCCGTCGAATCGTAGTGAGCAAGCAAAAGAATTGCACGAGAGTTTGCATAGCCCGGAAGACGTCCAACGATGTCCTCCGTGCGCCCGAAGACGATCGCTCTTTTCGAAGTGTGTATCCCTGTCGCCGTGAACAGCGTAGGATATAGCCCTAAATACGATAGCTGCTGCATTAAATAATCCCGCACCGCAATGTTCGCCGGAGATCCGATTGGATGAGGTACTCGAGCAATGGCTCGTATGTAGTTCACCGCACGTTCGGCAGAGAAAAGCTGCAGGTTTGCTGATGAAGATACAGCCTTGGGCGGCTGTATTGCCTCGATCGACCAGACAGCCAATGCGGCTGCGGCAGTCCAAATCAGAATTGTGGCGAGAATCCGGCCTAACAGTCTCACTTGTTGTACTTGGGGATCTGTTGTCGCGAAGACTTCTGCGCGCGGCTCGCCATTTTCTACGCGCGTTAGAAAGCTTGACTTGCTCATACAACTTCTCCGCGGACTGACGGTTAAACTCATGAGGTTGGATTTTATTTAGATTTAATTGAACGCGGAAATCTTTCCCTTGCTGCTTCCCTTCTCCAGGGACTGATGCACCTGCCGTTCTAACTTGATGGATCCAGGCGTTGAGCACATTTTAGTTATGGCACACTTTGGCACATCTACGCGTGCTGTATAGGCGATGTTATGTAATAGGATACGGACCCGCTCAGTTCCGTGTAGCTCCCGTTCGAACACCCCTATAAAGTTTTGTAGCGAACCTTGTTGGATCCTGACAGTCTCCCCCGGTGTGAAAGTCAGCTCGTTTCGAATAACCATGTTCTTATCTGCGCGACATCGAAGAGTTTCGATTATTTCGTCGGATACGACCGCAGGTATTCCCCCAAAATTTACGACATGGGAAATCCCTCGAGTGAAATGAACTTTCCTCAGCATCTTAGAGATGTTCAGTCTGGCAAAGATGTACTGAGGGAAGAAAGGGAGAGGTATGCCAGACAATCCTCCTGCCAGGCGCGGAAATAGCGCTTCGACTCCCCATGCACTCAGGTTCTGGGTGGCACGTTCCTCCTGGCGCGGTTTCGTATAAAGGGCGTACCAACACAATGATTCGGTAACACTCATCGTGGCTCCGAGCTTTGGTTAGGGGCGATTCGACAACTCTTAGCTGCCTTACATCCGAGCGAGCGCGCCACCGCGCGAGACTTGCTCTTGCTCGGAAAGTTTGTGTCCACTATGCACGTCAAAGCGTGAGATCTTATAGTGAATAAGCTTACGTTCGAGCATGCCGCAATATGCACACATGTATGCGCTGACTTTTCGATGGAGCGGATCGGGAAATTGCCGTTGCGACACGAAGGGCAAGCCACAAAACAGGTAAAGCTACCGCACGAGCCGATGTTTTTACCAGCTCAAATTTGTCTGTGCAAATTGTGTTTGTCTTGCCACACTTGTGCAGACCTAGGAGCGAGTCTCCCATAGAAAGTCGGACCTGCACAGTAACAGGTCTTGCGTAACGGTTACATCATTAATGCACATTCACATGGATGGGGTGCGCGCCGAGCAGCCCAGCTCGGCCTCGAATGGCAAAAGGACATCCCGTATTGAGGTGCCTGGTCAGGATCTGCGCAGTATTCGGGAGTTGATCGGGGCCGAGCTTGGGCGCGGCGCAACGCCTGGCATTTTATCCCTTCCAGGTCAACGCGTAATGATAGAGACATAGAAGAGTCGGATCCTAACGCAGAATCGCGCCTTCTCTCACTTTTCGAGGATCTGTTCGAAATAGGCGAACGCCCGCGGGTCTTGCGACTTTCCCAGCCAGAATATTGCTTCCTTCCGGAGGGCAGGATCGGGGTTCGTCTGCGCGACATGCAGCAACTCCGGAACCGCTTCGTCCTTTGGCAGACGGCTGAGTGCAAACACAGCTCTCTTCTTCACCTCGATCTCAGGATCATTCTCCACCCTGTCCTCCAGCACCGCGACAGCTTTCTTTCGTGCTTTCTGCACTATCCAGAAAATTGCCCGCTCACGGACATGCGCATCGGTATCGGATTTCGCCAGGTGAATCAGGTCGTCGATCGCCGCCGGATCGTGGCATATGGAAATATCGAAGACCAGCTTTGCGCGGAATTCCGGGTTCGAGTCTGTTGACAGCTTCTCGAGAGCAAGCAGGCCATCGTGGCCGCGCTCGGCACCCAGCCAGAAGGCGCCCTTCTCGCGCAGCCACATAGGATTCTCCGAAGAAGCAATTGCCGCCAGCGCTGTGGTTGCCTTCTCAGTCTCGTGCATGGCGATCGCTGCCAGAGCCTGGTCAGCGCGCTTCTGATTGTCCCCCGTGACTAGGCCGGACAGCCAAGCGACGCTATCGTCGGGCTGCACGCCAGTGAGCCAAGTGAAGGGCAGCCCCCCTGCGTCGATCCAGCAAGGGGCAGCGGCAGCGACAAACAGAACCTTGTCCACTGCGCCGCGATCGATACGTGCCAGAATATCGATGCCGGTCTCACTGGTCGCATCCGTGACAGAGGATTGGGAAGTATCGTCGCCGCCCTCTAAGTGGACACCGCAACATCCATCGTGCAGTGATCCATCGCTGTCGCCCGAGCAAACAGACGAATGCATTTGTGGAACAGCAGCCACCTCATAGCCAAGCCAGAGCGGCCCATCTGTACGCCCCAATCGGCCCACGGTTGCAGATAGTCCTGCAACGGCATCTTCAGTATGAAGATGCGCGTTTAACAATTTTGGTGGCTGCTGTGCCATTGCCAGCGTCGACAAACTGAGTACGATTGCTGCTATCCAGTCCTGCTTCATGCGGATTCCTCGCTATTTATCCAGAATTTCCTGCATGTATTGCGTGACTTCAGGGTTGTGCATCAGGCTCATCTGCTGCACTAAGTAATGCTTCAATCTCGGGTTTTTCTCGGTGCGGGCTAGTGCCACTAAATCGTGTGCATCATTTGCCAGGAAAAGGGCCTGCGCCGCGGCACGCCTGGTTTCCAGATCGGCGTTGCTCTGGTACGTTGAGACCAACGCCGGAGCTGCCGACATGCCCCCGGCAACTCCCAGGCTGCAGATCGCCCTCCGCCGCAGTTCGGCATCCGAGTCCGACTGCGCGATGTTGGCCAGCGGCGCGATCCCATTGCCGCCGCTGGCGCTAAACGCATTGATGATATCTGCCTTTGTCTGCCTCCGGTTCGTCTCGCGATAAAGGGTCAGCAAATCCTGCACAGCACCCATAGCTCCCAGCGTCCGGACCGCGCTCCGCACCAAATCGGGATCCGTTTCCTGGCGACTTGCTGCAAGCAGCTTTGTCGAATCACCGGTCATCCGATATGACTGCAGAACGGCTCGTTTTACCTGCGTGTCTGTCGAGTGCTGGTAGATATCCGCCAGGGTGTCATCTGCATTCCTGCCCTCCGCAGCCGCCATCATGTGAATCGCCTTGATTTGCAGCGCGGCGCCCGACTGCCCGTGCGCGACTTGGCTGATCAGCGCCTCGGCCTGAGGCGAGCGGCTCTGCGCCAGCACAAACAACGCGCGGCTCTTCAGTTCCTCAGGCTGGTTGCCGGAGAGTATCTTGGCCAGTATCGCCACTGCCTGCTCCCTGTCCTTCTGCATGAGCAAATTCAGCGCCAGCAGCTTCAAATTCTCGTCCGCTTCCGCCTGGGGCGGAGCAGGAGCACCGCTTTTGCCGCGAATTGCGATTTCCAGCGCGCCACACTCGTCGAGCCAGTGGCTTTGCGGATAGCGTCTGCGCAGTTCCCCGCAGGTGCTCAGCGCGTTTGCCGGCTGCCCTGCTTCATTCTCTGCATACGCCTTCCAGTAGAAAGCGCCTTCAGCATGCTCGCCGCGCATCTGCGCCACGCGGTCGAAGAGGTCGATCGCGGCGGACCAGCGGCTTTCGCTGATGGCGCGGGTGCCATCGGCATAGAGGCCAGCCTCATTGCCGTCGACGCCGCCGTCTGTGCTTGATGCGTTTACGGCAGACGAAGGCTGCAGTTCCTCGGCATGCAAATACCAAGGCGCTAGGGCGACCGTTGCTGCAAGAAGAATGACGACTACTTTGTTGACCTGCATCAAATCGATGCTCCTTCTGCCTGATTCGGCTCGCGTGCCAGATCAGGCCTGCTGGCCATCAGCACGCGTATCTCAAAGAGAATTCCCTCCGTGTTCATCTCGTTGCGCAGGCGTTGGAGGTCGGCAGGTGTCGGGTTCGGACTGTTGGCAACCTCCACCAACACGCCTCCCAGTTGCTGCAGCACCCCGTCCAGCAGGGGATCGTCTGAATTACTCAAGGTCGAGCGATAGAGGCGATTCGAGGCCAGCAGTTGCTGCGCGGCAGACTGGAGCTGTGCGTTCACAGCGCGATCCGATGAGTCCGCATGTTCCAGCGCGACCAACAGCCACTCCGAGCGATGCAGGTGATCCGCCAGCACCTCCAATACGACAGGTTGCGTCGCTTCCCTGGCAGTCTTGATGGCGACGTTGACTTTCTTCGTTGCGCCCTTCTCCCAATAGTGCCCGCCAACAAAGGCTCCCGCCACAACCAGCGCGAAGACAAGGGCAGCTGCCGCTGCGCGCCATAGTCTCCATGCGCGCCAAGCGCTGGGCCGTCTTTCGTATGCGATCAGCCGCGGCTGCAACGAGTCCCAAACCTTGTCGCCGTAATCTGGGTCGCGTCGTGCGGCCTGCGCGAAGTCGACCGCATCCAGGGTCTGCCGCAGTTCGTCCAATCGCATCGAGCAATCTCGGCAGTCCTCGGCATGAATCGACAAGTCCCAAGCCGCCTCACCGTAGTACAGCTCGATCAATTCGACTTCGCTCAGGTGCCTCATGAGTTGCTCCGCAAAGGCTCCAGTTCCCGCCTCAGTTTCTGCACCGCACGAAACACTGCCTGCTTCGCCGCATTCGGAGCGATGCCGAGGATTTCGCCGATCTCGTTCATCGAGCAATCCTCTACATGCCGCAGCGCGAATGCAGTTTTCTCTGTCGGGGTCAGCCGCTGCATTGCCAGCTTCTGCGCAGCACCGATCTCGCGGCTCAACAGGGAGCGCTCGGGATCGGCGTCATGTGCCGCCACCTGCATCATCTTCTCTTCGGGATTGGTCTCCCCGCCGTGGCAATACTCTGCATGTATGCCTGGCTGGCTTAGTCTTTTCAGCGCGCAGTTCACCGCAATCCTGTAAATCCATGTTCCGAAGCTGGAACGCTGCTGAAAGCTCTCCAGTTGTTGGTAGCCGCGTAGAAATGCTTCCTGCACAATCTCCTCCGCATCCGCTTCGTTGCCAGTGATTCGGAATGCCACCCGGAAGACGGTCGCACTGTGGGCGCGCACGAGCGCACCGAAGGCGTCCTTATCGCCGGCCAGCACAGCCCGAACTACCGAGTGGTCGGTCTCCTGCATTCAACGATTTAGATACAGCCGCAGCTTTGCGGTTAGGAGGTTATTTTCGACAGTCATTTCGCTGGCGTCATTGGAGTGCCAGTCTCCCGCTCCCGGACTGTTTGTCGTTCGGGCTCGGCAAGAACGGGCAGCAGAACCCCCGCCGGATTCTCTTCGAAGGGCGGATTGCTGACGCTCCGTACATGAGGAATGAAGCATGCCTCGTCGTGCCTGCGCCGCGCGGAGAAAGTGAGCATGGAACCTAGGCTGTATCGACATATAGACAAACTCTAAGTTGCTGAAAAGTAAATCAAGCACTGTCATGTTGAGCGGAGAGTCAAAACATCTGCGGTTCGCTTCGTGCTCCACGCATTCAATGGAAAACTTGCTCATTTTGCCCATAGGTTATCAGGCTATATGTCGATTCGCCCTAGAACTGGTTGCATAAATGGTTTCGTAACAGGGCACGACTTGAGTCGTGCCGCAAAAGCCTCATGAACACTGGGGCTTTAGCCCCTGAGGAAACTCTTACGTATCACGGCTGGGATTTATGCAACCAGTTCTAGTGTCCTGAGTCCGAAGTTCGTACACAGAACCGCGCGACAGCTGCCAGGATTTGGTCGGCGGTTTTGTGCCAGATAAAAGGTTTCGGATCTCGGTTGCTGTGGTGGATGTATTGATGGATGGCGTCTTCCAACTCGCGTGTGGAGCGATGGATGCCGCGGCGCAGTTGTTTTTCGGTC
>JASHQE010000189.1 GCA_030037705.1 Acidobacteriaceae bacterium | reverse complement strand
ACGATCCGGAACTATGGGATCATTCCGGGCAACGCACCGGGGGACGGTGGCGGATGAGCCGGATAGCGCGCGCCGCAAATGCTGGGTGCCCCGTCGGGTGCCCCATTCTTGGTGGTTAGCCCAGGTCTCAGGGAATTAAATCCAGCACGAAAATGGGTGCCCCAGAGCTGTCCGCCGCGGCGGAAGACCTGGGAAAGCACAACCCTCAACTCTTCCGCTCTTTAAGGTGGGCTGATTCGCATCTTGCTTTCCCAGGTCTCCTACAGAGACCTGGGGCACCCAGCATCGTGGTTTCCCGGGTCTCTCCGCCGCGGTCCGCCACGGCGGAAGACCTGGAGCACCCGGCATCCGGCGAAACAGCCAAACGTGGGTACATCTATTCTGGAACCGCTCTAGCCCTGCTCGCCTCGCTAACTTCGCCAGCTCCGCTTTCTATAATTCAACGGTATGAGCATGACGGTCGCTGCCAGGATCGAAAAACTGCGGAGCGAGATCCGCCATCACGAGCATCTTTACCATGTCTTGGACGCTCCGGAGATCAGCGACGCACAGTATGACGCGTTGATGCATGAGCTCAAGCGGCTCGAAGCGGCGCATCCCGAGCTCCTCACTCCCGATTCACCGACGCAGCGCGTGGGCGGCAAGCCGGCCGAGGGATTCCGCAAGGCGGCGCACTCGCGGCCGATGCTCTCGCTCGACAACGCGTACAATGCCGACGAACTTGCCGACTGGGACCGGCGCGTGCGTGAGCTGGCAGGCAATCTTCCCGTTGAATACACGGCCGAGCTGAAGCTCGACGGCCTCAGCGTGGCGCTGCGCTATGAGCCGGCGCCCGGCGGCGGTGCGCGACTCGCGCTTGGCCTCACGCGCGGCGATGGGCAGATCGGCGAAGACGTCACATCCAACATCCGCACCATTCGCAGCGTGCCGCTTTCCATCACCACAGAGCGGCTCCAAAAAGCCCGCCTCGCGCAGGGAAAGGCATTCGAGGTGCGCGGGGAATGCGTGATGCCGGAGGCCGCGTTTGAACGCACAAACGAGGAGCGCGAGCGCGAGGGCCTGCCGGCTTTTGTGAATCCGCGCAACTCTGCCGCAGGAACGGTGCGCACGCTCGATCCAAGCATTGTGGCGACCCGCGGGCTGGTTTTCTTTGCGTACTTCCTGCTTGTCGACGGCGAGTATTGCGCGGCCGGCCAGACGGCCACGCTCGATGCGCTGACGGCGCTTGGCTTTCGCGTCAATCCTCATCGCGGACGCGTGGACTCCGTCGCCGACATGGTGAAGTTCATCGAAGATGCTGAAAAGAAGCGCGCCACGCTGGGTTATGAGATCGATGGCATCGTGCTGAAAGTGGATAACCACCAGACGCAGCAGCGGCTCGGCTACACCGGCCGCGCGCCGCGCTGGGCCATCGCGTACAAATTCACGGCAGAGTCCGCCATTACGCAGGTCGAGGACATCCTGATCACCGTGGGCCGTAGCGGCAAGCTCACGCCCACGGCCATGCTGCGGCCGGTCTTCGTCGGCGGCGTAACGGTGAGCCGGGCCACGCTGCACAATGCCGACTTCATCGAGCGCATGGGCCTGCTCATCGGCGACTGGGTAAAAGTAGAGCGCGGCGGCGATGTGATTCCCAAAGTCGTCGAAGTCGTCGAAGATCAAGATCATCCAAGAGGGAACCGCAGGTTCTCTTACCCTTCGGAATGTCCGGAGTGCCATAACCCCGTCGTCCGCGAAGAAGGTGAGGCGGACTGGCGCTGCGTGAACGCCGACTGCCCGGCCAAGCTGCGCGAGTCGCTGCTGCACTTCGGCAGCCGTGGCGTAATGAACATTGAAGGCCTGGGCGATGCCGCGGTGCAGCAGCTGCTCGATCGCGGCCTGGTGAAGAGCGTGGCCGATCTCTATTCGCTCACCGAGGAGCAGCTCGTCGAGCTGGAGCGATTTGCGGAGAAATCGGCGCGGACCCTGCTCAATGAAATTGAGCGCTCGAAGAAAGCCGGACTTGCGCGCGTGCTGATGGGCCTGGGAATCCGTTTTGTGGGCGAGCGCACAGCCGAGCTGCTGGCGCAGGAGTTCGGCTCCATCGACGCGGTGATGGCGGCAAGCGCTGAAGAACTGGAACGCGTGGAAGAGGTGGGCCCGCGTATCTCGGAGGCAATTCTTGAATTCTTTTCGCGGCCGGCCAATCGCACGCTCATTGAAAGATTGAAAGAAGCGGGCATGGTCATGACCGCCGAAAAGAAGCAGCGCTCCACGCAGTTTGCGGGTTTGACGTTTGTGCTGACCGGCGCACTGCCTACACTGACGCGTGACGAGGCCAAACAGAAGATCGAGGCTGCCGGAGGAAAGGTGGCAGGCTCCGTAAGCAAGAAGACCAGCTATGTGGTTGCCGGCGAAGACGCCGGATCGAAGCTGGACAAGGCACGCGAACTCAAGATTCCCGTGCTGGACGAGGTGGGACTGCTCGCGCTGCTTCAGTCTCCCCCAACGCAGGCGTAAGCGGCTCGTTGTGGACACGAGAGGCGATTCTCCCCGGATTCCGGCCCACGCTAACAGCCCACGGCAGCAGGGCCATGCCGGCCAATAACACATCCATCCACATGGCAACCTCCTTCTGCGGGCGCTTTGGTGAATGGTGTTTCTCCGCTGCCAAGCGTTTCGTGGCTCTCGCGCACATTGCGGAGATGGAACGGGTTAAAGCATTTCTCCTTCTGCTGTACGCTGGAAGCGCCTCCTAGTTGCATTTCAACAAGAAAATGTAATCGGGCGCAACGATGCGAAGGCTGCCTTTGGAAGGAGAACTGCCCTAAGAACCGCGCCGCGCCACGACTTCCGGCCGGTGCTCCGCCGCACGCAGCGCCCGCTCCCGCTCGCGCTGCCACGCTTCGGACCGCCAGCTACGCGAAGCATAACGCGGAGGTTCGTCGAGCGGTGCGGCAGATTCTGTCACGTCAAACTTTGCCGGTTGGGATAGCGCGCGGCGCACTGGCTGAGGCACGGCGGGCGGTGCAATGGGCGGCGTCATAAGCCGGATCGAGGAATCGACTTCCCTGTAGGCAGCGTTCGAGGTGAGACTCGTATCCGTAACAGTGGATAGTACGGCATGCGCATCGGCCTCGGCAGGCTGCGGCTTCACCGCGATCGTTCTGGCCATGAAGTCGTCGACGAGCTTGTGCAGACAGGTCTGTCCGCAGAGGTGCTTCGAGTCTGGACGCGAGCGATGGCGCGAAGCCCAGCCGCTGAGGCGCAACTCCTGGCCCTGCTCGTAGGCGACGAACCAGTGGTTAGTCTGCCGCTTCTCCGCTCCGCAAATATCGCACGAGATTGCCTGCCGGATCAACGTTCCCTCCGCTCGCGCAGCCCTCCGCAGCGATCTTCCAGGTGGGGCCGAATGGTTCCACCGGCGCACAAACGTAGCGCGCCTGCCGAGTTCCCTGCGGCCTGCTGCTCTCTATTTCATCGGATTGTGAGGCAAATAGATGAGGCGGAGAATGAGGAATCTTCGCATGTCCCAATTCTGGACAGAGAGAAGAGTAAACTGTCCGGAAAAGGGACAAGTTGTCACAGCCGCATAAAGAGCGCAGCCGATGCCGCGCCCTTCGCAAAAACGAATCCCTTCGGGAACAGTTTACGGACCTGCCGTGGCGAAGTAGCCCTTCTTGGCGTGAACCTTATAGCGGCGATCGAAACAGTAGAGATAAATGGTTCGGAACGCGCCGTCATACTTGAAGTCTGCAGGAGTGTAGTTCAGCGCATATTGACTGCGCAGCTCAGTCTCAATGCTCTGGAAACTTGTCGCCATCTCCTCCATAGTGGGCGGAAAGAAGGGTTCACCTCCGGTTTCTTCCGCCAGTTCCTGCATGACCTTGTCGCCGGGTCCGCGGCTCGGGGTCCAGTTGGTGCTGATCGTGTAAATGATGGTCTCGGCGCGCTCGCATTCCTTGATCGCCTCGCTCAGGTAGACGCGGCTCTGGTTATCATCGCCGTCGGAGATCAGGATCATGGCCTTGCGCACCGGCTCAGGACCGCGCTCGGTGAGCAGCTTGTCCCGGCATGCGGTGTAGACCGCGTCAAAGAGTGCGGTGCCGCCGCCAGGCCGCAGCTTGTTGATGCCCTGCTCAAGCGCGTCCATGTCGTTGGTCCAATTCTGGGTCACGGTGGGCGTGACGTCGAAACCCATCACGAAGGCGCGGTCGTTCTTCGATTTGAGCACCTGCAAGAGAAACTCGATGGCCGACTGCTGCTCAAACTGGAACCGCGAGCGGATCGAGGTGCTCGCGTCAATCACGATGCCCACCCGGAGCGGCAGATTGATCTGCTGATGGAAGGAGTTCACATGGGCCGGCGCCTTCTGATCGTCCAGAAGCGCGAAGTCATTCTGCGTCAGGTTGGGAATGTAGCGGCCATGGCTATCCGTCACCGTGAAGATGAGGCTGACTTCGTTGGCGCCGATCTTGAAGACTTTTGACGCATCCGTATCGCCGCTGTCCGGTTGAGCGGGCTGCCCCGCCGCAGGTTGTCCGGCTGGCGCAGCGGAGTTTTGTGGGAGTTGCGCTGCAGAATTCTGAGCGGGTTGCGTTGGGGCGCTAGACGCCGGTTGTTGCGAAGGCGCCGCGGCCGTTGCGAGACAAGCCGCAAACGCAAGGCACAAAAGATTTCTGATCATCACTTCCTTATTTTAACAATCGGGCCCGCGGTCCGGTTGCTTTTCAGGGCGCTCTGCGGCTTATCCGGACGTGCATTTTTAGATTCCAGACGATCTAAAAATGCCTGAAGCTCACGCCATAGCGGCACTTCCAGTTCAATGAGTTTGCCGGTGAGGGGGTGCGCAAATTCAAGCCGCGCGGCATGAAGAAAATTCCGCCCCAGCCTCAGTTTTTCCGGTTCGGCGTTGCGCCGCGCAGCGCGCGACTGTGCCGCCCTAAACGCCTCCTGGTCAGTCAATTGCCCCGCGGCGCCGTAAAGCGTATCGCCCACAACGGGATGCCCGATGGAGGCCATGTGCACGCGGATCTGATGGGTGCGCCCGGTCTCGATGCGCACGCGCACCAGCGTGAATTTGCCGAATCGTGTATCCATCCGCCGGATCACTTCGTAATGAGAGACTGCCGAGCGCGCATTTTCGTTACGTTGCGTTGTCATGCGTGTACGGCGCACCGGATCGCGGCTGATAACCGCGGTAATGGTACTTTTGTCACGCTTCATCTCGCCCTCGACCAGCGCGATATACGTCTTCCTCACGCGCCGGCCGGCGAACAGCGCACCCAGCGCTGCGTGCGCGCGATCGTTCTTCGCCACGACGATGAGCCCGCTGGTTTCTTTGTCGAGCCGGTGCACGATGCCCGGACGCAACGCTCCACCTGTGGAGGAAAGCGACTGGAAACGATGGAGCAGCGCGTTCACCAGCGTTCCTTTGCTGCGCGCGTTTTCGGTCTGGCCCGAGCCGGCGTGCACCATCATGCCGGCCGGCTTATTGATCACGGCCAGGTCGGCATCTTCGTAAACCACGTCGAGCGGAATGGCTTCAGGCATCGCGCGGAGGGGCGCGGGATGAGGCTCGCCGGTGACGGTGATGCGCTCGCCGCCGCGCAGCTTGAGCGAGGCTTTTTCCAGTCTCCCGTTCACCAGCACGTCGCCCTGTTCGATGAGCAACTGTACACGTGAGCGGCTCACGGGTTGGGATTGCGCAGCCAGGAATTGGGCGAGGAATTGAACAAGGAATTGATCGAGCCGCTGCCCTTGCGCCTCGGCCGGCACATCGATGACGCGCGGATTACTCATGCGCAGA
>JASHQE010000188.1 GCA_030037705.1 Acidobacteriaceae bacterium | reverse complement strand
GCACAACGAGACCTAATAACAACTGGCGATCTTGACACGCGCATTTCCCGCCAGCAGTTGCCTGCCTTCCCCAAATTTTTGGCTGGGGTCCCAACTTACTCTGCATGTTTCACGTCTTTCTGCACCTAACACAAGAGTCAGACCGTTCGTGTCATCGAGCACATACCAAAACTGCTCGTGCTGCGATGCACCCTGCCCAATCTCTCCACCTGGCAGTAGTTCGAGATCCTGCATTTCACACCCGCATCGTTTAAATCGAAACCAACGGGTCGCGATAATATCCTGCGTCGCCGATAGTGCGGGTGTAGGCGAGAGCTGCAGATGCTGCGTTGCTTCCCAACATCCGTCAGCCGACATTCGAAATTCTTGGAGAATCTCAGCGTGAGAGGCTAAAACCAACCTTGGCTGATTCGATTCGTTCCGAACGAACCAGTAGTTACCCCCAGCTTGGGATTCTGAGGGGCCAACCGTTCCATCTGGCTTCAGAAATATGCATGTCTTTCCAAATCCCGTATCGAGATATGTGATCTTACCTCGTAACTTCTTAGTTTCGCATTCATTGATCTCTATGCACCAATCGAACGGTGGCTTGCATCGGCCTTCAAAGAAATCGAGGTTTACGACTTTCGAAGAGATCATCATCCTGTGAGCCATGAAAGCAGGTACTTTGTAACAGAGAGAGCCGTAGCCGAACGACAGCCAGTTATATCGTCTATCCAGCAGTTCTAAACGAAGACCAAGTTGATGCCGAACGATGTTGAGCGGAGTCTGGTCATACAAATTCGCCGGGGGATGTGTTTTGACGAAGTGTTCGGTTTCACGCAACCATTCTTGATGCGAAGCCCGATTGAGAATCATCATGCCAGTATTGATATATTCTCCGATAGGTATATTCCATTTTCGACATTCACCTCTAGCTATCGACAGAAGATCAGCCACGGCAACAATAGCATCCCGATTCGCAAACTCCTGTGGACGCCATGGTTTTAAGCAAACAATGTCTGCATCGAAGAACAGCACGGACTCGGCGTCGGTGAGTTCAAAGAGACGCAGCTTCAAAAAATGCGGAGTTGGGAGCCCCGAAGCTGCAAAATGCTCGTCGGTGAGAACGCGCGTCTCGAGTCCGGTCATCTCCTGTACCGCCCGAGCTGCGTGCTGGGCGAGCTGCGTATATCTTCCTGTTCCAATCGTAACAGCGATCACGGATTCACCTTCTTTCCCGAATTACCCGAAATGTAACGCAAACGAACGACATTCAGCGCGGCCTGATTCACGCATTCTATTGGAGGATGCGCATGGACTAAGTGCTCGCCTCATGCGACCGATCGTTGTATCTTCCTCTGTAACTAAAACGACATTCGGAGTTGCAAATTGATTGTTCGATTGGCTTCTTGACCACCCGACAAAGCATTCGACTTCCCGAAGAGCGGAGAGCCGAGCGTGCTGACCGGGGGCGCAAGATTCACGTTGTTGAAGACGTTTCTTACGTAGGCATCGAAGGACAAACTATAGCGGTGATTGAACGACGTTCGCTTGATCGATGTCGCAGTAACCTGACTCGGCCTGAGAGTTTGCTCGGAACCGAAGCTAAAAGTCTTTGCGAGGCGGACATTCGTCATAAACTGCGGCGGCCCCGTCCCAAGGTTGACCGGGATGATCTGCTGTCCGGGTATTGGATCCGTATCGAAGTCGCCAAGACTGGTGATCACGACGCTCGGACGGCTAAGATCTGTCGCGAACGCGGGTCGATCGTTGAACTGTCCGTCCCCATTAAGGTCTTCGCCTACTATGATGTTGAACGGTGCACCGGACGAAGCGACTATATACGGGCTGATTTGAAATCCCTCTGGAAGGCTGACGAAACTACCAAAATAGAAGCGTTGGCGGATATCATAGCTGGCTCGTCCCCAGTCTGCAGCGAGATTGTACTCATTCGACGGAAAGCTACCGGGACCCTCTGTATCAGCTCTTGCTTCATTCAAGGAGTAATAGCTGAAGACACTCAGTTTATGGCCTGCGCTGACACGCAGATTAAATGTGAGTTGATTTTGCCGGAACACGCCGCCTGAATCATACTGATAAATGCTGACATTGTTACCTAGCGGCCGCACACCGCTGTTTGGATCTGCGGGGTTGTAAGTCCCTGGAAGCGGTGCGTTGATATTTCTACTTAGAAACTGATGAATACCACGCGCATTCGAGTAACTCACAGAACAAGTTGCCATTCTCCCCAATTGCCGGTCGACGCTGATCTGAGCTTCCATCAGCAGTGGCGACCGTAACTTCGCATCGATTTGGTAAATCGTTGGAGGCGTTTCTGTTCCTATTGTCCCGGCTGTGGGCACGGTGGGATAGAAATTCGGCTCAGCCACAACGTATTGTTGCTGATTAATTCCATTTTGCTGCACGGTCTGGAGCACGTAGCTTGCAGCAAAACGCGTGTAAAACCAGCCGTAACCTGCACGAATGACGGTGCGCGGATCTCCTCCCTTTTTCCGTGCTGGCGCCCATGCAAATGCCAAGCGGGGAGCAGGATCTGCGCGGTCGTGAATATCATCCTGCGACTCGAATCGAAAGCCATAGCTGGCGGTCAGATTGCGCCGCAGTCTCCAATCGTCTTGCCAATAAAGACCGAAATCCGTCATTGCAACGCTGACGTTCGGCTCTCCCGCTCCAAGATTGAATTGGCTCGCGCCTCCTCCCATTGCACGAATCTGTGCGGGGCTCAATCCTTGCTGCAAACCGATCTCGGTAGTCTGGTAGGCGCCGATCGACGAGAAGAGAAACTGGCCATTAAAGTTGGGCTCGCTCTGGACCGCTAGCTGCCAGGCTCGGAAACGTCCTCCGAACTGTATCGAATGATTCCCTTTATCTAGCGATAAGTTCTCCTGTGCTTCATACTGGTCTTGGACATGCTGCCCGTTGCCACCTGCATTGCCGCCTCCCGTAAATGCTCCTTCGACCACAATGTCTGGCGCCGAACTGGCCACGTTTTGATTTGTCCGTTGATGCACGTATTGCAGTTGGCTCTGTTCGAGAAGGTGAGGGCTGACAATTTCGTTATCGCTGGCTTCGATTACCGCTGAAGTCGCGTCGGCATCATACCCCTGCGATGGTAAAGCGAACTGGCCCACACCAGAGTTCGAAGCCTGACTTCGATTCATCTGGTAACGAAGACTTAGAGTGTTTCTTGATCCCAACTGAGTGTCGAATCGACCCGATCCGCCGATGCTCTCGCTGGGATTGGCAATTGTCTGACTGAGCGGGATCTCATTGAAATTTGTATCCAGCACGATCGCGTTGACTACGGCAACATTTCCCATTTGGCCGCGCTGCACGTTAAAAAAGTAAGAGGAGTTCTTGGTGACAGGGCCACTTAAATCTCCATTGAAAAATACGGAATAATAGGGCGGTTCCTGGGGCGAAAAGGGATTGCGCGAATTGAAGACGGAGTCATTGCCTCCGACGGCAAAGTCACCATGGATGCGATCGGTTCCTGCTTTGGTCACAATCTCGATCCGCCCGAAGCCCACTCTGTCATAGCGCGCCGAGAACGGGTTCTGATTGATGGATATAGCTTGAATAGCCGATTTTGCCGGTAATGGCGCTCCGGAGAAACCGTCCACATAGACTTCACCGGCATCGGAACCAGGCGATGGGCCCGCCATCGCGAGCAGTTCAGACTGGAGATCTGACGGGTCATCCGGCAGCGCATCGAGGTCTTCCCCGGAGAGTCGAAGCCCGCTTGCATTCTCGTCAGCGTCTAAACCAACCCTCGGCTTTCCTTCGTCAACCACGATTTGCTCTTTCTGCATTTCGATTACGAGATCAACGTCAACGTTTGTCGTTTCACCGGTTCGAACCCGAACCCCTTCTCGATGCCAGCCCGTAAAACCGGAGGCAGTTACACTGAGGCTATACACTCCAGCATCGAGATCAGTGATCAGAACGTCCCCGTGAGAATCGGTAACCGCGTCATGTACCTTGCGCGCATTCAAAACGGAGGCATGCGCGTTGGGGACGCGAGCTCCCGATGGGTCCTTCACTACAATCTGAATGCTTCCTCCTCCAAGCTGCGCAAACTCACTTTGCTGGAAGAGACACAGGAGGATTCCAACGCCCAACGGCAACGCAAGCTTAGCGAAGGCCCGCTTAATCGTTGTTTTCGATGCAATCATCGCGCGGCTCCTCATGGATTGAATCCCTTCACCGGTATCCAGCCGCCTGTAGTTCGAAGAGCTGAGCATATTCGCCTCCAGCCCTCACTAGCTCTGCATGACTTCCTTGCTCCCGGATCCTCCCCTTTTCGAGTACGAGAATGCGATCGGCAATGCGGACCGTAGAAAACCTGTGCGAAATTACAACCGCCATCCTCCCTCTAACCATCTCGGTGAAGTTGCGAAAAAGCAGCGCTTCTGCGCGAGGATCGATTGCCGATGTAGGCTCGTCGAGAATGACGACTTGCGCTTCCCGAATCGATGCACGCGCCAGGGCCACTTTCTGCCACTGACCTCCGGACAAATCGATTCCTCCTTCAAACCGCTTCCCGAGAACCTGCTGATATGCCTTCGGCAAACGTTCAATGAATGTCGCCACTTGAGCCTGGCTGGCGGCTTCCTTGACGCGCGCGTGATCCCCGAGGGCGCTCAGATCGCCAAAAATAATGTTTTCTTCCGCGGTAAAGTCATAGCGCACAAAATCCTGAAATACTGCTGTAATCGCGCGCCGCAACTCTTCAGGGGTAAACTCGCGAAGATCGATGCCATCGATAAGGATCTGACCGCATATGGGGTCGTATAGCCGTGTCAGAAGCTTGATAATCGTAGTCTTTCCAGCCCCATTCTCACCGACAAGCGCAATGCGCTCCCCAGGCTCGATACGGAAGGAGATGTTACTCAGTACCAGCTGAGACGATCCTCCGTAGGAGAAGGAAACATTACGGAATTCGACTCCTTTCCGGATTGGAACAGGAACCGGGACAGAAGATTTGTCCTTGCGCACGACTTGCTTCTGATCAAAGAACTCAAAGACATCGTTCAGGTACATCACCTGGTCGGATGCCCTTGTGAACCCGGAGAACAAGCTGCTTAACTGGCCTTTGGAACTTCTGAGAACGCCGGCGAGAAAGATCAGGCGGCCGATCGTGAGCAGGCCGTGAGCCGTCTGGTAGATCAGTACGGCATAGGAAGCGTAATAGATCGCGGATCCGCAGGTAACGAGGAGTGTTCCGATAAAATTCTGCCGGGCGGCAAGCCGGGCATCTTGGTCGTTGTAGTCTTCGGAGAGTTTTTTGAAGCGCTCTCGAATGTGCGGCCCCACGTTAAACAGCTTGATCTCTTTGGCGCTGACGGCGGATGTTCCCAGCAACAACAGATACTCGAGCATCCGCCGGATTGGGGTTCGTTCGCGATTCAAGTAATATCTGCGTCTTGCAAAGTATCCTTCCGCAAACACAACTGGAGCGACGCCGGCAACCTGGATTGCAACCAGGAACGGCGCTACGACAAATGCGCTGGCGATCATCGCTGCGAGGCCGATTGTTTGCTGTCCTAAATCCAGTAGTGTGCGGAGCAGTGCAACTTGTGAACTTGCCTGCGTCCTGGCTCGTTCCAGCCGGTCTTGAAACTCTGAGTCTTCAAAAAATTCAAAGTCCAGTTGATTGCAGTTGTTGATCAAACGGAGATTCATGCGCAGCGTGAACCGGTTGTTCAGCACCAGATCGCAGTAGGAGCTGAACCGCGATTGAACATCCGTGAAAAGAACCACCGCAACTTCGGCAAGAAGAAGGATCCAAACTTGCTTCAACCCTTGCCCCGTCTTCTGCGTGTGGTTGATGGCGTCCACAAGCAGACCCGTAATGCCGAGAAGAGCAACCGGAAGGACACTGCCGATCAGACGGCCAATCAGGAGAACAATGCAGAGCGGCGGTCCGGTGGCCCAAAGCTCCCGCGCGAGCTGGCCTATCCTACGCGCCACACGGAAATGTGGCGGCGGCTTAAGCGGGTCAGCTGGCATGATCGCCGTCCTTCGATTCGAGTGCTCAGCAGAAATTAATCCGGAGAAGACTGGACAGACAATGTCCATTTGGACAGGCCAAACGGACAGCCAAGTGGACATTGCATAACGGCCGCAAGGATGGAAAGATCACTTCACTTTGAAGCCGGGCATACAACCGGTCTCATAAATACCTATATGGCTAGTTGGGTAAGTATGGGATCCAACTCGGGGCCTCCATGGGCAGGTCTTCGTCCATAGGTGGACCAACGAGGAGGGTCCCATATGCCCGGCAAGTCAATGGATTCAATTTATGAGACCAGCTCTAGCCTTCCGGTTCGCGAGTTCAGGTGGATTCCATGCGCGCTCTTCTGCTAGACCGGCTGCCAAATATCTCCGTTGCCAATAAGATCGATGCCGAGCGGCCTCTCAACGGAGTCAAAGTCACAGATGCCGGTCTTGTGCAGGCGCTGCTCAGGTACGGAACCTACGATGCCTATTACTACATCCGCGAATCAGCCGAAAACTATAAGGCGAATGAATATCAGTATGCGGGGCGCCTGCAGGCGCTCGACCTGGGATCGATAGAGTCTCTTCCGGCCAGAGCCCCCGACGATTTGCTGCTCTTTACGAGCAGTCATCACGTTGCAAAATTTGTGCCATTCCGGCAATGGAGTGGGCATGAGGAGTGGCCCATCTGCGGGCGCACTCACGGATTAAGCGCGAACTCCCTAATCCCGAGCTACGCGTGGAATTACTTTGCCGATCTTCGCGCCCACGACACGATCATCTGTACCTCCAGGGCTGGACAGCAGGCTCTCGCGAATATTTTTGCAAGTCTCGAAGACAGCCAATCCGTTGCCGGGACTCGCGATAAATTTCCGGTCCGCATGCCGCTCATTCATATCGACGGCATTGAGACCGGCGTATCGCCCGCGGTCTCCGAGCACACGGAAGGATTTGTTGTCCTGTCGATCGGGCGGCTCACCGCAAGCCATAAAGCGGACCTGCGGCCTTTCATTGCGGCCTTTCTCTGCTCTGAAAGTTTACCGGCTTCCGCCACCCTCATCCTCGCCGGCGACGATACGCAGGGCCATATCGCGCCAGATCTCGAACGCTTTGCGCATACGTTCGCGAGTTCGCGCAAGCTGGTTGTCATGCCTGGAATAACCGCTTCCGTCAAGCAGGCGCTGCTCCAGGTCGCCGACGTAGCGCTATGCATGAGCGATACCTACCAGGAAACATTTGGCATCAGCGTTCTTGAAGCAATGGCCGCCGGATTGCCCGTCGTCGCTCCGAATTGGGACGGTTACCGCGATATTGTGGTCCACGGTGAGACCGGCTTTTTAGCCGGCACGCAGATCTATCCGGATACCGGTCTTCTGAATGCCATTTCCATGCTGATGGATCCGTCCTTCGTGCTGGGTCAACGCGTAATTGTGGATATAGAAGATATGCTGCGCTGGATCGCGGTCCTTGCAGCCAATCGAACACTCGCTCGACAAATGGGCCAAGATGGCCGGGATCGTGTACAGAATCATTTCTCCTGGCGGGCGGTCGTTCACCGGCTCGAGGACTGTTGGAGCGAGCAATTCAAACTTGGCAAAGCGGTCCGAGCCAGCAAGCCGCGCGCACCGATCGGATTCATGGATTACGACCAGGTTTTTGCCGGATATCCATCCAGACGGCTTTCACCGCAGACGGTGATCTGCCTGCGCGAGAACGCAGGTGATCTGGTTGCGCGCGCGCTCGGAGGGGAGTTGTTTTCCACTTCTCCTATTGCAGGTTTTTCGATGGACCTGGACCGCAGGATTCTCGACCTCTGCCGCTCGCGCGAGTTGATCACCTTCGCAGAACTGATTGACAAGGCCCAGACCGAGAACAGCGGGCCGTCGATGGTGGCGGCCCAAATCAGCCGCCTCGTGAAGTATGGCCTGCTCATGCTTGGCCCAGGCAGTTCAACGCAATTGACCAACAATAAGGAGCAACTCGATGAAGTCGATCACGATAGCGCCCTCAGTCCGGTCGGTATTTAGCCAGGACGGAGCTGTGCTGATGGAAATCAAGCAGGGCCTGATGTACACCTCGAATCCGGTCGGTGGACGAATCCTTGAGCTTCTGTCGCAAGGCAACTCTGCCGAACAGGTAGTCGAATCCATCAGCCGCGAATGCGAGGTTGAACAGGAGACGGTCCGCAAGGATCTTGAGGCCTTTGTTGAGCAACTGCGTTCCTACGGAATCATTCACACCGAAGCAGCCTGAAAAGGAGTGGTGATGAGATATCAACCTCCGCACTTGGAGATTGTGGCCCCGGAGTGTTCAGCGCTCATTCGTAACGGTTGTAAATGCGCACTTATATGCCGTGATAGTGCAGGTGGCGGGCATACTAGTTCCGGCGGTGCCTACGAAATCGACGATTAAAAGGGATTCGCAATGAGCGTTTCGTTCCCCAATACGGCTATCAAGGCTCGCCAGATCGATGAGATCGCATTGCCGGTCATCGCTGGGTCTGCCAATCGTGAGCCGGTCATGCTTCCGCTCACAACTCTGGCCGGTCGCGTGGTTGTCCTCTTCGTCTTTGGAGTCGATTGCGGCACTTGCAAGCATCTGGCCGGCTTGCTCTCCGATTTTCGCCGCGAGTTCGCGCCTCAGGTTGAATTCATCGGCGTCTGCGTTCAATCGGGATGTGAGGAAAGGCTTGAAGCCTTTCGGGTGGAGTCCGGCGCCAAAATCAAGTTGGCTCACTGCTCCACCAAGCAACTCTATCCGGCTCTCCATATTCCACCCGGGACCTGGCTCTTCTATCCAACCCTGATCTTTATCGATAAACAGCAACGGATGCGCGGATATTTTGTGGGCGGCGACGGTTTCTTCGAAGACACTGCGGCCAATCTCCGCGGGGTTCTGGAAGAGCTGTTCGGCGAACGAGGAGAAGACGAGGCGCTCGAAGCAGGCGAGAAAGTCGAGGTGGAGTATGAGCATAGCTGAAGCAGTTCGCGCTGAGGTCTCTTCGGCTCGCTTGGATTCGAGCGGTTTTGCCCTGCCGCCCCTGGATTCATCGGACATACACTACTATGCCCGTTCCTTCGGCGATCCGGTCGCGCGTCTCTTCTGGAGAGACGATCAGCTACACATGGGCATCGTGCCGCCGCACGGGCAAGCCTTCGCCGGGCTCGTCCATTTCCCACTCATCGAAGAACTCATCCAGGACAAATTAATCGTAGGGTTTGAGCGCTGCGCCCTCTTTCATTCAGGATTCGACGCAATCTATCGGCTGGTGACAACTCCCCGGATCACGTATTGGCACGAATGGTCTCCGAAGATGTTGCGGACCGCGGCTCTGCGTCTGATCACACTCCTGCAGAGGCTCACCCAGCATGGCCTTACTCTGCGCAATCCCCATCCCTGGAACGTTCTTTATGACGGATTGAACTTTATCTACATACATCCCGGCTCGATTGTGCATTACGATGTTGAGACCTTCTCGCGCAGCTATGAAAAACTGGCGCGATTCTTCATCCGTCCTCTTCTTCTGATGGAGAATGGCAGAACGCACCTGGCGCGGCGGCTCATCGAGGATCCACGCGACGGCGTATTGGCAGAAGATATGGAGCATCAGGACAAGGAATGGGCGGAGTGGAATCCGAAGACTGAGGCGCAAGGGCTTCCAACTTTTCTTGAACGGCTGGCCGATGAAGTCTCTTGCTTAAAATGCAATTCCGCCGGTGAGCGTTGGATCAACTACTTTACAACAAATTGCGATTTTTCTCCGGGGACGTCGTGGAGCTCGAAACAACAAGCGCTTCAATTCTTGCTCGAAGACGCGAGTATTCGCAGCGTCCTCGACCTGGGCGCCAATAGCGGCCATTATTCGCGAGTAGCGGCGCAGCACGGATGCGATGTCATCGCGGCTGATTTCGACCCTGCACTCGTGGATGCCACTTTTGAAGAGACGCGCAAGGCGGGCCTCTCTCTCTATCCCGTCATTATGGACTTTTCCCATCCAACCCCTGCCCGGGGAGTGGATGGCGCCTGGTTCCCCTCCGCGGCCCGGCGGTTCGAGTCGGATCTCGTCCTTTGCTTCGCCCTCTCGCATCACATGGTCTTCGGCAAATATCGCCTCGATTTTGAGCAAGTCGCGCGAGGCGTGCGCGGTTTCTCTCGCCGGTGGGCGCTCGTCGAGTATGTCGAGCGGGGAAGGTTCCGCCCGAACGAATGGCGTCCTGATGCGGATGCCTGGTATACGGCCGACCATTTAGCCGCTGCATTGCGGCGCCATTTTTCAGTGGTGACGGTTCTGCCGCCCGCCAACGATGGGCGCAGGCTTCTGGTCTGCGGGCCGGAACGGAGGCTGGGATGACTGACAAAACCCGTCTTCTGATTCTCAACCAGGACAAGCAGGTCCTCGCCTGCAACAGAGAAATACAGCCCACTCTGCCCGAGGTTTATATCGAGCCAGGACGAGCAGGTATCTCCCTTTCCCGCGCGGTCCGTGAACAACTCGGCCTGGA
>JASHQE010000019.1 GCA_030037705.1 Acidobacteriaceae bacterium | reverse complement strand
TGGGCCCGCCGCCCGCTGCAGGAAGAGCTCTTCGGCGGCCATCTCGCCGGCGAGATGGTCTTCACGAATCTACGCTCCCTCCTGAGCCAGCAGGACTCCGCCGAAGTGGCCGACGCGCTCGAAGTGCATTGTCTCTGCCTGGAGATGGGCTACCGCGGCCGCTACGCGCTGGGTGACAGCGGCGAGCTGCACCAGTTATTGCGCCAGGCCCTCGGCAAGATCGAGCGCGTGCGCGGACCGGCAAGCCTGATGCCGCCCATCGCCGCTCCCGACGTGCCGCCCGCGCGCACCAAAGATCCCTGGACGCGCGCCCTGCTCATCACGGCTTGCGTACTAGCGGGTTTCACGATTGTCGCCTTCGGTGGATACGAGATTCTTCTTGGTTCCGGGGTCACGCAGGTTGAGAATGCCGGAATTACTTCGCGATAGGAGCCTGCTGTGCTACCGATCCTGGTTGCCGTTTTCATTCTGATCGTCTCCATCCTGCTCGCCTGGCTCGTGGGCCCTTTGCTTAGCCTTGCTGGCACGTTGCTGCTCATTCTGCGCATCCTGCTCATCGTACTCGGCGCCATCGCCGCCGGCATCATCCTCTTCTTCTATTTCCGCGACAAGCGCCGCGATGCCGATGCGCGGAACGTGCCCGGCGGCAACGATCTCGACACGCTGCTCCGCGAGGCCGAAAGCCGTTTGGCCCATGCGCAGCGTAGCGGGCCCAAGTCGCTCGATTCCCTGCCCCTTCTTTATATCCTCGGCGAAACCAACTCCGCCAAGACCACGGCTGTCGCCAAATCCGGCTTCGATCCCGAGTTGCTCGCCGGACAGGTGTACCGCGAGCAGGACATTGTGCAAACCGGTGTCGCCAACTTCTGGTATGCGCAATCGACGGCCTTTGTGGAAGTAGGCGATGCAGTTCGCAAAGCTCCGTTGCTCTGGAGCAAGCTGGTGCGCAGGACCCGTCCCAAGACCTATCGATCCGCGATGGGCAAAGAAGCGCCCGTGCGGGCTGCCGTAGTCTGCGTCAGCAGTGAGATCTTTCTCGGCACTGCCGCTGCCGACGCCGTAGTGGCCGCGGCCCGCGCCACCAATCAGCAACTCCGCGACCTGGCCCATCAGCTCGGCACGGAAGTTCCGGTCTACGTGATCCTCACCAAGCTCGACCGCATTCCCTACTTCACCGAGTACGTCCGCAACCTCGATAACAACGAGGTCACGCAGCCGCTGGGTATGGCCTTCCCGCGGAACGCGGTGTCGAGCGGCCTCTACGCGGAAAAGGCGATGGGCGAGGTGGCCGCCGCGCTCGACCGCGTCTTTTTTTCGCTCTCCGAGTTCCGCACAAATCTACTCACGCGCGAAAACGACGCGAAGAATATCGATCCGGTCTACGAGTTCCCGCGCGAACTGCGCAAGCTGCGCAATAATCTGGCCACGTATCTCGTCGAAGTCGCCCGCCCCAGCCATCTCAACGCCAACCCCTATCTGCGCGGATTTTATGCCACCGGCGTGCGCGCCCACGTTGTCGAAGAGATGGTCGCGGCCGCCGCGGCCCGGCCGCAGAGCCAGCCCGCCGGTTCCGGCGCTACGCGCATGTTCTCGGTCCAGGAGATGCAGGCCCTTCAGCAGGCGCAACAGACTCCGCAGATGGTGGCGCGCAAACAGGCGCAGTGGTGCTTCCTGCCCAAGCTCTTTCCCGAGGTCATTCTCGGTGACCGCTCCGCCCTCGCCGGCACCAGCAACAGCAGCCGTACGCATCTCTTCCGCCGCGTTGTCTTCGGCACGGTCTCAGTTCTGCTTCTCTTCTATCTGCTCGGCCTCACCGCTTCGTGGCTCAACAACTCCCGCGTTGAGCATGATATTGCGACTGCCGCGAATGCCCTGCCCACCACGCCGACACCGCCCAACGTGCTCGCCGCCACGGATTCGCTCACGCAACTCGATCGGCTGCGCGCCGCGCTGGTGCAGCTCGAAAGCTATCAGCAGAACGGCCCGCCGCTCTTCTACCGCTTCGGCCTCTATCACGGCGATAGCCTGCTTGCCGCGGCGCGGCGCATCTATTTCGACCGTTTCCGTACCTTGATGCTGGCCAACACGCAGGCCAACCTTGTGTCTTCTTTTAATGCATTGCCGCAGACACCTGCACCGGGCGCCGACTACTCGGCCACCTACAATCCGCTCAAGGCCTATCTCATCACTACGACGAATCCTGAGAAGAGCACGGTCGAGTTTCTGCCGCCGGTCCTGTTGCAGTATTGGGAAAATGGCCGCGCGCCCGATACCGGCGAGCAGAAGGACCTCGCCGCGCGCCAGTTCGAGTTCTACGCGAGCGAGCTGCCGAAGGACGATCTGCTCGAGATCACGCCCGATACGCTCGCCGTGAATCGCGCCCGCACTTATCTCGCCGGCTTTGGCGGCTTCGAACGCATCTACCAGTCAATGCTCTCGGCGGCCAACAAGGTCGCTCCCTCGATCGACTTCAACAAGAACTATCCCGGTTCGTCGGCCACCGTCACCGAATCGCATGCCGTTGCCGGCGCATTCACCAAAACCGGCTACGCCTTCATGCAGGACGCCATCGCCCACCCCGACCGGTATTTCAGCGGCGAGGTCTGGGTGCTGGGTAACCAGGCGCCGCCCTCGCTCGATCGCGCCACCGTCACGCAGCAGCTCACCACGCGCTACGTAACCGATTTCCAGAACGAGTGGCGCACCTTCCTGCACTCCGCACAGATTGTGAAGTATCGCAACCTCGCCGATGCCGGCGCGAAGCTGCAGTTGATCTCGAATCCGAATTCGCCGCTTCTCGCGCTCTTCTTCACCGTCTCGGACAACACTGCGGTGGCCAATCCCGACATAGCCAAGGAATTTCAGCCGGCTCAGGCGCTCGTTGCGCCAGGCAATCCCGACAAGTTCGTTAGCCAGGGCAATACGAACTATGTGAACGGCCTCATCGCGCTGCAAGCTTCTGTAGCGCAGGTCGCGCAGGATCCCACGGCGGCCAATAATCCCACAGCCGTCACACCCATTATCACTGCATCGACATCCGCGCATACCGCGGCCAGCCAGACCGCGCAGGCTTTCAATCTCGATCCGCAGGCGCACGTCGATCAGACCGTACTCGCGCTGATGCAGGCGCCCATCAATTCTGTGGATGACGTGGTCCGCGGCCGCGCGCCCGCGCAGGCTAATGCCGGAGGCGCAGGCTTCTGTTCGGCGTTCAATCAGATGACGACGAAGTATCCCTTCGCGCCCAACGCCACCGTCGAAGCCAGCCCCGCAGAACTCGCCGCCCTGCTCCAGCCCGGCTCCGGGTCGCTCTGGCAGTTCTACGATGCGACCCTCAAGCCGCTGGTTGTTCAACAGGGAACGGCGTATGTTCCCGCGCCCAACGCGCCGCTGAAGGTCGATCCCAATTTCCTGCGCTTCTTCAATCGTGTCGCGGCTCTCTCGAACGCGCTCTATGCTCCCGGCTCGCAGGGCCTTGCCTTCACCGCGCACATACTGCCCTCAAAAGGCATTCAGAGCGTTGCCTTCCAACTCGATGCGCAGAGCCTTTCCGGCTCTGACGTTTCGAAGCAGTTCGCCTGGTCGCCTTCGACCAGCCAGCGTGCCGAGCTTACCGCGAACTACGGCTCCAATAGCCTCCCGTTGCAGTTCTCCGGAACATGGGCGCTTTTTCGCGTATTGGCAAAGGGCCACCTTGACCAGGGCGGCGCCACCGAGCGGCTGTCGTTTCCGCTCGAATTCGCCAATACGCCCATCGTCGTCGCCGGCACGCCGCTGGTCGTGCATCTTGAGCTCTCCGGTCCCAACGCAAGCTTGCTCGTGCCCGGCGGCTTGAGTGGAATGCGCTGCGTGTCAACAGTCGCGCACTAAGATTCGGCACGGACGCATAATCCGATCAGGCGCGAAAAAAGAGTGCCCCAAATCTTAGGGAACTCAATTTAGCACGAAAATGGATGCCCCAGGTCTCTATAGAGACCTGGGAAAACATGGGGCCAAACTCGAGTATCAAAAAGAATCGGTTACGCCGTCTCTTCCGAAGGCAGAAACTGCAGCAACAAACACGTCACGTTATCCACTGCGCCATATTGCTTGGCGCGGTCGATCAACGCCTGGCAGGCTTGTTCGAGAGTGGTACACGAAAGGATCGTGTTCGCAATCATCTTCGCATCGGCATAGCGCGTCAGCCCGTCGCTCGTCAGCAGCACAATGTCGCCCGGTTCCAGATCGCCCGTAAAGATATCCGGCTCGACCGATTCGCCCGTCCCAATCGCCCGCGTAATCACTGACTGCAATGGCGAGGCCTGCGCCTCCTCCAGGTTCATCGAGCCGCTGCGCACCTGCTCGGCCAAAAAGGAGTGGTCGTGCGTGATCTGTGCGCACACGCCGCCGCGCAAAAAATACGCCCGGCTGTCGCCCACGTTGCCAATCAACAGCCGCCGTCCGTCGATGCAGGCCGAAACCAGCGTCGTTCCCATGCCGCGCAGCTCTTCCCGGCCCTGCGAAAGCTGATAGACCTGCTGGTTCGCATAGAGAATTGCGCGATAGAGGCGATCTTCCATGCTGGCCTCGGTCCCATCGATCTCAGAAAATTTCTCCACAATTTCCTTGACGGCCGTGGCGCTGGCCACTTCTCCAGCGGCCATGCCTCCCATGCCGTCACAAACCACAAAGATGCGGGACGCAAGATCGTAACCGAAGCCGTCTTCATTGTTCGTCCGCACGCAGCCGACGTCCGTCAGCGCGACTACGTCGATCTTCAGCTCGGTGCTGCTGTCCATGCAGAGGTCTTCTTTCGCCCGGCGCTTGCGCCGGCACATTCTTCTGTTTTGACCGCCAAACAAGTTGCAGGTTGCGCGTTTAAGGTTGCCAGAACTCCCGCCCGGATGTAAAGACGCCGCGAGTGCCCGCGAGCCTGCAGGTCAATCTTTTGCCACACCGGCGATCTGATTGATCCGCTCCAGAAGCTTTCTCAGCACCTCTTCACCGGTTCCGGCGATCTGCTCTCCGGGCTGCGCGCTGCTCTTGCCCCAGGCCAGGAGAAAAACCAGCGGAATCCAGCCGCGCGGATCGCGCTCCAGTTCCTGCCCAAATGAGTGCAATACCCGCGACAGCTTCAGTGGAAGCTGCACGCCCATCACGTCGTGAACCGACGGGTCCTCGCACAACTCCGGAGGCGAAACCACCAGATATTCCCGGCAGGCCAGAGGCCGGATGGGATGAATGGTGCAGCTTTCGTTTTCGAGAAATGGACACGCCACATGCGCATGGAAGTAGTCAATTGCCAACTGCGTTGTGCGCTCTTCTTCCAGAGTCCATTCATCCTTGAGAATCTTGTCGATGACTCCGGCATCGCGCAGCGCTGAAAGCGCGCGATGAAACCGCTCCGCAAGCTCCTTCTGACGTTCTTCGGGCAGCGACCGCATCCACTCGGTGAGCGCCTCGGCTTCAAACAGGCTCACCGGAACCATCTGGCGGCAACATGCGCCGCAACCCGCCCGGCAGGAGATGGGAGATCCCGCCGCAGCAGCCTCTTCCGCCACTCTCCCGAGAATCGCGTTCTCCAGGTTCTGGATGATCGGCAGAAGCTGGGTCAACGTTGTCCGCCCGGCGGGCAACTGCACGCTGGCTTCCAGCCGCACCCCCGCCACTGGAAGAGAAAATGTAGCCTTCACTGTGGAAGGATGGGGGTCCATCGACGGGTTCGGCATCATCGCTCAGCTCCCGTTCGCAAAGCGCAACGCCTCACGATTGTATCGCGTACCGGTCTTGAACCCGACCGGCACAAGTGCCCGAAACGATTTAACTTCCGCCTCTCTAACCACAAAGTTCTATTGGCTCGACCGGCGCAATCATGCTACCGTGATTCTGCTGGCAATCGCGAATCCAGTTTGTTTTTCTTACCTCAGCCGGTTTTCTGAGTTCACTGCTCACTGGCTTGGAATGTCGTTTGTCCGACCGCCGCTTTGGCTAAAAACGTGGAAACTATAGAGAAAAAAAGGATCGGCAAGTACGAGATCACGGGCATCCTGGGCCGCGGCGGCATGGGCGTGGTTTACCGCGCCGAAGACAAACGCATCGGCCGCCTCGTGGCGATCAAAACGCTGACCGAAAACTTCTCCGGCCAGCCTGAAATGCTCGAACGCTTCTACCGCGAGGCGCAGGCCGGCATCCTCCAGCATCCGAATATCGTCATTGTCTACGACCTCGGCGACGAAGACGGCGTGCCGTTCATCGTCATGGAGTACGTGAGCGGCGACCCGCTCGACAAGCTCATCGCCTCCGGCCGCCAGATTCACATGATCGACAAGCTCGGCATCATCGAACAGGTCTGCCTGGCGCTCGGCTATGCCCATCAGCGCGGCGTCGTTCATCGCGATATCAAGCCGGCCAACGTCATTGTGCAGCAGGACGGCGTAGCCAAGATCGTAGATTTTGGCATTGCCCGCGTGCAAGGGTCGAGCGCCGAGGGCGGACTCACGCGCACCGGCAACGTGATCGGCACCATCCATTACATTGCCCCCGAGCGGCTCAAGGGTCGCCCCTTCGACGGCCGGTCTGACATCTTCTCGACCGGCATCATGCTCTACCTTCTGCTCACCGGCCAATTGCCTTTTACCGGCGAAGACATGACCGTGCTGCAGAAGCTGGTGAACGAGCCGCATCCGCCGCTCGGCACCTATCTCGCGAACTATCCGCCGGCTCTCGACGCTATCATCGACCGCGCTCTTGCCAAGGACCCTGAGCAGCGCTACGCCACGGCAGAGGAGTTCGCTGCCGATCTGCGCGCGCTCGGCGAGCAGCTCAAAAAAGGCCAGGTCGCCGAGCTTTTCAATGACGCCGAACGGCTCACTGCCGAGCAGCAGTTCGGCCGCGCCCGCGAAGTCCTGTTGCAGCTCGTCCGCATCGATCCGCAGCACACCGGCGCGCGCCAGCTCATCGGCATCGTCCAGCAAAATCTGGCCCGCCTGCAGCGCGCCGAGCAGGTACGCCAGCTCATCGCTGAAGCCGATGAAGCTATTGCCTCGTCGCGTTTCGCCGAGGCCATCGCCTCGCTCGATCACGCAGTCCAACTCGATCCCGACAACGCAGAACTCAAAACCCGCTACGAAGAGGTCAAGGAGAGAAAGCGTAAGTACGACGAGATCGGCTTCCTCATGTCGCAGGCCGATACGCTCAAGGAGCGCGGTGACTGGACCGGAGCTCTCCACGCTCTAGAAAAAGCCCTCCAGCTCGATCAGCAAAACACGAAGATTCGCGCGCTCTATGCCGAAATCTCGCGCGAGGTCAAGCTTGCTGCGCAGAGAGAGCAGATCCGTGAGATGCTCGGCAAAGCCCGGCAGGAGATCAGCTCCCGCCGCTTTACCGGCGCCATCGAGATTCTGCGCGAGGTCGGCAAGCTCGATCCCTCTGTGGCCGAAGCGGAGACGCTGCTGCAAGCCGCGGTCGCCGGCCAGGAGCAGGAGCGCCGCCGCAAGCTCATCGAGCAGATTCAGGCCGAGATCGAAAACTGCCTCACCGCCGAGAATTACGACCGCGCCACGGAACTCGTCGAGCGCGCCGTCGAGCAGCTGCCCACCGAGTCATCGCTGCTGCAGCTCAAGACGCGCGTCGCCCTGCAAACTCGCGCCTTCCGCACGCGGCAGCTGATCGATACCACTGTCGCCAAAGCCCAGGAAGTCTTCCTGCAATCGCCCGGTGAAGCCCTGCTCATCGTGCAGAAGGCCCTGCAGGAACTTCCCGGCGAAGAACGTCTCCTGGCTTTCGAAGAGTCGCTCCGCCAGCGGCTCAAAGCCGCAGAAATCGAAGAGGTCCGCGGACGTTATCTCCGCGAGGCGCAGGCAGCCATCGACCGCGCCGAGTTCGACAAGGCAATCGAAATTCTCGAATCCTATCAGCTCGAGTTCGCCGATGCCGCCGGGGTTGGCGAGTTACTTGACTTTGCGAAGCGTGAGCTCGCGCAGCAGCAACGCCGCACGCGCATCGCCGCCACCGTTACACAAGCCCGCGAGTTCCTTCTATCAGAACAGTTCGACCAGGCGATGCAACTCTTGGAGCCGGCCGTCGCTGAGACCCAGGACCCCACGCTCGGCCGCCTGCTCGACGAGGCGCGCTCCCAGCGCGAGGCCCTGCTGCGCAAGTCCGAAGCGTTGATGGGCCAGATCCTGCGCCATCGCGAGCGCGGCCAGCTCGATGAAGCCGTCAGCCTCCTGCAGGCGTTGCCCGCTGCCGGTGTCGCCGGTTCGCCGGAGTACACGCTGCTCGCCGAGATTCGCGCCGAAAAGGCCCGCAAAGAGGCCACAGCCAGCGCACTCGCCGCGGCCGCGCAAGCATCGAACCTGGCCGGCTTTCAGTCGGCAATCGAATCCCTGCAAAAAGTGCAGCGCGCCTGGGGTGACACGCCTGAGCTGTCGAAAGCGGTCTCCGGAATCGAGTCCCGCCGCGCGCAACTCGCCAATGAGACCGTTGCCCGATCCGTCGAAACGGCTCGTGCCGCGCTGCTCGAAAACAATGCGGCGGCCGCTGTCGAAGCCCTCAAATCTTCCGCCGAGTGGTTTGAGTTCGCCGGCGCCGCACAGCAGGCGGACTGGAAGAGACTCAATGCGGAGGCGGCCAAGCCCACCGCCAAGCGAGCCGCCGGTTTCGTGCCGCAGGTCAGCGCTCCCGGCAAGACCCAGGAACTCGCTCCGCCGCGCAACAAGCTTCTCGTTCCCCTCATTGCGGCCGGCGTGATCGTACTCGGCGTGGTTGGCTTCGAGATCTGGCATCACACACACGAAGCCAACCCAGCGCCGCAGATCATCGTGCAGCACGTCCCGGTTCCGGTAACTCCGCCTGTATCCACTGCACCGGCCGGAACGCTGCTCATCCAAGGCAGCGCGGATAAAGGCGGCGCCGACAACGTGGAAGTCTTCGTCGATGGCGTGCTCAAGGGGTTCACGCTCGGTGACGGCACTCTCAAGCTCCCGCTCGATCCCGGCAAGCACTCGATTCGGCTTGTGAAAAGCGGCTATGCCGAGATTCCAGCCGCATCCGTCACCATCACGGCAAACAATCAGCAGGCGATGCCCTTCAAGCTCACGCAGTCCGCATCCGCGCCGCCGCCGGAGCCGGTCGCATTCATGAGTATTCAGTCCACGCCCGGCGCAGCGGTGACAATCGACAATGCTCCGCAGGGCGCGACGGATGCGCGCGGAAATCTTGTCGTGCAGGTAAAGCCCGGCGCGCGCGCGCTCGGAATCAGCCTTAATGGTTATCAGCCCTATGCGCAAACCTTCAACCTAAAGAACGGCGAGCACAACAACATCGTCGCGCTGTTAACGGTAATTCCCAAGCCTTCCGCTCCTACACCCGCTCCTGTGCAGCCGGTCTTCGCCGTATTTTCTGCAACCACATCGACTATTCAGCAGGGTCAGTCCACCACATTGAACTGGCAGACGGCCAACGCCTCGGATGTCTCCATCGATAACGGCATTGGAGAGGTCCCCGCCAATGGTCAAAGAGAAGTGAACCCGACGAGCAATACGACGTATCAGCTCACTGCGAAAGGCAGCGGCGGAACACAGCAAAAGACCATCACCATCATCGTCGAACCAAAGACAGTCGCGGCACAGCCACCCTCTCCGGCTCCCATTGCGCCGCAGACTCCCGACCCCTCCACGCTGATTCAGCAGGCCGTCAACAGCTTCGATGCTGCCTACAACGCGCACGATGTTGTGCGCATTCAAGCGGCATGGACAGGCATGAAGCCCGCGCAGGCGAAGCAACTCCAGGGCTTCTTCAAAGATCAGCCCACCAGCAAAGTATCGGACAGCTGTTCGCCCTCCGAACTGAACATCTCGGGCGACAGCGCCAGCTGGAACTGCACCGAGACCTCGACCTTCGTCTCCGGCGGCAGGACACAGTCCCACGCACAGGGCATCCGCTTCACCTTCGCCAAGAAAGGCAGTTCCTGGACGATCGTGGACCGCCGATAACGGCGTTGTCTGCGGCAGACTCGCAATCGCAGACTCGAATCGAGATCCGCCGATTTTGCAATCGAAATCATGGGGTGTTTGATTCAGAAAAAATGCGGGACTTTTGCATGATGCGTCGATGCTTCAAGCTCCCGCTGAGCTTGCATTTGAGAGCCCTCCGAGCCTTAATTCAGCCTTAATTTGTTGCTTGACGTTTCCCTTGGTTCGCCCTAAGATGATTCAAGTTTTGCTATAGCATCTTCGAAATGGTGTAAGGCAAGCCTGCTACCCTTGCGCCGACGTGCCTACTGAATCCTCAGATCGGCTTCAGCGTTGAGAGGTCAGCGCGGCGGTTTTGTGTGTATTGGGTGATTTTATATCTTCGAAGATTGCCGTCATGACAACCCTGAGCCCGATGTGCTTCGCTCACAGCCGCTGCTTCCTCCTGGGGTGAAGGTTGCAGATTCACCTGAAACACACTTGTCCTGGTTATTTCGCGCGGCCTGGCGAATCGCGCTACCTGCACGTATTACTGGGTCCCAAAAATCTGAGTATTTTTGTTCGCGGTGAGTACATCGCCACACCGTCTTGTCGCGGACCTTTGACAGAGGCTACATGCCGAAGGGCTCGTCAAGGGTCGATCATCCCACATGCATCCCCTTCGCAGCCTGAAAAATTTTGCTGTTCCGGAGAACTCACATGGTGCGGCGAGTGAATCTACTTCCGTCGAGTCGGCTCCTTTGGACTGCGCTTTGCGCCGTGCTCCTGAGCGCGTCTCTATCAGCGCAGTCTGATGCCTCTCTGCGTCTGGGACCCATTGCGCGACCCCCATTCCTCGTACCCCTCGCATTCGCTTTGTCCGCGCCTCCAACCAGCGTGGCGGCTGGCGACCTGAACGGCGATGGCAAACTGGACCTGGTCGTCACAAAGAAGGGTTCCGGAAACGTGGGCGTCCTGCTGGGTGACGGTAAAGGCGGCTTCAGTGCAAGCGTCGATTATCCCGCTGCCAAGCAGGCCGGCAACGTGCTCCTCGCCGATCTCAACGGAGATGGCAAGCTCGACGTCGCCGTCACTGACACCGCCGGAACCGTCGATGTGCTCTTCGGTAATGGCGATGGGACATTCGGCGCCCCAGTCTCTTACGCAGCGCAGGCCGCACCCACCGCTCTCGCGCTCGGCAACTTCACCGGCAAAGGAGAGATCGATCTGGCAGTCGCCGGTGCCAACGGCCTCTCCGTATTGCTCAACGATGGAACCGGCCATCTCTCTTCCGCAGCATCCATTCCGCTCACGGTCCAGCCCCGCGCACTCGCTGCTTCTGACCTGAGGGGCACAGGCCACGACGATCTCGTGCTCGCCAACGCAGACGGAACCATCACCGTTCTCCTCGGCGATGGCTCCGGCAACTTCCGCGCGCAACCGTCGATGAGCGTCGCCGCCGGCTCGCTCTCCACCGCGATTACAGGCGACTTCAACGGCGATGGCAAGCCCGACCTCGCAGTCGCCGCCGCCGGCTCGAATTCTGTTGCCGTTCTGCTCGGCCACGGCGACGGCAGCTTTGCATCGCCCGTTTCCTATGCGGTCGGCAACAGTCCCGCTTCGCTTGTCGCCACCGATCTCCGCGTCAACGGCATCACCGATCTGGTCAGTATCAATCAGGCCGCCAATACCTTCAGCGTCCTCCTTGGCAACGGAGACGGCACATTCCATCCATCCGCCGACTTTGTCTCCGGCAACACGCCCGTCGATCTCGCCGCCGGCGACTTCAACGGCGATGGCAAACCCGATCTCGCCATCGTGAACAGCGTCGATGCCACGGTAACCGTGCCATTAGGCCGCGGCGACGGCACCTTTGTTGCTTCGCGCGTTTACCGTACCGATCTCGAGCGCAAGGCCATCGCCAGCGGCGATCTGAACGGCGACGGACTTCCGGATCTCGTGGTGACCAACTTCTGCGGCAGCGATCCCTCCTGCGCGAGCAGCGGCACTGCAACGGTCTTCTTAGCCGGGCTTGACGGTACTTATCAAGCCGCATCGACTCTCATGCTCGGCAACGGCCCCGTTGCCGTGGCTCTTGCCGATCTGAACGGCGACAAGAAGCTCGACCTGCTGGCCATCAATCAGACCGACAAATCCCTGATGGCGATGTTGGGCAAAGGCGACGGCACCTTCGGCGCTCCGCAGACTTATTCGCTCTCCGCGAGCCCGCGCACCCTCTACGTGGGCGACTTCAACGGCGACGGCAAGCCTGACCTTGCCATCGCCTCTGACTGCGGCCAGAGCATCTGCTCCCAACCCGGCACTCTTGATATCTGGCTCGGTAACGGCGACGGCAGCCTGTCTGCCTCCGCCAGCTATACCATCGGCTACTCGCCCGTCTCGATTGCGGCCGGCGACCTGCGCAACACCGGCCATCTCGATCTGGTCGTGGCCAATTCCTGCGGCGATTCCGGTTCCTGCACTGCCGACGGCACGGGCACTCTGCTCGCCAATGATGGTACCGGCAAGTTCACCCAGATGGGCGAGATCGATCTTGGTCAATCGCCTTCGTCCATCGCTCTCGGCAATCTGAGCAGCAACGGACTCGATCTCGCCGTCGCCCAGCGCGGCAGCAATCAGATCGCCGTGATGCACGCAAACGGCTCCGGCGGCTTTAACGCGCCCGTCACCTATGCGGTCGGCGATGCGCCTTCTGCTCTCGCCATCGCCGACTTCAACGGCGACGGCAATCAGGACGTGGCAGTCGCGAACTTCCAATCCTCCACCGTGAGCGTCCTCTACGGAACCGGCACCGGCACGCTGAACTCTGCAACCACCTACCCGGTCAGTTCCGGCCCCGATTCACTCGTTGCCATCACATCTGTAAAAGGTGCAAGCTCCTCGCTAGTCACGACCAACGGCGACGCCGGCGCCACACCCATGGGCAACGGCATTACCGCCTTGGGTGGCTCAGATCCGGGAACAAACACGCCAAGCATTTCGTTCACCATATCGAGTACGGCAAATCCAGTCGTCGTCGACGACCAGGTGTCATTGCAAGCCTCGGTGACAGGCTCCGCTGGCACTCCAACAGGTACAGTGGTCTTCGCGGTTGATCAGAGCGGTGGAGCTGGCACCGGTCCGTTCACGTATCTCCCGGATTGTGGCGGTTCGACAGGGCTACCTCTCAATGGAAGTGGAAGCATTGCGTGTTTAACCCTGCAGCTCCCGGCAGGCAATCCCACATACGTACAGCTGCAGTATTCGGGTGACACAAATTATGCGGCAGGCACGGCCGAACAGAGTCAGGCAGTCTCCGCGGCAGGCACAACGGTAACGATGACGCAGACCACTGCTGGGACTGTCGATCAATCTGTGACTCTGACGGCCAGCATTGCGCCGAGTGCGACTCTCCCCGATCCTGCCGGCATTGTGCAGCCTACGGGGACCGTGACATTCGCGGGTGCACAGGCGATTACATCCGCCTGCAGCGGGCTGTCTCTGACGACGGGGACTTTCAGCCCTGCGACTGGAGCGACCACAGTCTCATGCACGCTTTCATCTCTGCCGGCTGCGAACAGTCCTTACTCGGTCACTGCAACCTACTCCGGCGATTCGAACTACAACAGCAGCAACAGCTCGGCGGTTAACCAGACGATCAATCCGGCACCCACCACGGTTACGATCAACGCTCCAAATCCAATCTCACCCACCTCTCCCACGGTCGATCAGGCCGTCACCATCTATGCCACCGTCGCTCCTACTTCCGGTTCGGTCGTCGTTCCGTTTTCCGGCACGATGGAATTTCTGAGTGGTGCAACGGTGATCGGCGGCTGCGCTGCTGCTTCTGTAAACACTACAACGGGTGTGGCTCAATGTATGAGCACGAGTGGTTTGCCCGCCAGCATGGGCAACAGCATTACTGCGAAATACACCGCAGGAGACCCAAACTACAACCCCAGCACTAGCTCATCGACGTCGCTCGCAGTCACTCAGGCCGCAACCAGCGTATCCGTTGCACCCTCGACCCAATCGTCCACTGTCGACTCCACGGTTACTTTCACCGCCACCGTTTCGCCCAATGTGACGACCGATTTCGTCGGGAGCACCAACGTGACGGCGATGAGCAACACCAGCACCGTGTCGTTTTCTGATGGAGCCTCGCCGATCAGCGGCTGCACTGCCGCTCCCATCACGTTTAACCCGGCGCTCGGAACCGCGACAGCC
>JASHQE010000187.1 GCA_030037705.1 Acidobacteriaceae bacterium | reverse complement strand
ATCAGAATGTCAGCCGTCCGCCCACCTGGATGATGCGCTGCGTGCCCACCGCGCTGGTGATCTTGGCGTCGTTGCCTGACGCAAGGCTTGCGGTGGGATTGGCGAGACTCACCAGATTGAAGACATTGGTGGCTTCGCCGCGCAGCTGGAACACCATTCCACGCTCGAACGTAATGTTGCGGAAGAGTCCCAGATCGATATCTTTGAACCCGGGCCCATAGAGGCTGTTGCGGGTTACGTTGCCGTCCGCGCCACCCGGACCGATGCCGCCAGCCACCCCCGGCCCGTTCGCTATGAAAGCTGCCGGATTGAACCACTCATTCACTACGCTGTTGGTGGAGCAAACCCGGCAGCGGTGCGGGTCAAGCACGGGGTTGACACCGGGAACAGCATTCGGCCGGTTACTACTGGAACTGTTGTTGCTGTCAAGGTTCTTGCTGGACCCTGTTTCCATCGTGAAGTCCGTGCCGCTGTGCAGATAGACAATTGGCGCGATCTGCCAGCCGTTGACCACTTCCTTGACGATTTTGTTGTCTCCGTGGAAGTAGCCGATGTTCCATGTGCCGGAGATCGCTGCATTGCTGCGGATGTCGGTGCCGCCGGTATTCGCGGCATTCGCACCCATCGGGCCTTTTTCCTCCTGGAGTCCGCCGCCGATGGCGCCCAAAGAGTTATTGGAGGCGGTAAAGGGAGCGCCAAAGTAGCCGTCGTCCTGAGGCGTCGAAAGTCCATCGGCATCCGGCTCGAAGCTATCGAGCGCCTTGCTCCAGACATAGAAACCGTTGACGTTGAAGTTATGCGAGAGCTGCTTGCTCGCCGACACTTGAAGCGAATGGTAATTGGCCGTCAGATCTGACAGCAGGTCGACGATCTGTGCTCCCAGGATCCCGGTACCGTTGTTGATGGCGGCCGCTCCGGTAGGACAAGCTCCGACGCAGGGATCGAACTGACGCCGGTCGGCAATGCTGGTTGCCGAATTGCTTGGCGTCCCGAAGGCGGTCGAATACGGTGAGTAGTTGGCATCGATAAAGTTGGGCAGTTGGTGCGAGAGCGCGCCTACATATGCCGTCGTCAGGGTTACCCGGCCGGGTAACTGCCGCTGCACGGAAAAATTGAGCTGGTAGACGTATGGATATTTGAAGTGCGGGGAGATGGCTTCGGTGGCGCCGCCGGGCCCGGAAATGAATATGGGTTTGCTCGGCGTATAGGTATACGGAAACAGGCCGCCGCCCGCCGCGGTCGAGGGGAAGTCTCCCGGATAGGAATAGAAATTGGTGATGGAGTTGAGGGGACCCTCGCCGGTCTGTGGCCGTAATGCAAAAGGAATGGCGTTGCCGGGCTGGTTCCACTCGTTGCCGGCGACAGTGCCGTAGAAGATACCCGCGGCACCGCGAATTGAGGTCTTGCCGCCGCCAAACGGGTCCCACGCGAAGCCGACGCGGGGCGAAACGTGATAGTACTTCGTGGAGATAATGCCGCGACCAACGCCCGCGTCACCCGGGAACACGATGCCCTTGGGCGCGAGTGGGGCCACGGTAGATTGCTGGCCGGGAATGAACGATTCCGTCCTGTTCTTGGAATCGACAGGAGGTGTATCGATGTCCCACCGGACTCCAAGGTTGGCCGTAAACCGGGGCGTGATGCGATAGTCGTCCTGCACGAACACCGCGTAGTGCCATGTGCTCAGATGCGTGACATACGGCGAGTCCTGCTCAGCCGAGGAGGCCTGGCCGGTAACCCAGTCGGAAAACACATTGCCTGTGGAGGTGGGTGCGGAGGTCGCGAAGCTAATCTCGCTGAAGTCCAACAGGTCGGCATAGAACATGGTCTTGTCGAGAGCGAACTCGCCGCCGACAAAGAGGCTGTGTTTACCCTTGGTGATGCTGACCATGTCGCGCAGCTCGTAGTTGTCGGAACCCGTAAATGGACCTGCATTGGTCGTCTCAGCGGTAAATGCGCCGGATGGGTTGAAATAGGGCAGCGCGGGCGGTCCCTGGAGGACAAAGTTCGAGCCGTACGATGCGAGAGTCTGCGTCGCCGGGCCCCTGAAGGGCAGGTTCACGCGTCCGCCCGCTGCCCGCGTGTACGTGAGCCAAGCCTGATTGGCCGTGGTCGGGCTGAAGGTGTGCACATCGCTCAGGTTGATATTGGTGCCATCCGAGGCGTTCACATTGATGGTCCATGGGACGTTGCCGCCCGGGGAGTTGTTCAGCACGTTCCTCGAAAAGAAGTAGGTCGCCGCCACATGGTCCTTGTCGCCGAGGTTCTGGTCATACTTGGCCAGGTATTCGTTTTCCTGCGTCGGAATGGGGAAGAGACCCGAGTAGGTCTGGCCGCCCTTCGATTGATTGTTGGTCGACGTGGTCGACGTATCCACTGCGCCCGTCTGGTTGGGCAGCGGGATGTAGGAGCCGATGGTATTGCCTACGTTGTCGAAGTTGGCAATGGTTGTGTCCAGCAGCGCCTGGGGTATGCAGTTCTTTGTGGCAACCTGGCAGTTGGGCGACGAGTTGGTTCCATCCACCTGCGTCTTCGTTCCGGGCATGTTGATGGTAAGTGCAGCATCGCCCCCCTGCGTAAAGTCCCCCTCGCGCTCGAGGAATGTGGGCACGATGCCGCCGGTAAACACGGAGTCAGTTATCTGGCGCAAACCGCCATAGCTGAAAAAGAAGAAGGCCTTGTCCTTCTTGACCGGCCCGCCGAAGTCACCACCAAACTGGTTGCGGTGGTAAGGCGAAACGATGATCTGGCCTGCGGCGTTATGCGCAGGAGCCCAGGAGTTCGCGTTGAAGTCGGTGTTGCGGTTGAACTCGAACAGTCCGCCATGCCACTGGTTGGTTCCCGACTTTGTGATCACCGAGACCACAGCGGCGGAGAATTGTCCGTATTGCGCCCCGAAGGCGCTGGTCTCGACGCGAAACTCCTCCACTGCGTCGGGATTGGGCGACGGATTGCCGTAATTGCGCATGCCGGTGATGTTGTTCCCGCCGTCCAGGTAAAAAGCTACCGCCGCGCTGCCGCCGTCCATAGAGCCGTTGACCTGCACATCTTCGATGTACAGTCCGGTGGCGAAAGTGGGGTTGCCGCTGGGGTTCGAGGATGGGCTGTTGTTATTGGCCATTACTCCGGGCGTGAGGGAAACCTCGGTGTAGATGTTGCGGTTGACTAGGGGTAGGCCGATGATCTCGCCCGGCTCGATGGTTCTGCCCAATACCGCGTCGGACGTATTGACCGTCGGGGGAGCCTCAGTAACCGTGATGGTCTGAGACGCCGCGCCCACGGCTAATTTGATTTCAACCGTCAACTCCTGGTCCACGTCGAGGGCAACATTCTTCTGCACAAAGTGCTCAAAGCCGGCCGCCGTCGCCTCGACGTTGTACTTGCCCACGGGAAGGTAATCGATGCGGTATTCGCCGTAGCCGTTGGTGGGCACCGACCGCGAGAAGCCCGTATCGACGTTTGTGGCCGTAATGCTGGCTGTGGCGATTACTGCACCCTGAGCGTCTTTCACAGTGCCGACGATGGAACCGGTAATCTGTTGGCTGAATGCCGCAAGACTGAAGCCGGTCAACAAAACCAGCACCGCCATGATGCGTGTGCCGGCGCTTGCGAATTTGCGTACGTTCATACTGCCTCCAAGAAGCTTTCGTTACTCTCCGGGTATCCGTTACCCGGTTCATTGCACAGCGGGGATCGATTGGAATGAAGAACCACAGCTCACCCGGCGTTGAGACCACCCCAAAAACGCGGTCTAACGCTCAACCTTTGACCCGTCATACTTTCGGACGAAGTGCGAACTTTACAAGGCAAACCGTTGTCCAGCGCGAATTATACGCCGTCCCTGCAACGACACGCACTTATTTTTTGTTGGAGGCTTGGATTTTTCTAATGAGGGCCTACGGAAATGGAACGCCTTTTAAACGGCGCTTGTCCAGCAGAACAGGGTCCAGCAGAATGGGAAAGACTATTGCGGGGCAGGCGAAGGAGGAACCTCACCGGGCCGTTGCGCGGGAGGTCCTTGCATGGTACCCAGATCGCCAACAGAGGTTGCTGTGAAAACTCCACCCTTCACAGAGCCGTCGACGCGGACGGTGTCTCCAACCTGGATGTCGGCCAGGGTGATTGGATCGCGCCGACGGCGGAAGGTTGTATTTTCGTCCGCAACAAAACTGTGCGGGGCATGATCCATTGCGCCGGTCAACGTCACCTTCACGCCATCCACAGCGGTCACTTTGCCCATGAGCCAGGTCTTGCCGAAGTTGGCCTCCATCTCGCGAACCTGCTTCACCTGTTCGGGATCAAGTTCAACAACGGCTGCTGCGGCCACCGATTTGACGTTCTCGTCTGTTTCGCCCCGCGCCTCGACGACGTCACCTATCTTGACATCGCTCGGCTTGAGTTGCTGAGGAGGGTTGCCGTTCCAACCCATCCCGCGGCCCATGCCGCGTCCTTCCCCCTGTCCTTGACCTTCGCCGTTGCCCTCACTTGCGCCTGATCCGCTCCCCTCGCCGCGCGCACCACCCGCGGGCATCTTGAAGATGCGTGTGTTGTCGCTGAGGTGGATGGTATAAACATCGCCCGCATCTGTCTTGATCGTGTAATGGTCTGCAGCAACCTCGGTCACTGTGCCCATGGTGCCGCGCCCGCCCATCCCCATTCTGCCGAACCCGCCACGACCGCCGCGCTGGCCATATCCGCCGCCTGAACCGCCAGGGTTTTGGCCCGCTGCCGGTGCTGATCCGGAATCCTGGGCCGAAACAACGCCGGCGAGAACGATAGCAAGCACAAAAGTGGAGGCAAAACAGATCTTCATTGACTCACTCCGGTTGCCGGTTGAAGGCGGCAAATCACCACGATATACGATAGACGCCGGAATCGCCGTGCAAGACGACACCCCCGGCTTCTCATCAGCGCACCTGCTGGCTTTTAGCATTGCTCTGCGAGGCGAGAAGCTGCTTGAAATCCGGATTATCGCGCAAACTGGCAAAGGCCACGTCGGCCGCCACTTTCTTCGGGCTCGTGTAGCCTTCGTCGAGAGCCATGCGCAGGTACTGCAGTGCGCAATCCGTGAGGCCCGCACGCACGCAGCCCATAGCCATGTAGTAGTTCATGGCGCCGCGCTCCTGGATCGAGCTAGGGTTCTGGATCTGCGGGGTGTTCCGATCCTGAAAAACCTGCGGATCGATGGCCAACGCCTGCTGGTACGCGTCCCAGCCACGATTGTACTTGTGCTGGGCCAGCAGATTCGTGCCGAGATTCTTAAGCACCAGAGCGGACTCCGGATCGAGCTTGAGCGCCTTGTGATAAAGGCGCTCCGCCTGCTTGTACTCCTTCAGCGAATCGTAAATTGTGCCCATATTATTCAATACATTGGAGTTATGCGGATCGAGCTTGAGAGACTCTTTATAGCAGCGGGTGGCGTCTTTCAAATTAAACATCATTTGATAGGCAATCCCCATCTTATTCCAGACGGCGGCTGTAGGCTGGGCCTTTAAGTAGGCCTGAATCGCTGCCTGATAACGCTGATGAACAGCCAGCGTGTCACCCAGTTCTTCCGGAGTGGGCTGAGTGCTCGGAGTTGGTGCTGAAGGGATGGTCGAGGCTGTAGCCGGTCGGGCGGCCGGCGCCTGCGCCGCACAGGCCGGGAGTGTCATTAGCAGAGCCCCGGAGAGCAGCGCCCAGGCGGTGACTTGGGCGGATAAGAAGCGGTATTCTTCGATCCTAGATTGGATCTTGGATTTGATCCTAGATTCGGTCCTGGACATGATTCCCTCCTTGATTTCCACCCTTGGGCGGAAGATCGAGAAGGCGATTCACCACGAATCGTCAGCAGCAATTAAAGCACCAAATAGCAGGAAATAGAAGAGGGGGCAAGAGGGATTGTAAACTTCGGTGCAATGCCTGAAAGGCTCACGGCTTTTTGAACGGCAGGAGGGGACGAAGACAATGGCAAGGGTAGAAACAGTTGTCGTGGAAGCCGGTTCGGAACTGGCCGAGAGATTTGCTGCGGTACGGCGCAAAACCCTTGAACTCTGCGCGCCGCTTACGCCGGAAGATATGATGGTTCAGTCTTGCCCGGAGGCCTCGCCGGCCAAGTGGCATCTGGCCCATACTGCCTGGTTCTTCGAATCCTTTGTGCTCAGAGAATATCTGCCGGGCTACCGTTTCTTTCATCCCGATTTTTCGTGGCTCTTCAACAGCTATTACGAAGGGCTCTCGGCATTTCCTGAAAAGCGGCTGCGCTCGTCATTCTCCCGCCCTGGAATCGGCGAGGTGCTGTGCTACCGCGAGCACGTAGATGAATCGGTGCAGCGGTTGCTTGAATCTGGCCCGGAGCCCGAGGCACTGAAACGGATCGAACTCGGCGTGAACCATGAGGAACAGCATCAGGAGTTGCTGCTCACCGATATCCTGCACGCGTTTTTCACGAATCCCCTGCGGCCTGCGTATCTCCAAAAATCGGCGATTCATTCGGATCTGCCGTCGAGTGTGTTTGGGGACCGGAATCCGCTGAATTGGGAACAATTCGAAGGCGGGCTGCGCGAAGTCGGTCACGCGGGTGACGGCTTCTGCTTTGACAACGAGCTCGCCCGGCACCAGGTGTGGCTGCAGCCTTACGCTCTGGCACAACGGCTGGTCACCTGCGGCGAGTATCTTGCGTTCATGTCGGACGGCGGTTATCGCCGGCCCGAGTTGTGGCTTTCGGCAGGATGGTCTGCGGTCAAAGAGAAAGGCTGGCACGCTCCGCTCTACTGGACCCGGGAAGATGGCGAGGACGGTGGCTGGAGCGTGTTCACGCTACGCGGCAGCCTGCCGCTCGAAGAGTTGATGGATGCTCCAGTAAGCCACTTGAGTTACTACGAAGCTGACGCCTACGCCCGCTGGGCCGGGCACAGGCTGCCCACCGAGTTCGAGTGGGAGACGGCGGCCGAGGAGGAGCCGATTGCGGGAAATCTGCTCGATTCGGGCGTGCTGATGCCAATTTCCACTCATCTCCTCCAACATATCCTCCAAGGCCAGAGCCCGACGCAGTGGGGAGATTGTTGGGTGTGGACCGGGAGCGCCTATCTGCCTTATCCGGGATTCAGGCCGCTCGCAGGTGCGCTGAGCGAGTACAACGGAAAATTCATGAGCGGACAGATGGTCCTGCGCGGCGGCTCGTGCGTTACGCCGCAACGGCACATCCGGTCAAGCTATCGAAATTTTTTTGCGCCGGAGACGCGCTGGCAATTTTCCGGCATCCGGCTGGCGTCTTAAATCATTTCGTTGCATCCAAACAACAACATGGCTATTGCCGTTTCCACCTCAACTGAGATTCCTGTCAATCCCCACGTTGCCTTGGCTGTGCGCTCGGGACTCACTTCGATGCCGAAGCGATTGCCGCCTTGGCTGTTTTATGATGAAACCGGTTCGCGGTTGTTTGAAGAGATCACCACTCTTCCCGAGTACTACCTGACGCGCACGGAGCGATCGATTCTTGCCCGTCATGGTGATGGAATCATCGAGTGCGCGGCAGAGGGTGCGCGATTGCGCATCACGGAACTTGGCGCCGGCTCCGCGGACAAGACACGCATCTTGCTCCTGTCGACAGTGGCACGGCAGGGCGCTGTGCTCTATGAACCGGTGGATGTTTCGGCTACCGCTCTTCTCATTGCCCAGGCCCGCATCGAACGCGAGATTCCTGGCGTGCGCGTGGCGCCACTGGCCATGGATTACACGAATGGTTTCATGCTGGATCCAGGTGATCCGGGCGAACGGCGGCTTGTTCTTTATATCGGATCGAGCATCGCCAACTTTGAACGCCATGAGGCAGCACACCTGCTCGAAAAAGTTCGCGCGCAGCTCGCGCCAGGCGACAGTGTGCTGCTGGGCACCGATCTGGTAAAGGACGAATCGCTTCTTCTTGCCGCCTATGACGACGCAGCGGGAACAACCGCGGCCTTCAACAAAAATATTCTCCTGCGGCTGAATCGCGAACTGGCGGCAGATTTTGATCCCGAAGCATTCGCGCATCGCGCGGTCTGGAATGAAGCCCACTCGCGCATCGAAATGCATCTCGTCAGCCGATGTCGCCAGTTGGTGCGCCTGGAAACGCTGGAGCTGGAAGTGGCATTTGAACCCGGCGAGAGCATTCACACCGAAAACAGTTATAAGTATCTGCCCGGCGAGGCCGAAGCCATGCTTTCTGAATCGGGCTTTGTGCCGGCCGGCTGTTGGACCGATCAACAAAGCTGGTTTGCAGTCTGCCTCGGCCGTGCGGGTTGAGGGAGCCCGTGTAGCGTAGCGCCAGAAAATGCGCGATTGAGCCTTTCCGTTGAGCGCTTGTCCGCTTGCTACTTCGGTGCGGCGATCCGGACCAGAAGAATATCGTGGCTTGGAATTTCGAGCGGCATGTTATCGGTCAGATCCACCTCTTTGCCGGTCCATAGATCTTGCCCATGTTGCGTACCGTGCAGCCCGAGCTTGGCTAGATCAAGATGGAAGGGATGCGTCGAATGGCGGTCGGGACCTGCGTTGACCACGGCAATCGCCATCGCTCCGCCGGAGAGATGCCGCGTCCATACATCGACCTCGCCATCCGAATAGGCGCGCGCCGCCTCCCGGCCCAGCCGATCCTGGTCGATGGCAATCACATCCTTGTTCGTCAGGATCTCCTTGATCTCCGGTTTCATGTTCGGCAGATCGTTGCCGGCCAGCAGCGGCGCCGCCAGCATGGCCCACATGGAAAAATGAACGCGATTCTCACCCAGCGTGAGCTTGCCGTTACCCACTTCCAGCATGTCGGGATCGTTCCAATGCCCCGGGCCCGCATATTGCGCGAGGCCCGCCTGCATGTTGAGGATTGTATAAATGCTATTCCAGTTGGGCTGGATATCGCCGGTAGTGCGCCATAGGTTCGCGCCTACAGAAGGCCCCCACTCCCACACCGCGTCCCAACCATATTGGCAGAATGAATAGACGATTGGCCGGCCGGTTGCTTTCAATGCGTCGTCCATCTTCTTGTAAGCGGCGATCATCAGCCGCATCTGCTCGTCCTTATCGTCTGGAGATTTGGCCGTCATCACCGCTTCGCGAAAGCTGCACAGATCGTACTTGAGATAATCGATGCCCCAGGAGGCGTAGAGCTGCGCATCCTGCGCTTCGTGGTCGAGCGAGCCCGCATAATGCGCGCAGGTCTGCGGCCCGGGCGATGAGTAGATGCCCAGCTTGAGTCCTTTCGAGTGCACGTAATCGGCCAGCGCCTTCATGTCGGGAAACTTCGAATTCGTGTGCAGCACGCCGTCCGCATCGCGGTCACCCTCCCATGTATCATCGATATTCACGTAAATGTAACCGGCATCTTTCATTCCCGTCGCCACAAGCTGATCGGCAGCGTTGCGCACGTCCTGCTCCGTCACGTTGCCATGGAAGAAATTCCAGCTATTCCAACCCATAGGCGGCGTTTGCGCTACCTGCGGCTGGGCGGTTTTTGCGGCCGATGGGTGCGAAGACTTGGACGCAGGCGCAACTTGCGCCGGAGCGGTAAACGTTATCAACGACATGGCAACAACGGACAGCGAAGCCAAAATTCGCATAGCTGGGATTCTCCTGAAAACTTTTTCAGTGGAATACTATCTTGGCCACGCAAATTTGAGCAAGGCGGAATAAGGAATTCTTTACAAAGGCATCCGGGACTTGCATCAGGCAAGCAGACTTTCGATCTTCTGACGCAATCGTGCCATCTCCTCGCGCAGTTCCGCCACCGTCGCTTCCAACTGTGCAACACGCTCTTCGCAGGCTGAAGCCTGGGGAACAGCTTCGGCCTGCGGCGCTACGATCGATTCGACCGGCCCCGACAGCAGGTGCGCATAGCGTGACTCTTTCATGCCCGGCTGACGGGGCAGCATCGCAACCAGCGGCGGCTCGCGCTCCATCAGCTTCTGCAATCCGGCGAGCACATCGGAGATCTCGTCGAAGCGGTGCATGCGCTCAGTGCGCCCGCGCAGCTCGCCCGGCGTCTGCGGCCCGCGCAACAGCAGCACGCACATCAGCGCCGTCTCCGCGCGGCTGAAATTGAAGGCTTCGCCCAGCCAGTGTTCATACTTGGTTACGCGTCCATCCGCTGAGCGCGCGCGGCCGGCGAGACGGTCCTCCTCAAGCCCACGCAACGCCTGGCGCACGTCATCTTCATCAAGATTCGTTACCGGCTCGCGATTCGAGCGCTGGTTGCACGCGTTCACCAGCGCATTGAGCGAGAGCGGGTAATATTCCGGCGTCGTGATCTCTTTTTCGATCAGCGCGCCCAGCACGCGCGCTTCCGCGGCAGTCAACCGAATGGGGCTATCGGAGCTCATACCCCTATTTTCCCATTAACCGAAGCGCGCTGGGCTACCCGCTTCTTGCGCCACGCTCTCTCGGTTCCGCGTAAGAAGAAAATAGACCAGTGGCGTCACCAGGAGGCTCAATACCATGGAGATGACCAATCCGCCGATGATCGCGACCGCCAGCGGTTGCAGCATCTGCGCGCCTGCACCCAGCGCGAACGCGAGCGGTAACATGCCGCACACGGCGGCCAGCGCTGTCATCACAATCGGCCGCAGGCGCCGCTGTGCCGCTTGCAGCATCGCATCCCTGGCAGAGGCGCCCTCCACGCGGAAACGCTCATCCGCATCGAGCAGTAGAATGCCGTTCTTCGCCACAATGCCAATGACCATGATGAGTCCCATGAAGGATGCCACGTTGAATGTGGTTCCGGTGAGAAGCAAGGCCAGAATGACGCCGGAGATCGAGAGCACCGAGGACGTAAGAATCGCGATGGGAGCAGGAAAGTTGCGGAACTCCGCCAGCAGCACGCCAAAGACCAGCGCCAGCGCCAGCATCAGCACGCGGAGCAGATCGTGGAATGATTTCTGCTGCTCCTCGTATGTTCCGCCATAAACCACGCGCACGGACGAGGGCAGATGCATCGATTCCACCGTTTGCCGCACCCGCGCCATGGCGGTGCCGAGATCAGAGCCTTCCAGACGCCCGGTGACAGTAATCATCCGCTGCAGATTCTCACGCAGAATCTCGTTTTGCGGAGGCATCTGCTCAATGTTCGCAAGCGAGCCCAGCGTCGCCGTATGACCGGAGCTGGAGTTGAAGACGGTATTTTCGATGGCATCGAACGAAGTCCGATGCTCGTCGCTGAGCCGCACGCGAATGGCGTAGGGCCGCCCATTGGCGATGAGCGGATTGGTTGTGGCCACACCATCGAGGATGGCCGTGGCATCTTCAGAGATTTCGCTGGGCGTGAAGCCAAGCCGCGCGGCCATGACCGGATCGACTTGAAAATTCGTTGCCGGTCCGCTGAGCGTGTTCTCAATGCCGTTTTCAACATCGACCACGCCGTGAATTTTCTCAATCGCATCGCCGACGCGCGGCCCAAGCTGCGCCAGAAGTTGCGGATCATTCGCGAACAGCTTGATCTGAATCGGCTCTGGCGCATTGGAAAGATCGTTGATCATATCCTGCAGCACTTGCGTGAACTCGACATCGAGCTCCGGCTCGCTGGCGCGGATCTTTTCGCGCACGTCTTCCATCACCTCTTCGACGGAACGGCTGCGGTGCGCCTTCAGCTTTACCGTGAAGTCGCCTGTATTGGCTTCCGTCACTGCCGCGAGGCCCATCTGCAAACCGGTGCGCCGCGATGTGACGTCCACCTCCGGTTCCGAATGCAGGATGCGCTCCACATGCCCGAGAACACGATTGGTCTCCGCAAGCGAACTGCCCGCCGGCATGATGTAGTCGAGAATGAATCCGCCCTCGTCCATCTCCGGCAGCAAATCGGAGCCGAGCGCCTGATAGCCGGCCCATGTCGCAATTACGAGCAGCACGCAGATGCCGCCCATCCACAACGGCTTGGCCAGCGCCCAATCGAGCACGCGCCGATGCGTTCGCAAGGCGCCTGTGAGCAGTCGGCTCGTCCTATCTCCGGTGTGCGCCGCGCCATCGCCGTGCGCGCGCAGAAGCACGTAACTCAGTCCCGGCGTCCAGGTAAGCGCCAGCACCAGCGAGGCCAGCAGCGCGGTGGTCATCGTAATGGCCAGCGCGCGGAAGAAGCTTCCCGTCACGCCGCTCACAGCGACTAATGGAAGAAAGACCACGACTGGGGTAATGGTGGAGAAGAGCAACGGCGCGGTAATTTCTTGAAGCGCCTTGCGAACCGCCTCCGCTCGATGCTCGCCCGCATCGCGATGCAGAACGATATTTTCGACCACGACAATTGCATCGTCGATCACCAGCCCAATGGCGGCCGCGAGGCCGCCCAGTGTCATCAGATTGAAGCTCTCACCCATCATCCACAGAACAGCGATGGTGATGGCGACCGTCACCGGGATGACCAGCCCGGCGATCAGCGATGAGGTCCAGTCGCGCAGAAATAGAAAGAGGATTACGCAGGCCAGCACCAGGCCAATGAAGATGGCGTCACGCACGCTGCCGATTGCATCGCGCACAAGCTGCGACTGATCGTAAAACACGTCCAGCTTCACACCCGGCGGCAGGCTGCTTCTAAGCTCCTTCACCTCAGCGGCCACAGCGTCAGCCACGGCCACTGTGTTGCTCGAAGGCTGGCGCGCAATCTGGAAGAGCACCGCATTTTTCCCGTTGGCCGTCACCGTCGTATACACCGGCATCGTGGCCTGCTCCACCGTGGCTACATCGGCCACGCGCACGGGCGCGCCTGAAGGCGCGGTCTTCACCACAAGCTGACGCAATTCATCCGCATCGTGTACCTGCGCGCCTACCAGTCCCAGAACCAGCTCGTGATTGGCCTCATAAAGCCCCGGTGAACCGATCTCGTTCGATGCTTCGATCGCGTTCACCAAGTCGGGAATCGTGACTCCATCCGACTGCAACAGCGCAAGGTTCGGCACCACGTCGAACTCCGGCACCTGTCCGCCCTGCACATCGACGCGGCTTACACCCGGCAGGCGGTTCAGCGGAGGCTTCAGATCGTACGTTGCAATCTCCCAGAGCCGCGTCTGCGGAACGGTGTCCGAAGTGAGACTCAAGCCCAGGATCGGAAACGTCGCAAACGTCAGCCGATTCGTCGTGATACGTGCTGTCGCGGGCAGCGTCTGCTGCACCTTGGCAACGGCCGCATCCACCAGTTGCAGCTGGCGCACCATGTCGAGGTTCCAGTTGAAGAAAAGGTCTATCTCCGCGGAGCCGCGGCTCGTCGTGGAGCGCACCAGCGCCAGCCCCGGAACGGCATTCACCGCATCCTCGATTGGTTTGGTGATGGTCACCTGCATCTGCTCCACCGGCATCACGCCATTGTCGACGCCGATCACGACGCGCGGGAAATTCGTATCCGGGAAAACCGAGATAGGCACCTGCAACGCGAGATACACACCGGCCACAGTGAACATGACCGCAAAGAAAAAGATGGTGCGCGTGGAACGGGCAAGCCAGAAGGGTTTCTGTGCAGGCGTATCGAGAACTGCGCCGGCCATTATTGATCGCCTCCGCCCTTTGCATCGGAAGAGTTGGAGTCGTCTCCCGCCGGTCCCACCTTTACCTTCGTACCCTCGTCGAGACCATACTCTCCGCCGGTAATCACCCGATCAGACGGCGTCAGCCCGCTCTTCACCTGCACATCTTCGCCATCCGTAATACCCAGCGTGACGGGCTTGCGATGCGCCGCGCCATCGCTGCCGACCACCATGACCGATTTGCTTCCATCTTCTCCCGTCAGCACGGCGGAGTTCGGAATCTTCCAAGCTTGAAGAACGCTCGCGCCGGTAAGCGAAATCTTCACCGGTGTTCCCACCTTGAGCGTGCCAGTTTTATTTTCGATTTTGATCCAGACTTCGATGGTCGTGCTGCCCGGATCGAGCGCCGGGCTGATGAGTGAAACTTTGCCCGTTATCGGATCGGTCAGGCCCGGCACATGCACCTGCGCTTCGCTTCCCACCTTCAACTGCTGCGCAAGGCTCTGCCCGATGTGCGTCTTCGCAATAAGGATCGATGTCTCCATGACAGTGATCAGCGGCGCGCCCGCCGCCGCAGTTTCGCCGGCAAACAAGGGCCGGTCCGTGACCACACCGTCAATCGGACTGCGAATCTCCGAATAGTTCACTTGCGCTTCGGCGCCTTTGTACTTTCCCTCCGCTGAAGTCAACTGTCCTTGCGCCGTCTCCAGCGCTGCGGTGCGGCTCACGCTGCGCGCGGAATCGAGATGCGTCTTCGCTGCGTTGTACGCGGCCTGCGCCTGTACCAAAGCAGCCTGCGCCGTATCCAGATCGCGCCCCGGGATCGCACCCTCTTGAAAGAGCTGTTTGCGGCTCTTCACGATGCTCTCGTTCAGCTCGAGATTGGCTTGGGCCTCAGCGAAATCCGACTCGGCCTTCAACATGTCTTCCGGAACCTGCGCCTTGGTGGCCGCGGCATAGGCGGCTTGGGCGGCCATGTAAGCGCCCTTGTTATCCAGAGCCGCCGCGGTCAGGTCGTTATTGTCAAGCACAGCCAGCAACTGGCCGGTCTTTACGCGCGCTCCACGCTGGACATAGAACTTCTTTACCGGCGCGCTGATCTTCGGCTCGATAGCCGCCTGCGCCAACGGCGTAAGAATCGCATCGGCCGTGATCTGCGCGGCGATGGGGCCCTGCTCAGGACGCCCGGCCTGCACCGTGACCTCTATCTGCGGTGCGCCGGCGTCTTTCCTGCATCCAGGCAAAAACATCAGCGAAAATGCGAAGCCGAGCACAACCCAACGGAGCACAAAACTGGGCGCTGCTTCACCCCGACTCTCTCTCGTCCCCCGGCCCTCTCTCGTCCATTGACTCATTGTTTTGTCTTGCCTTTCACATCGTGCCGGTCAGCATTTGCAGATTGGCCCGCGCCGTCTCGTAGCGCACGCGCCCATCCTCGCGCGCGTCTTCGGCCAGTACGAAAGCATCTTGCGCATCCACCACTTCGAGCACGGTCCCCTCGCCACCCGTGTAGCGCAGCTTCGTCAATCGCAGGCTCTCGGCCGCCGTGGCCACGCTCTGGTCGAGCGAGACGAGTTGGTCGTGCGCGACAGCGGCCTCGGCGTACGCCTCGTCCAGATCTGCAATCAGTCGGCGCTGCGTCGCGCTCAGCGCCACCTTGGCCGCATCGCGGCGAATCTCGCTCTGCTTCACTTTGTGCTCGGTGGAAAGCCAGTCCCACATCGGAATATCGAGCGTGATGCTGGCCGAGTAACCCAGATTGGGAATCTTGTCCGGGCCATTCACCGCAATCTGCGGAGCATCAATGCCGTAGGTCACATTCGTGCCCAGATCCGGTAGATAGGTCGCGCGTGCAGCCAGCACATCAGCATTGCTCACGGCCAGCGCAGCCAGCGCGCTCTTCAACTCCGGATTATTCTGCGCCGCAGCCCGCTCCACATCTTCGCGCGAGGCGAGCGCAGACGCAGTATCCGGCGCATTTAACGAGTATGGCGTGCGCGGGTCGGGAAATAACAGCACGCCCAATTCGAGGCGAGCCTTTTCGGCCACAACCCGCGCATCCGCGAGATCTCTGTCTTTTTGCTGCAGTTGAAGCTGCGCCTTCACGACATCGGCATGAGCAGCCTCGCGCGCCTGCTCCCGCTTCGCAGTCAATGACGCGCAATCCACCGCTTCCTGCCGCGCGCGCCCGGCCACGGCCAATTTGTGATCGGCCGCAAGCAAGCTGTAGAACAACCCGGTCACACCCGCTACCAATCCACGCCGGGCGATCTCCAGATTTGCCTCTGCCAGCGCCGCTGCCGCGTCGGCGCGGCGCACCTGGGCTATGCCCGCCAGTCCCACGCTGTCATTGATGGAGGCCTGACTCGCGTATTCCCGCACGGCGTTATTGGCGATAAAACGCGGAGCCGGCTGAGAAGATGCACCTTGTCCGGCTTGGTTCTCAAGGCCATTCGGCTGCGTGTAGAGCGCTTGATTGTGATAGGCTACGCTCGGAAACAGCCCCCCCAGCGCAATCGAATGATCCAGCGCAGCAACACCGCGATCTGCCTTTGAAACTGCATAAACCGGATCGCTCTGCTCCGCGCGCCGGATCGCCTCATCCAACGTGATGACCACCGGTTGTGCGGTATTGGCCGCATCGGAACTCGGTTCCGGGTCCTGCGCCCATGCTGCGATCGCTGCAGAAATCAGCACCAGGACGATAACGCCTGACGACCAACTGCGCCATCCGCGTCTCAACTTCAAATTTTCTCGCGTCATCACATCCAGAAGAATACAGGCCGTTCCTGAATTCTTCCTGAAGGCTCATTTGAAGCCGGAGAATGACATGCCCCTCTGAACGGCAGGCCTAAAGATGCATTATGGCTCATTCGCAGGCCCGCCGCCGGAGACCTTTTGCCGGCCGCCGATCACTCCCGGCACAAGGACCAGAAGTGCGCCCGCAATCCACAGCATATGGCCGAGAAGCGGCGTCACTTTTTGGATCGCGAAGAACGTCCAGGTGGCGGCCATGCAAAGAACGACAGCCGTGGCCAGGATGCGCCGCAGGAGCAGCAGCACCCGCCAGAAGCTGAAGAGCAGGAGCAGCAGCACGAGAGGATTGATCCAGCCGCTAAAGATGACCAGCAAGACTTCGAAGGACGGCTTCTCGATGCCCGATTTCCCCACCAGCGCCATCGTCTCAGTAAGCGCCACCGAAGCGCATTTCCATCCCGGCAGCACGGTTGCCGATGCCCCTCCGCCAGCCCTCACCGCCGGCTGAAAAAACGCCAGCGCAAAAATACAGAGCCCGAGAATACGCGCTGCCCAAAGTATCCAAGGGCTTATTTGACTACCACCACGCAATGCCATTTCGCCTCCAGGTCAGAACCTGTACCGCAGCCTGTACCGCAGATCGCTCGATAAAGGTAGAACCAAGCATCATAGCCCAGAACTCGTGTTTCTATTCGGAGCATCTCAAGCGGCTGAGGCCTGGTTTTTTCTTGAGGGTGGGAACCAATCCCCCGCCTCCCTCTGCGATACTTGTTTGTTATGCCTATCGACGACCTTCAGCAAGCTGCACAGAAGATTGCCGGATTTCTGAGTTCTCTCAACAAATTTGGCGGCATGCGCCTCAAGTATCGCATCACCGCCGGCGATGGCGCGCTCGACCCGGAAGGCCTTGAAGCACGCCAGATCTACGTGGAGCTGGGCGGGCCTGATGTGCCGCTGGTCATTCAGCACAACGGTGAGCTGCTGCGCGCCCTTGAAACCATTGCCGCGCAGATGCTGCGGCTCGATCAGCGCGAGCACGATCTCGTGAGCTTCGATGCCGCCAACTTCAAGGCCCTGCGCGCGCAGGAACTGCGACTCTCCGCCGAAACAGCCGCGGAAAAGGTGCGCAGGACTGGCGTTCCCTATAGCTTTCCACCGATGAACAGCCGCGAGCGCCGCCTGCTGCATCTCGCTTGCCGCGAGCTCGAGGGCATTGAAACCGCCAGCATGGGCGAGGGGCCGAACCGCTTCCTGGTCGTCTATCCGGAAGGAAAAACCAACCTGCCCGTCACGCCGCCGACGAAGCCGCGCGGGTTTGGGCGGCGGTAGCCGTGGACATTCGTCCATGAATCGTGGCCGGTCGAAGCCCCTGCGCGGGTTTTCGAGAGAACCCTGTCGCGTGCCGGGCGGCCTAGTTGTGCCACAATTCCGTCATGAGAAGACAAGTTGTCTCGCTTGTTCTGGCGGCCTGTGCCCTTGCGTCCGCTGCCCAGAAACGGCTTTTGCTGATCGATCAGGACGGCTCCGGTCCAGGCGGCTCGAACCAGATGGCCATTCTTGCGCTATTGCAGGCCCCGGAGGTGCAGGTGCTCGGCATCACCATGGTAACCGGCGATGCCTGGCGCGACGAGGAGACTTTGCATACGCTGCGCATGCTCGAACTCACCGGTCACGCCGATGTGCCGGTGGCGAAGGGCGCGGTCTTTCCGTTGCTGCGCGATGAGGAAGAAACGCGCCTCGAATCTGCGCTCGACGGCAAGGTAACTTGGCTGGGCGCGTGGGGCCAGGGCCCGACGACACTCGCCGAAACAACGCACGGCGTTACGCCCGTCACACCCGACAAGCTGCGATCGCACGGCCCCTACCAGATTCCGCCGCTGCCGGAAGGCATGCCCTCCATCAAGCCGATCGATGAAGATGCCGCCCATTTTTTAGTGCGGCAGGTGCGCGCACATCCGCACGAGGTGACGATCTATGCAGCCGGGCCGCTGACCAACATCGCGCTGGCGATCTCGATCGATCCGGAGTTTGCCGCATTGACCAAAGGTATCGTGCTCATGGGCGGCAGCCTCAACCCGCAGACGGAGGATCCTGAGTTCGCCACCAGCCCGCGTCACGAGTTCAACTTCTGGTTCGATCCCGAGGCGGCGCACATTGTGCTGCGCGCCGCGTGGCCGCGCGTCGACGTGACCACCGTCGATGTTTCCATCAAAGCGCCATTCACCCAGGCCATGCTCGACAAAATCTCCAAATCGCAATCGCCCGCCGCGCGCTACATCGCCGCGTGGAGCCAGGACCGCTACTACATGTGGGACGAGTTCGCCGCCTGCGCCTGGCTCGATCCCTCGCTGGTAACGAAAGAAAAGGTCGTTTATATGGATGTTGATCTCGATCGCGGCCCAACCTACGGCGACACGCTCACCTGGACCGAGAAACTGAAACCGGCGACGAATGTGCGCCTCGTCCATGCGCAAATAGATCTCGATCTCGCAAAATTTCAGGAAGAATTTGTAGCGCTGATGATCAGATAGCAAAAGCCCACGCCGTCAAAGCGTGGGCTTTTCGCTAACTTGCCGACTCGCTGACCTGCTAACTCGCCGTCACGCGTTCAGCACATCCTGCAATTTGTTGATCGTCCGGTGCAGATCCTTGTCGTTGCGGCGCTGCTCGTCGATCTTGCCGATCGAGTGCATCACGGTGGTGTGGTGCTTGTTGCCGAACTGCCGGCCAATCTCCGGCAGGCTCGCTTCCGTCATCTGCTTGGCAAGATACATGGCGATCTGCCGCGGCACCACGACATTGCGCGAATTGTTCTTCTGCTTGAGATCGGAGATTCTCATGCCGAACTGCTCGGCTACCGCGCGCTGAATCGCTTCGATCGTGATCTTGCGCACCTGCATGTCGATGAACTGCTTCAGGCATTGCTGCGTGGCTGCAAGCGTAATCTCCATCTTGTTGAGCTGGCACCAGGCAATCAGCCGCACCAGCGCGCCCTCGAGCTCGCGCACGTTGGTGCGCACATTCGAAGCAATGAACAGCGCTACATCGGTGGGCAACTGCACCTGCTCGCTCTCCGCCTTCTTTTGCAGGATGGCGACCTTGGTCTCGAGATCGGGCGGCTGAATATCGGCGATCAAGCCCCATTCGAAGCGCGAGCGCAGCCGCTCCTCGATTTCCGTCAGCTCCTTGGGAGGACGGTCCGAGGCGATCACCACCTGCTTCATGCTCTCGTGCAGCGCATTGAAAGTGTGGAAGAACTCCTCCTGCGTGCGCTCCTTTTGCGAGATGAACTGAATATCATCGATCAGCAGCACGTCCACCGTGCGGAAACGATCGCGGAAGCTGGTCATGCGATCGTTGCGGATGGAGTTGACCATCTCGTTCATGAACTTCTCGGCCGACACATAGCAGATGCTTGCCATGGGCTGGCGGCGCTTTACCTCGTGGCCGATGGCGTGCATCAGATGCGTCTTGCCCATGCCTACGCCGCCATAGAGGAAGAGCGGATTGTAAGCGCGCGAAGGCCGCTCAGCCACTGCCAGCGCCGCGGCGCGCGCAAACTGATTGCCATTGCCGATCACGAAGGCGTCAAAGGTATAGCGGGCGTTGAGCTGCGCAGCGGTGGACCAGTCGAAGCGCCCCTGTTCCGGCATGCGTGCAGGCACAGGCGGTGGCGGAGCGGTGGGCGCATGCGAGGGAATGGGACCGAAACCGCCGTCCCTGCGCTGCGGCGGAATCGAAGGATCTTCTTCGACCGTTACAAAGCTCACATCATCAAACTCGAGCGAGTGCAGGTCGATGGCTTCCTGAATCAGATCGCCGTACTTGTCGCCGATGTGCTGAAACTCAGGCGAAGGCACGCGAACATACAGCGTGCGGCCCGCAGCGTGACTGTAGCGCGTGGGTTTCAACCAGGTCTCGAACGACTGTCGGACCACCTTCTTTTCCAGTGCTGCGAGGATCTGGAGCCAGGGATTGAGTGCCGAAGCTGGCGAAGCTGCAAATGCCATGGTAAGAATCCTTGCCTGTGTCACCCCTTGCGGGTGTCAGGCTGTTTTTTAGGGCCTTTATGGCAACGGTTTTCTCCTGGCGCAAAGCACAAGGCTTTCCGTCCGCCTGCCGATCACCGAATACCTGTATGCCGCTGGTCTGCCCCTGAAGATCGGATCTTGAGGCTTGGGTCAACAACCGTCCCAAAAGGCGGTGTGTGAAACTTTCTTGAACGGTCCCGATAGTAGCACATCTGGCGCGCGTTGCAACGCTTCTTTCACAGTTTTTTGTGGCCGTGATCAATTGCACCAAGGATGGTGAATCTTACCGCGCAGGTTACTAGAGTTACTGCGGGAAGGGAGAAATTGATTCTTTCTTCGAACTTAGAATTCGGCTTACGATGCCATTCGTTTTTACATAAGATGCTATCTACCTCGGCTGCGGGTTGCCACAAACATTGAGGCCAAAGCGCGCCGCAAAACTGGATTCAAATTCTACTCTGCGGTATACTTGGAGATGCTGTCAAAGCGCAGATTTTTTGAGAGATTGAGGAGCGCCCTTCGATGCCCAAGCGCACGTTTCAACCCAACCGCCGCCGCCGTGTGAAGACGCACGGATTCAGGTCGCGCATGAAGACTAAGTCTGGCGCAGCCGTGTTGAGCCGCCGCCGTGCAGCAGGCCGCAAGCGCGTCTCGGTCAGCGCCAGTTACCGCGATTAGCGCGGTCTCAGCCGGCCTGAGCATATCTTCGATCCGGCCCCGCTCGGATCTGGACCCGCTCGCCGCGCAACTTAAAGACCGGTAGTTTCCGATGAGCGGTCTGGTTTCAGCCATCTGATGAATCTCCCTTCCCAGCCTGTCCCTCGCCAGTCGGTCTCAGGTGTACGCCTGCGTAAGCACGCCGATTATCAGCGCGCCTACGCGGCAGCGCGCAAACGGCAGTCGGCCTCGATGAGCTGGTTTCTCGCCCCACAGCCAGCGGCAACGCCGCGCGAATCTCTCGGACCAAGGATCGGACTCACCGCGGGCAAGATATTGGGCAAGGCGCATGAGCGCAACCGCATCAAGCGCCGCATGAGGGAGGCGTTGCGGCGTCATGTCGACCTGCTGCCGCAGGGATTTGACCTCATCTTTCATCCGCGGCGCGTTGTGCTGACCCTGGAATTTACGAAACTTGAAGCAGAGATCGTGCGTATTCTGGAACAGGCTGGCACCGAGGCTGCACGCAGCGCATCTCCGCTTTCAGATTTGCGCCGGGTTTCGGCCGCTTCTGCATCATGACGCGTCTCTTGCTTGCCATGCTCGGGTTTTACCGGCGCTGGCTTTCGCCCGCCTTGCACGCAGTCAGTCCAGGGGGCTGCAAGTATGAGCCCACCTGCTCGGAGTATGCGCAGGCCGCTATCTCTACGCATGGCCCCCTGCGCGGCAGTATGCTCGCTGCCTGGAGACTGTTGCGGTGCCATCCCTTTGCGCGCGGCGGCCTCGATCCCGTGCCGCCGCCTTCGGCTCACGCCGCAAGACCTTTTCCCCACGAACCATTACCATAGAAAGAGCGCCTGACAATGCGCAGCGCCTCTTGAACCGACAGGAAGTTTCCTTTGCCCGAAATTCACAATCCCAATCTTCAAGCGCAGGGGCCCGGCAGCGGCGGTGGCGGCGGCAGCGATATGCGGTCCAGCATGGCCTTCATGCTGCTGCTCATTGCCGTCTTCTTTGGTTACCAGTATTTCTTCAGCAAGCCCCTGCCCGAGCCGCAGACGCCCGCACAGAGCCAGCAGCAGACTGCGCAGAATGCACAACCTGCTCCCGCTCCGTCGCAAGCTATCGCGGGTGCTGCAACCGCGCAGCCCGCCACTCCGACCATCGCCGCTGCAATGGAGACCGATACCACGGTCGAGAACGAGCTTTACAGAATAGTTTTTACCAACCGCGGCGCGCAGGTGAAGCACTGGATCCTGAAGAAATACTTCGACGATTCCGGCAAACCGCTCGACCTCGTGCAGCCGGAGGCATCGGCGCGCTTCGGGCTCCCGCTCTCGCTTTTTACATATGAGCCGGCTCTCACCTCGCAATTGAATCAGGCGTTGTACCAGGTCACCGTGCAAGGGGCGCAGCCCTCGGCCACAGGCCTCGTCCTTGCGCCTGCCACGATCAGCTTCCACTACGCCGCCAACGGGCTTGAAGTCGTCAAGACGCTCCATTTCGATACGAGCTATGTGGTTTCCATCGAGAGCGCGGTCAAGCGCAACGGCACACCGGTCCGCGCCCTGGTGGAGTGGCCTGCCGGCCTGGGCGACATGGAAGAGTTCCAGCAATCCTCCATGCTGCGCGCGCAGACGCGCACGCCCTCTTACTTCGCGTGGTCGATCGATGGCAGGAAGGATTCGCAGTCCGCGAGCAAAATCAGCGGCAATGCCACGCTCAACGCGTCCTATCAGTATGCGGCCGTGGGCGATCTCTATTTCGCCGCGGCGTTTCTGCCGGATACGCCGAGCGATGCAACCGTGGTCACGCTCCACAACGCCGTCGACCTGCCTGGCAACCCCAGCGATCCAAACAGCAAGAAGACGCCCGCCGACGTGCTCGGCATCGCAGTGGGCTCCGTTACCGGCGATACGCGGCTGCGGCTCTTTGCCGGGCCTAAAGCGACCGATGTGCTCGCGTCGATTCACTCGATCGGCGCCGGCGGCAAGCCCGACGGGCCGACCCTCGAATCGCTGATCCAGTTCGGCTGGCTGACCTTCATCGCCAAGCCGCTTTATCTCATTCTGCGCTTCATTGTCGAGCACGGCATCGGCAACTGGGGCTGGGCGATCATTCTCTCCACCGTGATCTTCAACCTGGCGCTGCTGCCCACGCGTGTCGCCGCCATGAAATCTTCTTTGAAGATGATGCGCATTCAACCCAAGATGGATGCGATCAAACGGAAATACGCAAACCTGAAGATGAACGACCCCAAACGGGTGGAGATGCAGCAGGAACAAATGGCCTTGATGAAGACCGAGGGCGTGAACATGTACGGCTCGTGCCTGCCCATGATGGTGCCATTGATCCTTCTGTGGCCGTACTTCCGCGTACTCGAAAATGCCGTAGAGCTTCGTCAGGCGCACTGGCTCTGGCTCCCCGATCTCTCCCAGCCCGATCCGACGCATGTTCTGCCTATCCTGATCATCGTCACCATGCTTCTCACGCAGTACATCACGCCGTCGCCGGGCATGGATCCTGCACAGCGGCGCATGATGGCCTTCATGATGCCGGTCATCTTTGGTTTCATGTTGTGGCACTACGCCTCGGGACTGGCGCTCTACTGGATTACCGGCAACATGATGATGCTCACCATGCAGATCGGCATCAACCGCTCCCACTGGGGAAGAGAGATGCACGATATCGCAGCCCGCCGCGCGAACAAGCGGCAGGGGCGCAAATAACCGATCGCGATTCGGGCAATCAGGCTCCGTTTCCCATCCTTTCCACACTTTTGTGGAAAGGATGGGGAAGCACAAATCCCAACCCCGAGAGAGCACAATGTTCATCGGCGCTGCCGCTGTCGTATCGATCCACGGCTGGGTTGAGCTTTTTGCTTTCCCAGGTCCCCAAATGCGAGGGACCTGGGGCACCCATTTTCGTGCTGGATTGAATTCCCTGAGACCTGGCCACCTGGCACCCGGCGACTTGCTCAGGATGACATGGTTTAAATTTGACATGTCATCCTGAGCGGAACAGGGCGCGGTTTATGCGCCCTGTGGAGTCGAAGGATCTGCGGTTGCATTTGCGGCGCGCGTTATCTTGCTCATCCGCCGCCGTTCTCCGGAGGGTTGCACTGAATGATCCCATACTCCCGGATCGTCTCCAGATCGCCGTCCCGCGATTCCTCGTAGTCAACGCGCACGTGTACGCGGGGCATCAGTTGAAACGTGAAGGAGGTGCCGTCGGTAAATTGCACTTCCAGCGACTGCCAGTCCGGCGCGTCCATGTAGTCGATGTAGATATAGGCCACGGTCTTGCCCATGGCTTCAGTAAAGTTGATGAGGCCGGGGCGCGGTCGCGGTGGATAAAGAGCAGGCCGTACCGGAGCATCCGGTTCCATGTCCAGCTCATCCGGTTCGATGGGGGTTTCTGTTGGAGGGTTTGCGTGGGGAGTGGGTCGGTGGGTATTTTTAGAAACAGCCATGGCATTGCCTTTCTTGTCAAAAGGTGATGGTGGTTAGGGATGCGTCGGTGTGACTAGCACTGGCGTGTCCCGCTTCGCGTTGTCCAGAACCGGTAGAAACAAATACCGGATTCCGATGTTGGAGACTGTAACAGAAGATTTGGGTTGGCGCTAGAAAAAATCACGAAGAAATTGAGAATATATTTTCCGGGCTGAAACGGTACGCGGCGTCCCACCCGAGCACTGTCATCCTGAGCGAGTCGCCGCGGCGACGAGTCGAAGGATCCGCGGTTGCTCTTGGCGAAGCTCAAGACTGGAAACGACGATGCTTTGACATCTTGATGAGCGTATTGTCTGTGGAGCTGCGAGACGAACCGCAGATGTTTCGACTCCGTTGCGAGCAAAAACGCTCGCAACTCCGCTCAACATGACAGTGCTTGAATGATCGGGCTGCAGCCGGGGGCCGGGTGCCCCAGAGCCTGCCCTGAGCGTAGTCGAAGCATTTGTGCCATAACCGAGAACCGGC
>JASHQE010000186.1 GCA_030037705.1 Acidobacteriaceae bacterium | reverse complement strand
GAGTTGGTCTATATGTCGATACAGGCTAGTTCACGTACGGGCTAAAGCCCGTACCCTTCAGCTAAAGCCCGTACCCTTCAAACTGACCCACTACCCATCCGTGCGATTGCCATGCTTGGGAATGTAGAATCATCCCGCGAACAGAAGAGCTGCCAGATCACCGAGTGCTTCGTGAGCAAAGAGGCTTTCCATCGCTGCGATCTCTCTCATTTCGGTTTTGGAGGCAGTTGACCCCGGCCTTTTTCATGTGGCCACACATGCGCCCGGCCCCTCGGGCCTTCTGCCGCTCACGCCGGAGATGCTGATTACTGAACCCTCCGGCAATCTCTTCGGCCTGACACAGAATGCCGGCATGGGTTGGAATCCGCAACGGCTTCTCGATCCCGAGTTCCTCATCCTGAGCACACACGGCGGACTGCGCGCGGAAAATGGCGAGCCCATCGCGCTCGGTTTTCACACCGGCCACTGGGAAGTGGGCCTGCTGGTGGCCGAAGCTGCCCGCGAACTCAAATCCCTCCATGCCACGCCATTCGCAGGAGCGTGCACCGACCCCTGCGATGGCCGCACGCAGGGAACGACGGGCATGATGGATTCGCTTCCGTACCGCAATGATGCTGCCATCGTGCTGCGCCGGCTTATGCGCTCGCTGCCCACAGGCAAAGGCGTGCTCGGCATCGCTACCTGCGACAAAGGGCTGCCGGCAATGATGATGGCGCTGGCGTCCTCAGGCGCTCGGCCCGCAGTTCTTGTCCCCGGCGGCGTAACGCTTTTGCCCGAGTCTGGTGAGGACGCGGGCAGAGCCCAGACCATCGGTGCACGTTTTGCCCGGCAGCAGATCACGCTCGAATACGCGGCCGAGGTGGGCTGTCGCGCCTGCGCATCGCCCGGCGGCGGCTGCCAGTTTCTGGGCACCGCAGCCACATCGCAGGTGGTGGGCGAAGCGCTCGGTCTATCGCTTCCTCACACTGCGCTTGCTCCCTCCGGCCAGCCCATTTGGCTTGATGCGGCGCGCCGCTCGGCGCGCGCGCTGCTGCGCCTGCATCAACTCGGCTTCGGCGCGCGCGCTATTCTCAGCGAAGTCTCCATCCGCAATGCCATGGTGCTCCACGCGGCCTTCGGCGGCTCGACGAATCTCCTGATCCATCTTCCCGCTATCGCACATGCGGCCCACTTGCCGCGCCCCGCGGCTTTTGATTGGGCTGAGGTGAATCGCCAGGTTCCGCGCCTCGTTGACGCATTGCCGAATGGCCCCCACGGCTTTGCCACCGTGCAGGTCTTTCTCGCCGGCGGCGTGCCGGAGGTGATGCTCCACCTGCGCGCGGCCGGTCTGCTCGATACCGGCGTGAAGACCGTCACCGGCGAAACCCTCGGCGCGAGCCTCGACTGGTGGCAGCAGAGCGAGCGGCGCGTGGCACTACGCAAGAATCTGCAGAAGCTCGACGGCATCGATCCCGATGACGTGATCATGTCGCCGGATCGTGCCCGTTCGCGCGGTCTCACCTCCACCATCTGTTTTCCCGCCGGCAATCTCGCGCCCGAGGGCTCGGTCATCAAGAGCACGGCCATCGACCCCTCGCTTGTGGGCCAAGACAATGTCTATCGCCATATTGGCCCGGCGAAGATCTTTGTTTCGGAATCTTCCGCCATCCGCGCCATCAAGGCGGGTGAGATTGCAGAGGGCGACGTGATCGTGCTCATCTGCGGCGGTCCTGCGGGCGCCGGTATGCAGGAGATTTACCAGATCACCTCTGCGCTCAAGCAGCTTCCGCACTGCAGGCACGTGGCCGTTCTCACCGACGCGCGCTTCAGCGGCGTTTCTACCGGCGCGTGCATCGGCCACATCTCGCCTGAGGCGCTCGCCGCGGGGCCCATCGGCAAAGTACGCGATGGCGATTGGATCGAGATTGTCATCGATCGCGACGCGCTTGCCGGTTCGGTCAATCTCATCGGCGAAGACAATGACAGATTCAGCGCAGAAGAAGGCGCGCGACGGCTGGCTTTGCGTTCTCCCCGCGAAGATCTGCGTCCAGATCCCAACTTGCCCGATGACACCCGCCTGTGGGCCGCACTGGTGCAGGCCAGCGGAGGCGTCTGGGGCGGCTGCGTCTACGACGTCGATCAGATTATTTACCGTTTGGAGAAGACCAAGTGAAGCTCTACCGCACCGACAATGGCAACGTTGTCGAACACGAGGGTAGCTACTACCGCGTGCCCGAATCTTCCTGGGATGCGCTTATCACCCATGACGATCTGTACGGCTATCTTCTCTCGGTCCCATGCGATGGGCAACGCATCGGCGGCTTCTCCGGCGCAGGCCTTCAGGCGCCCATCGGCACCCAGGAGGTATGGGCCGCAGGCGTCACCTATTACCGCAGCCGCGATGCGCGCATGGCCGAGGCGAAAGATGCGGGCGGCGGCGATTTTTATGACCGCGTCTACTCGGCCGAGCGCCCGGAGCTTTTCTTCAAAGCTACAGCCAGCCGCGTCGCTGCTCCGGGCAGCCACGTTCGCATTCGCAGCGATGCGTCATGGTCGGTTCCCGAGCCGGAGCTGACGCTGGTGATCAATCCGCGCGGCAAGATCATTGGCCATACCATTGGCAACGACATGAGCTCGCGCGATATCGAAGGCGAGAACCTTTTGTATCTGCCGCAGGCGAAAATCTATGAGCGTTCCTGCGCACTCGGTCCGTGGATGCGGCTCGGCGCTTCCGAGACGGAAGCGCGCCAATGGAAAATAAAGATACAAATAAAACGCAATGGAGAATGTGTCTTTGCCGGAGAAACTTCCGTGGGGCAGATCAAGCGCAATTTCGAATCCCTGGCCGCCTACCTTTTCCGCAGCCAAAAGTTATCACATGGGGCCGTTTTGTTGACTGGAACCGGCGTTGTCCCCCCGGATACCTTCACGTTGCGGGAAAAAGATTCGATTGAAATCGAAATTCCCGAAATCGGTTTGCTCAAAAATTCGGTGGTAGTAGTTTAAGGCCATGAACCTGCATGGGAAAAATTTTATTGGCGACCGGTTGAGTTCCGGCGGCACGGAGACTTTTCATGCCGCCAATCCTTCCGATAGTTCACGATTGTCCCCTGATTTTCATGCGGCGGAAGAACGCGACATCAATGCGGCGTTGCAACTGGCCGAATCGGC
>JASHQE010000185.1 GCA_030037705.1 Acidobacteriaceae bacterium | reverse complement strand
TGAAGTGCTCGGTCAGCTCGCCAATCCGCTCGCTCAGAATCGCGATCTGGACCTCCGGCGAGCCGGTGTCCGTCTCGTGGGTGCGGAAGCGTTGAATCAAATCAGTTTTCTTTGCGGTCGCCAGCACGGCGTGTGTTACTCCTCTTCTTTTCTCAGTTCCACTCTCAAGTGTCTTTTGTGAGATTACCATGAATGCGACCTGCGAGGAAAACCGGAAGCTGCTCGCGCCATGTGGAAACTCCTGCGGATCAATGTCCTCCAAAGCGGAAGAGACGGTTGTCAAAGCGCTCGCGGATGACCGACGCAATCTTGATTTGGCTCGCGTCCGGGTGCTCGGGATTCAACAATACATTCCAGGTTTGCGGCATAATTGCGGAAGGAACCCGAGCTAATGGCGTCTCGCGGGACGCAAGCCAAGCATTACCCAACTGCTGGGTAAATTCCGGGTTCTCCTTCCAGTCAATGGGTGCAATTTCATTGAGAGATTTGATTGCAATCTCTTCGGGAAGAGCAACTGCAAGCAGTTGGTAAATATCCGGCAGGCCGCCATCTTCGTCGTAGAGATGCACAATCCGCTCCAGCATTGCGCCGGCCGGACTCTCCGCCATATAGAGGATGGGACGTCCCTTTGTGTGCCAGCGTGCGGCGCCGATGCGCCCGCCTTCGCCGTTCAAATCGAGATGGTTGCTGATCCGCCAAAGTGTCTTCATGAAAGGAGAAGTAGCGCCGAAAGATTTCTACGCGAAATATCCCTCATCGATCTGGATCAGAAAATCTTGAACAGCCTGCTCACCAGCTTCTGTTCGCAGCATCGCCAATGCGGTTCTTCCATCAAAGCGGCGCTTTGTGCCGGTAAGCCATTGCCTGCCGCCCTCGCGGTCTTTGTAAACTTTCACCGCCAGCTCGTACATCTTCGCAACACGCGCCAGCCGGTCTGATTCATCGAGATTCAGCGGCTCTTTGCGTTGGCGGCGATGCTTCAGCGTGCGGGCGGGGATCACGACTTCTAGTAAATCCTTGACGGGAATCCCAGAATAAGCCGAAAACTCATCAAGAGCTGAGAGGGGAAGGCCGCGTTCGATCTCGCGCCAGTTATACGTAAAAGGCGGAGGAGAAGCCGGAAGGGGCAGGGTTTGACTCATGAGGACATTATGCCATAACTTCTGCGGCATTTTGTCCTTTTGTGGCTAAATGATTGAATCTTTTGTAGATTTCTTGCCTTTTGCTTTGGGGGCCGTCCACTCATTGCGGGGGCGTGAGCCAGTAATTCGCCCGCGCAATGATCCGGGCCCCGTAGTCCTGCGCGGTTCGCACGCGAATGGAATGCAGGCCGGGCGTGGGATCGGACGGACTGAAAGTAATCAGATAACGGTTGCGCATGTGCTTGGCTGCATCGACTACACGTGCTTCGAACCTCTTGTCGCTGGTGAAGGTGGTGTACTCGCCGCCACTCATCCGGGCGATCTCCCTGGTCACATTTTTCTTGAAGGCCTTCACCACCATCGCCAGCGCTGAGACCATGTTCATGGTGCGGTCGTCGCCTGAGTCCTTTACATCGTGCGTGAACTCGGCGCGGCCCGGCGAAAAGGCCACGCTCAGCACCAGCACGTCCGATTCGCCGATCTGCCGGATCAGCTTTTCCGGCTTGGTGTGCTTGCTGCCGTGGTCGCGCTCTTCACTGATCAGCAACAGCACGCGGCGAAACTCTTTGGGCTCGGATTCGAGCAGGTTGACGGAGTAGCTGATGGTATCGAGGATTGCCGCGCCGCCGTCGCCCGGCTGAAGTCTCTTAAGCTCATCGTTCACTGCATCGCCGGAGTGCGTGTAATCCTGGATCAGATGCTGCGTGGAGTCGAAGCCGACCAGCGCCACCTGGCTGCGCGGATCGGAGAGAAACAGATCAAGCAGCGGGCCGAGCTTGGCCAGTTTGTCGAATTCGAGCACGCTGGCGCCGCCCTCCTCAACCGCAACGACCAGCGCGACGGGCGCGGTGTCCATCTCCTGCTGCACGCGAATCTTCTGCTGCACGCCGTCGTCTTCGAGGATGAAATCGCTCGGCTTGAGGCCGTAGAGAATGCCTCCGTCTTTTTTCTCCACCAGCGTGGGCACCAGCACCTCCGTGGTGGTCACCCGGAGGGTGGGCGCGGGCTGCACGCTGGGCATCGGCTTGGGCGGCTCGATGGGGGGAAGACTCTTCGGCGGCGTATTTTGCGCCGATACCATTCCCGCCTGGAAAAAGAAGATCGTGAGCAGCGCTGCCAGATAGAAAACAGCCGATCGCATCCGGGAAAGAACTCCAAGTCTGAGAATAAACAGTCTCCCTGGAGTCAGACGCGCGCCCTGATCTAGCGTCACGTCCAGCGTCACGCGCGCTTGCGCGCTTCCCGCTCCAGCCGGTTAGTCCACGCGAGGAAGCTGAGAATCTCCCAACGGGTGACCCACAAAAATCCGAGCACGCTCGCAGCGGTGAGTGTTTCAGCGCGTTTGCCGGAAAAGGTCTCGATCCGCCAGCGCAGGTACGGGCTGCGCCACGGGGTCAAGTGATGGCCGCGGGTGGCATTCCAGAGGAAGCGGAGCGGAGCGAGCAAGGACGAGTCCCCTCGCTTTTGAGTATAGACGGAGACGAATCTTTATGATTGCCGAGAAATAAAAGGGCTCAACTCTAGGCTAGTGTCCTGTCCCTGAAGTTCGCAGCATAACTACTGCTGTCATCCTGAGCAAAGTTTGGCCATTTTTGGGCCAAACGGAGTCGAAAGCCTGCCCTGAGCGGAGTCGAAGGGGATCTGTGGTTCGGGGCGCCGATTTATGCTACGAATTTTGGGGACACCACACTAGGTCTCTGACCGGATGAATTCGTACATTGGCATCCAGGTTTCCCAGGTCTCAAAATCGAGACCTGGGGCACCCGAGATGGTACAAAATCAAACGGTCAAAGACCTTTTGCGAAATTCTTTCCGCGACCTTGAAGCCCTGTCCTTCAACACCGAGAGCATCTGGGCTTCTACTCCTCCAGCTTGCTGAACAAGTCGTTCTGCGTCGAGCTGAGTTGCGCAATCACGTCTTCGAGCGCAGTCTGCTGCGTTTCGGTGAGCGAAAGCTGCGTGGAGACCTGGGCCACGTCGGCCTGCATCAGATTGGTTTGCGCAGTCGTCAATTGGGTTTGCTGGCTGCTGACCGAGTCACCAGCAGCCGTGAGCCTCGTGATCGAGTTGTCGATCGTCACACGCTGCTGCGAGACATAGTTGAGCGCCGTGTTGAGGGCCTCTGTATCATTGACCGCCTGCTGCACGTTCACTGTGCCGCTCGAGTAATCCGCAACAAGATTGTTCAGCGCTGCGAAGACATTGTTTGAACCTGAACCTTGAAAGATCTGATTTCCCGGTACATTCAACTGAATCTTCTGCCCGTTCGGCATCTCGAGATAGTTGACGTCGCTGTCGCCGCTGTACGTTGTGACGGCCGGTGAGGTCCCACTCGACGTGGTGAACGGCGCAGTCGAAGTCTGCCCTCCGGCAAAGATGTACTGGCCCTGGTAGCTGGTGTTGGCCAGCGTCTGCACCTCGGCAAGAATGCCGGCGATCTGGTTGCCGACCGACTGCACATCGCTTGCATCGAGGGTGCCGTTGTTGGCGCTGGTGGCAAGCGAGATGGCCTGCGTAAGCTGCGAAACCACGCTGCCCAGCGCAGAATCTGCCACCTGCAACTGGCCTGTTACCAGACTTGAAGTTTGGGTAAATGAATCGTCCTGCTGGATCTGGTTAAGCAGCAGCACATTCTCGCCCGAGGCCAGCGGATCGGTGCTGAGCGAGGTAACGCGCACGCCGCTCGAAAGCTCAGAGGTCAACTGCTGCTCATTGGCCTGCACCTGATCGAGCGAGCTCGCCAGATTCGTAATGTAGTTCGGATCGACCCGCATCGTTCTCTTCTTTACCTGTTTTATCGGCGCTGCTTTTGTGCTCCATAAATCGTTTTCTGAACCGTTTTTTGCCGTGCGCTCAGGAGACCGCGGTCTGGTCGCCGAGGTTCAACGCCGAGGCCATGACAGTATTGAGCATGGTGAAGACCTGCGAAGCTGCCTGATAGCTGCGTTCGAAAAGCGTCATCGACGAGGCTTCGTCGTTCAGGTTCACGCTGGAAAGCGCATCATTCTGCGTTTGCAGTTGGGTCACGGACGCATTCTGCGCCGTGTTCTCGGCCTGCACCTCGGAGACCGTCGATCCCAGCGTGGTGACGAAGTTCGAATAGTAGTTTGTCGGCGACTGGCCTGCGATGATTCCCTGATTGGCAAGACCGGCAAGGGCAATAGCATTTGTGTTGTCGCCGGTTCCGTCCCCGAGCCCGGCGGCCGCAATGTGATTCGGATCCGTCATGACCACGCTCATGGCTTCGGCGCTGCCGGCTACCTGCGTGGGCTCGGCAAAGATATCGCCCGCGTTGCCGTTATCTCCGTCGAGATCGGTGCCTGCGTTATTCAGTGCGTTCACCTGCGTCGAGATTCCATAGGCCAGTTGATCGAGCGAGTTCAGCGCCGAGGGAATGTCCTGATCGCGCGCCGTCAGATATCCGCCCAGCTCGCCTCCGCCGCTTGTCAATTGTGCAGTGATATCCGTACCGCCGAGAAAGAAATCCGTCACGCCGTTCACGACATCGGTCGTCAGCTGGAAGCTCTGCCCTTCGGAGACCAGCAACTGGCCCGAGGTCGTCGTGATCGAGAGCCCGTTGTTCTCGGTGGTAACTTGGTTGATGCCGATCAGTTGCGAGAGCTGGCTCAGATCCTGCTGGCGCTGGTCTTCGAGCGTACCGGCATCCGAGTTGGGCGAGGTGGACTGGATCTCAGTATTCAACTGCGCCAGTTCGCTGGTGAGCGAATTGACCTGACTGGCTACGCCGGCAGCCTCCTGGTCGAGAGCTGAGCGCTGCGAGTCGAGGCTGGCTGCGGCGTTCGAAATGTCGCCGGCCAGCGTGGATGCCGTCGAAAGCACATCCTGCCGCAGTGCGTCATCGGTGGGATTGGCTTCGAGCGAAGAAAACGAGTCGAAGAAACTGGTGATGTCGCTGCCGATGTCGCCCGCGGTTGAGCTGGACGAGCCCGAATCGGGCGTAAAGAGCGCCTGCACGGTATTCAGCGAGTTGAGCCGCGCGTTCGAGGCCGAGGCCAGTTGCTGCTGCTGATCGAGCCGTTCCTCGAGCACACGGTCGCGTTGCGATGTGGCGCCCGTCTCCGTCACGCCATCGCCGTTTTGCACTCCGTTGACGTTAATGGGCGAGTTCTGCTGCCAGTCGGGAACTTCGTCGGTGTAGCCAGGAGTGTTGGCGTTGGCCACGTTGTTGGCAACGACATTGAGAGCCGCCTGGTCGGCATCGAGGGCCCCAGTCGTGATGCTGAACGCGGAGTTAATCGTGCCCATAGCGTGTTTCCGCCCTCTCGCAGCCGCCGTACTCGATCCTTGCCGAGCGCAGCGCGCGCAACCGGCGCATCACTTCCAGATTGGCGCGGGTCGCATCGAGAACGCGCGCGAAGATTGCCATATCGCGCGCGGCTTCGTACGTCTGGCGCCTCAGCAGTTCTTTGCTCTCCGCATTCGCCGGCAGCATGAGAGCCTGGCAGGAAAGAGCCATCTCCTCCAGCCGGTCCGCATCGAGCCGGGCAAGCGCACGAGACGCTTCCTGCACCAACGCTCTCAACTCCAGCGGCACCGGGCGCGGCTTCGAAATCCACATCGGCTGTCAGTCCTCTCCCTATTTGTTTCTGCCAAGCGCGACGGCGTACAGGGACACATCTCCCGTGGAAGCTGGAGCTTCAGGTTCATCTGCGGGAGGAAACTCGGACTCAGTGCCCGGCCAGCATGGTATCGATCAATTTCGAGGCCACAGCCGAGGCGGGCACGGAGTAAGTGCCGGAGGCCAGAGCCGACTGAATAGCCGCTACCTTATCCAAGCGCACGCCGTCGCTCGTGGCTGTCTGCGATACCTCGTTGCCCGCACTGCTCAAGGTCGCCAGATCGCTGCCCAGCCCGTTCAAAGAGGGCGCACCGGCATTTTTAGCCGGCGCTGCGGCCGGCGCGGTCGAATTGACGCCAAGCAGCGACCTCAATCCATCCAGACTGCTGCTTATATCCATAAAGCCTGCTCCTTACCGAATGTATCGGTTCTGTTGCTCATCCCGTTAGTCATTTGAGCGTTCTCATCACGGTATTCCCGTGCAAAGCTCCGGTTACCTTCTGCGTTACCGATCCGGTTCCGGGCCGCAACGAACGGCCGTGACGGCTCAGCTCGCGGATGATCTTATCGGCGATGCCAAAGCCGCCATGCTCGCTCAAAGCCTGCCCCAAAGCCTCTGAGGCGAAATCGGACAGCGCGCCGCCCGATCCGGAGCCCGAATTCAATGCGAGACCGGAGTCGTCATCTTCGCCCGTCAGCAAATCGTCCTCGGTCATCGGCTTCAATAATTCCTGCATCATCTGCGCCTCAAATTCATGCGCCGCGTGCACCAGCTTGGGATTGGGCGCTGCCGTTTGAGTTGACATCGCGGGCATTTGTGGCGTGACTGGATTGGCGTGGATTCCTCCATGCATCAAAGCACCTCCAGGTCGGCTTCCAGCGCACCGGCCTCTTTCATCGCCTGCAAAATCGAGATCACGTCCCGCGCGCCCGCGCCGGTGCGTTGCAGCTCCTGCACCAGATCCTCGACGGTTGCGCCTTCTTTGAGATCGATGCGATTGACGGGTTTATCTTCAGCCTGCACCGAGGTCTGCTGCACGACCTGCGTGGTTCCCCCTGAAGAGAGCGCGTTCGGTTGCGAGACCTCGACCTTGGAGATCACGTTCACGCTCAACCCGCCGTGCAGGATCGAGACCGGCAGCAGTTGTACCGTCCCACCAATCACCACCGTGCCCGTGCGTTCGTTCACGACCACGCGCGCCCGCGGATAAACCTCGATCGGCGCCGACTCGATCTTATCGAGCAGCGCGGCCATGTCTTCGCCGGGGTTGGGCGTAACCTCAACCCTCCGGCTGTCGAGGGCGTGCGCGCGCTCCGCGCCCAATACCTGGTCGATCGATGCGGCCATCCGCTCGGCGGTATGGAAGTCGGCATCGTTCAGGACTACGTCGATGGTATGCAGTTGCTTGAGATCAAAGGGCACCGGCCGCTCGATGAGCGCCCCATCGGGGATGCGCGCCGTGGTGGGGTGGTTCACCTGGCGGGCGTTCCCTCCGGCTGCAGCCACATAGCCGCCCAGAACCAGCGACCCCTGCGCCTGCGCGAAGATTTTGCCGTCCGGGCCGTAGAGCGGCGTCATCAGGAGAATTCCGCCTTCGAGCGAACGCGCGTCGCCGGCCGAGGAGACGGTGACGTCAAGCTTGTAGCCGGGCTCTACAAAGGGCGGCAGCGTAGCTATGACAAAAACCCCGGCCATGTTTTTGACCTGCATATTGGCCGCGCTGATAGCGCCGGTCTGCGGCACCGTGATGCCCATTCGCTGCAAGGCCGAGATAAGAGTCTGCGCCGGAAAGATCGTCTGCTGGCTATCGCCGGTGCCGTGCAGCCCGACCACCAGACCGTAGCCGACGAGCTGGTTGTCGCGAATACCCTCGATGGCTGCGACATCCTTGACGCGCACCGTGTGTCCGGTATCGGCCGCGCGCACACGGATAGGCATCGTGAAGGCGAATGAGAGGAGCAGCCTCACGAACTTTCCGGATGCTCTGTCCATTGCTCTTTGCGTCATTACCGGCATCGCCCTATTCCCTGCTCCCTGGAACTGGTTGCATAAATGGTTTGAGGCAGTCGTAGAAAACATCCCTCAGGGGCTAAAGCCCACCATTTATGCACTTTTTATGGCACGGCTAAAGCCGTGCCCTGTTACGAAACCCTCTCGCTCCGTGATTCATCAGACCCCGCCTAGTCCTTAGTGTGGTGAGTCAGAAGTTCATAACATAAGTCGAAGTCCCGAACCGCAGATCCTTCGACTCCGGTCGCCGCGGCGACCTCCGCTCAGGATGACAGCGGCAATTATGTTGCGAATTTAAGACTCAGGACACTAGTCCCTGTTCCCTACTCCCCTGCACTTAAAACACCAGCAGCTTTTCCAGGAACCGCACCACCG